>JAZLBG010000040.1:0-24999 GCA_045613585.1 Candidatus Fimenecus sp. | reverse complement strand
CTTCAAGCATATCGTCGATACTCAAGAGAATACCGAGTGCAGAATCAAGGTTGTTGAAACGAAGTGTGAAGAAAGGCATTGCTCTCTTGTATTCGCCACGACCTGCTCTTGATTTACCTGCTTTAATACGGATGAAAGCAGAAACTTCAGGATGACCGTCAACTGCAAAAGCATAAACACGGTCAGGGCTCTTTGAAGTCCAGTCTTTAATTTCTGTATGACCCATTTTGTTAAGCTGGCTGATACCGCTTGAAAGGAGATAGAAGAAGCATTTAACCATAAGAGTTTTTGTTTCTTCATCCTTTGGTGGCTGTGTAGCACCTGTAAGGTCTGAAAGCTTAAGAAGTGTCATAAGCATTGCTTTAAATGCTGCGAAATTCTTGAATACACCCTTCATTTTAGGAAGTGTAGCAGGACCAATTTTGCCCTTGAAGAAGCCATTCATTGCTTCAATACTTTTGAATTCAAGTTCAACATCAGGAGCTTCGTGAGCAGCGTTAAGCTTTGTTTGCCATTCGCCCTCTGTGATGATGAAATGTGTTGCATATTTGCCCTCTGGAGCTTCAGGGTCAAGTGCACTAACCTGTAAAACAGTTGTGAGCTTGTCAAACTGAGCTTTAAGAGATGGAACATCAGTAGCAATAACTTTCAAAAGAGGCAATGCAGCATTGAAAAATATTTTTGATGCATAAAGTTCTTTTTGTTCGTGCATATTATCAACTCTCTTTCTGAACAATGAAGCGAATTATACTTCGTCGTCCCAGTTATCGTCTTCTTCAAAGTCTGCGTTCATCATTTCGCGAACTGCAGAAATAATACCGTTAGAATCAATGCCAGCGTCTGACATAATATCTTCCTGAAGACCAACCATAGCGAAGCCCTTATGACCGAGCATCTTGAACGCGCAGCCCTTACCGTACTGAGCCATAACTTCAGCAACTGCTGAACCAAGACCGCCAGTAACAAGATGGTCTTCAACTGTGATAATTCTTCTTGTATCAGAAATTGCTTTCTGAATAGCCTCAACGTCGATTGGGCTGATTGTATGCATATTAAGAACGCGAACTGAAAGTCCATCAGCATTCTTAAGGAATTTAGCAGCTTCACGAGCCTGGAATACACAAGAACCACAAGCGATAACTGTGATATCTGTACCTTCGTGAACTTCTACTGCCTTACCAACTTCAAAGCCGTAATCCTGATTTTCATAAAGAACACGGTCAAAACCACGGTTGATACGGATGTAGTATGGGCCAAAGTTATCATAAGCAGCGTTAACTGCGTTTGCTGTTTCAAAACCGTCAGCAGGAACGATAACTGTAAGATTAGGCATTGCTCTTGTAATTGCAAGGTCAGTAATAGCGTGGTGAGTAGAACCAGCCTGACCGAAAGATGTACCTGAGTGAGTAGCAATAATTTTTGCGTTAACATTCTGATAGCAGATGTCTGTGTGAAGCTGGTCACAAGCACGCATTGATGTGAAAGCAGAGAAGCCTGAAAGGAATGGAATCATACCTGCTCTTGCCATACCTGCTGCAACACCGAACATATCCTGTTCTGCAATACCAACGTTGATAACTCTTTCAGGACAAACCTTAAGAACGTCACCAAGTTTTGTTGATTTTGCAAGGTCAGCTGTAATAGCAACAACCTTAGGGTCTCTTAAAATAATGTCGGCAAGTGCCTTACCGTAAATTTCTGCTGTAGAAAGTGCAGTCTGGTCAACTGCTGTATAAACAAATCCGCCTGCCATAATTATTTACCCTCCTTTTCTGCTCTTGCAACTCTTGCTGCATAGTCAGCATCAAGTTCGTTATTGAACTTTTCAAAGAGTGCATCGTCGATAGCACCATAGTGCCATGTGTAGTCGCCTTCGATTGACTTGATACCAGCGCCTTTCTTTGTATCCATAAGAATACATGTAGGAGCCTGAGGTGTTTTTGCTCTTTCAATAGCAACATCAATAGCGTCACAAAGTTCACCAATGTTGTTACCGTCAACAACGATTGTGTTGAAGCCAAATGCTGTCATTTTGTCAGCAAGTGGTTCAAGCTTCTTAACATCTTCTGTGTTACCGTCAATCATGTTGTGGTTTCTGTCGATGAATACGATACAGTTAGAAAGGTTATAGTGGTTGATTGTCATAAAGCCTTCCCAACATGAACCTTCGTCAAGCTCACCGTCACCAGTAACTACGTATGTAAGGAAATCTTTATTCTGAAGTCTTGCTGCAAGTGCTGTACCTGCTGCGATTGATGGACCATGACCAAGAGAACCTGTTGAAGCGTCAACGCCTACAACTTTATTTGAGTCAAGGTGCATACCCATTTTTGAACCTGAAAGGTTGAATGATTTAAGCATTTCAACATCATTGAAGCCTTTGTCGCAAAGAACAGGAGCATAAGCGATAGCTGCATGACCTTTTGAAAGAATAAATCTGTCACGGTCATCCCATTTTGGGTCTTCAACTTTAATGTTGAGATATTTGTGATAAAGAACAGTGAGAAGGTCCATAACACTCATACCGCCACCAAAGTGTCCGCTACCTGCCCAAACTGTTGTCTGAACGCAGAGTTTACGGAGTTCAAGGGCTTTCTTTTCGAGTGCAAGCCATTCTGCTTTTGATAAATTAGCCATAATTTTCCCTCCAAGAAAATTTTTATTAGAAGCGGGGTCCCCACCCCGCTATGATTTGTTGAATTATCTAAGTTCAGGGTGATTCTTAGCAACTACTGAGAATGCATCTTCTGCAATTTCAATAGACTTCTTAATATCATCTTCTGTAAGAGAAGCGTTAATGAAGTGGTTGTGGTGAGATGTGATAAACAAACCGCGGTTAACACATTCTGCAACCCATTCCTGATGAAGCATAAGGTTATCATCATTAGCTATTCTTAAATAGAAGAGTGCAGGTTCACCTGAAACTTTAAGGTCAAAACCGTGTTCAGCACCAGCAGCTTTAAGACCATCTGTAAGCTGAATACCCATTCTACGGAACATTGTTGGTGTATCAAGAGCTTTCATCTTGTTAATACAAGCAACGCAAGCTGCAAATGGTACTGCACTCATCCAGTATGAACCTGTGTATGTAATACCTGAAACAGTAGCTTTCATATGTTCACCACCGCAAAGTGCTGACATATTGTAGCCGTTTGCAAGAGCTTTACAGAAGCAGATAAGGTCTGCTTTGAAGCCGTAGTAGTGGTCACTACCTGCAAGGTCAAGACGGAAACCAGCACGAACGTCGTCAATGATAAGAACAACACCATGGTCGTCACACCATTTACGAACTGCCTGCCAATATTCTTTTGAAGCAACTTCGTTATCTTTGAAGTTACCGTGGTCATATGGCTGAGCAATAAGACCTGCGATATCACCATTGTTATCATCATATGCCTTCTGAAGTGCATCTAAATCCCACCAAGGGCAGATGATGTTGTTAGCAACGTCTTCTGGAGTAATACCTGGGTAGTCAATTTTCTGTGCCCATGGGAAATCTCCGTGGTAGTAGTATTTTAAGAAGATAATCTTCTTTTTGTGTGTATGTGCACGTGCTGCCATTGTAGCAAGAGTTGTTGTGTCTGAACCATTCTTGCAGAAGAATGCCCAGTCAGCACATGCTACTGTATCAACAAGTGTTTCTGCGCATTCAACCATAACTTTGCCAGGTGCAGTAACGCAGTTGCCGAGTTTAAGCTGTGCCTGTGCAGCAGCGTCAACATCAGGGTCATTGTAACCTAAAACGTTAGGACCATAAGCGCACATATAGTCGATATATTTATTGCCGTCAACGTCCCAGAAATATGAACCTTGAGCTTTTTCTGAGAAAGATGGCCATCTGTTAACAGGAATCCACTGACCTTCTGCAGGGCCTAAGTGTCCATAGATACCGCCAGGAATAACCTTTGATGCCTGTTCAAACATTGCACGGCTTTTAGTTGTGTCAAATGTTGGGAATTTACTCATTTCTGTTTACCTCCTTATGCTAAGTATAAGCCAACTCTGTCAAGAATACGGTTAACGTTGTCTACCATTGAGATAAGGCCACGGATTGTGATATTACCGTTACCAACATGGTCGATTGAGTTAACTGTACCTGCGAAAAGTGCATTTGCAAGAGGAATATCACAAAATTCCATAATTGCACGTGGCTTTTCAGGAGCTTGTTTAATAGTAACCATATGATGGTCTTTTACACGGATTGTAGCATAAACTTCATTTGTAATGCCAATCTGAATATCACCATCAACAACGTTTGATGCACTGAATTTACCAATAGCATCTTGGTTACCAATCTGTGAAATAGCAACTGCTACTGTGTAGAATGTGCAGAGAGTGTTAAGACGGAAGAAGTCCATATCTTTAAGAGCTTCTTCTGAAGGTCTCATAACTTCTGTAAGTCTGTCAGTAAGAGCTGTAAAGGTTTTGAGAAGGAAGTTCACCTTTGTAAGGCCCTTTGTTGGAATTGGTGTTACCTTACCGTCGATAATTCCGTTGAACTTGTCGCAGTTAGCAACTGGAATTTTGATGTCGCAATCAGCTTTTACGCCATCATCCATACGGCAACCATTTTTAGAGAATGTAAGTGTTGCACTTGGACCATTCTTAACATCAAAAGCAACAGAAATTGGTTTTTCAATAGTAGAAATGATTTCTTTTGCCTTATCGTCAAGTTCACAAAGATTTTCCAAAGTGCCAAGCACTGCATACATATTTATGTAAGCGAGTGTTCTTGAATCAGTCATTTTTCGTTCCTCCTTATATGGAAATTTTCGTATATCGTGACCGAAAACTATTATACATTATAAGAATACCAAAAAAATGTAGGTAAATCAAGGAAAAATACTGAAATTTTCACAAAAAATTAATGATTTTTGAGAAATTATGTGGTATAATCTTACTAACATAATGGGTATTTATATGAAAATATCAAAAGTATGACTAAAACCCTGAAAGGATAGATATAAATGTCTTTGTTTAAAAAACTTTTTGGTGATTATTCTTCACGCGAAGTTAAAAGAATAATTCCAATACAAAAGAAAGTTCTTGCACTTGAAGAAGAATATAAAAAATTAACAGATGCAGAACTTCAGGCAAAAACAGGAGAATTTAAAGAACGCCTTAAAAATGGTGAAACTCTTGACGATATTTTGCCAGAAGCATTTGCAACTTGTCGTGAGGCTTCTGCACGTGTTCTTAATATGCGTCATTTCCCTGTGCAGATTATTGGTGGTATTGTTCTTCACCAAGGACGAATTGCTGAAATGAGAACAGGTGAAGGTAAAACTCTTGTTGCTACTCTTCCTGCATATCTTAATGCGCTCACAGGTAAAGGCGTGCATATTGTTACTGTTAACGATTATCTTGCTCGCCGCGACTCTGAATGGATGGGTAAACTTTATAGATTTTTAGGTCTTTCAGTTGGTCTTATCGTACACGATTTAGATGGTGAAGAAAGACGAGAAGCATACGCTTGTGACATTACTTATGGCACAAATAACGAAATGGGCTTTGACTATCTTCGTGATAATATGGTTATCTACGCTGAACAGAGAGTTCAGCGTGGACATAATTTTGCTATCGTTGACGAAGTTGACTCAATTCTTATTGACGAAGCAAGAACACCGCTTATTATTTCAGGTATGGGTGACAAGTCAACTGACCTTTACAAAATCGCAAACGAGTTTGCAAAGCGTCTTAAAATGTGCCGAGTTAAAGAAATCGACTCTAAACAAGGTATTGAAAATATTGCCGGTGAAGATGATGACTTTATTGTTGATGAAAAAGCAAAAACTGCTTCACTTACACAAAACGGTATCAAGAAAGCAGAAAAATTCTTCGGTCTTGAAAATCTTGCAGATGTTGAAAACCTTACAATTCAGCACCATATTGATATTGCTATAAAAGCAATTGGTGTTATGAAGCGTGATGTTGACTATGTTGTTAAAGATGGTCAGGTACTTATTGTTGACGAATTCACAGGCCGTATTATGATTGGCCGTCGTTATTCTGATGGTCTTCATCAGGCAATTGAAGCAAAAGAAAATGTAAAGGTTGAGCGTGAATCAAAAACTCTTGCAACTATTACTTTCCAGAACTATTTCCGTCTTTATGGTAAACTTTCAGGTATGACAGGTACTGCTATGACTGAAAGCGTTGAATTCCAAGAAATTTATAGTCTTGACGTTATTGAAATTCCAACTAACAAACCAATGGTAAGAGTTGATGAAGACGACGTTCTTTACAAGACAGAAATTGCAAAATATAAGGCAATCATTGAGCAGATTTTAGAGTGTAACAAAAAAGGACAGCCTGTGCTTGTTGGTACAACTAACATTGAAAAGAGTGAACTTTTAAGTAAGGCTCTTCGCAAAGCAGGTATTCAACATAATGTGCTTAATGCTAAATATCACGATAAAGAAGCTGAAATTGTTGCTCAGGCAGGTAAATTTGGCGCTGTTACAATTGCAACAAATATGGCTGGTCGTGGTACTGACATTATTTTAGGTGGTAACCCTGACTATATGGCTCGTGCAGAAATGAGAAGAATGGATTATTCTGATGAGCTTATTGCAGAGGCAACAGGTTTTGCAGAAACAGATAATACAGATATTCTTGAAGCAAGAAAGGTTTATCGTGACCTTGAAAGCAAATACAAAGAACAACTTCGCGACGAGCAAGAAAAAGTTCGTGAAGCAGGCGGTCTTTACATTATAGGTACAGAGCGTCACGAATCACGCCGAATTGATAATCAGCTTCGTGGTCGTTCAGGTCGTCAGGGTGATAATGGTCAAAGTAAATTCTTCTTGTCAGCAGAAGACGAGCTTCTTCGTCTTTTCGCAGGTGACCGTTTCTATACAATTCTTGATACATTCAAGAGCATGGGAGATATTCCTGTCGAGGCTAAAATTTTTACAAATACAATTGAAGGTGCACAGAAAAAGGTTGAAGGTAACCACTATGCAATGCGCCGTAACGTTATTAAATTTGACGACGTTATGAATGAGCAGAGAAAGAAAGTTTATGACCAACGTAATCAGATTCTTGATGGTTATGACATTCATGCTGCAATTCTTAAAATGATTGAGGGCTATGTTGACGAAACAGTTGATTTCTATTGCCCTGCATCAAATAATGTTGAAGATTGGAACATTAATGGACTTATCAAAAAGCTTCAATTCCTTGCAGATGAAGATGTTGCAGGAACATACAACACAAACGCTGAATTTAAAGATTATTTCTTTACAAAGGCTATGGATTTGTATGATGCAAAGAGCAAAGAGTACGGCGAAGATATTATGACAGAGCTTGAAAGAAAAGTTCTTCTTCATAATGTTGATATGCGTTGGATGGACCACCTTGATGCTATGGAAGAGTTAAAACGAGGTATTTACCTTCGTTCATATGCTCAACAAGACCCTGTTGTTGCATTTCGTATGGAAAGCTATGATATGTTTGACGAAATGAATACTCTTATTCGTGAAGGTACAGTTGTTACACTTCTTACATTCCGCTTAAAGAGCGAAGAAGATGTTAAACGCGAAGAGGCTGCAAAAATCACTGCTACAAGTGGTGCTACTGACGGTAGTGACAAAAAGCGTCACGTTAAAAAAGGTGAAAAAGTAGGCAGAAATGACCCATGCCCATGCGGTAGTGGTAAAAAATATAAAAAATGCTGCGGTGCAAACGAACAGTAATTCTAGTTACACCTTTATAAAGGAGGAATTAAGTTGAGCGATAAAAAGAATCTTAACAACGAGTCAAATAACTATCGTGAAGAGATGGAAGAACTTGCAAGAATCTTCAAAGAAGAACTTGATAAGACAATAGAAGAATCTGAAAATGCCGAAACTGACGAAGAGTATGAGGTTGAAGGTTACGAAGTTACAATGGGTGACAAAAAACCTAAAGAAGAACTCAGTGAAACTGACCTTTGCGAATGTTGTGGTGAAAGAGCAAGAGGAACAGAAAAAAATCCCGATAGTCCATTCTGTTCAGAATGTGAAGCAATTCTTGAAAAATACCCATATGACTGGAAAGGCGCAGTGGCTACAATCGTAACACTTTTTGTAACTCTTGCCGCAGTTATCTGTTTTGTAATGAATGTACCAATATTCTCATATACAATTGAGGGTGAAAAAGCGCACGAAAACAATCAATTTTATACCGCTTTAAACAAATATAATAAAGCCCTTGAAAAAATCAGCAAAGAAGATGATGGTGCTTTTCTTAATTTGTATAAAAAGCGTATTATGACTAATTATGCTATGCTTGATATGGATTCAGCGCTTAATGATATAGACTCATACTTCTCAAATGCAGATATTGAACTCCCAATGAATAAAAGTATAGCAGTTATTAAATTACCAATGTATAAGCGCATTGCAGAAATCGAAGATGAAAGTATGGGTATGCAGGCATCTGTCATTGTAATTGAAGACACATTATCAACATACAAAGATGTTACTGAAAAAAATTACGACGAGATTATTTCTTCACTTGATGCACTTTCAGGTAAAAAACTTTACGCAACAAAAACAGGGTATCATATAGAGGGCGAAGAAGGTTTTACTCCTACTGGTGAAGAAGATGTTTATATTTGTGATGATGCTTGGATTTATATGTATAAATATTCAGCAGCACAGTATGTAGGTAAAGATGACAAAATTATTGCTGATTTTCTTGCAAAAGCAGCAGAAGAATCTGAATATCTTTCAGTGCTTGTAAATCCATTACTTGCAGCTACTTATGTAGGTATTGGTGAATATGAAAAAGCAGAAAAGTTAATTCCTGAAATAGAAAAAGCAAATGCTGAAAGCATTGATGCTCATTTGATTAAAACAATGCTTTATCGTTATCGTGATAAGGAATATCAAAAAGGTATTGACACTTGTATTGATGGACTTAACTTGTTGGCACGAATTCCTGATGGTAGTGACTTGATAGCACAGTTGGGCTATATTCTTTCAATGCAGAAAACAATCAACTACATTATGTTAGAAGATTACAAGAGTGCTTATACATCAGCAGAAGAATGTTATTCATATCAGTCAGAAACTTATTCAGTTTCAATTCAGGTAAGAGATTTGTACGCTATGTTGGCACTCAAGACAGGTGACATAGAAACATATAAAACACTTGAAGAAGAAATTAAAGAATTTGGTGAAGAAAACGCAGGTTTTTCACAAGATGTAAAAGACTATAAAGATGGTAAGGTTACACTTCAAGAGCTTGTAATGGATGGAGGTTATGATTTATTATGAGTATAATTTATATAATTGTAAAAACATTAACACTCCCAGGTGCAATGATTCACTCGTTTTTTGAGCATATGAGTTGCCGTGCATCAAAAGTTCTTGTTGATGATGCAAGAGCAATTCAATTCAACGAAATGCTTGGTCATATCGACCACGAATTGATTAAAAGAAAAGGTCCAAGTTTTGATGTTTGCTTTATTCCATTTTTCTTTAATCTTGTGTTAGGATTTTTCACACTTTGTCATGGTGCTACTGAAATTATTTATCTTGGCAGATATGACCAGTGGTTTTCATGGGTTTGCCTTTATCTTGGCATTTCTCTTTTAACAAACTTGTTCCCACAAATTGAAGATGTTATGATGGTTAAAGAAAACTTCTTCCAGAAAGGCAAGAATGCAATTTCAAAAATTCTTGTAGCACCTTTCTATGCAATCTTTTTTATAGGTGCAAGACTTGAAAAGTGGGGTATAACACTTATTACATCAGTTCTTTTCGCATTTGCAACACCATATATTTTAGGTACATTTATCCCATCAATTTATGAGTGGTTTAGATAAAAGTGAATACTTAATAATAAAAACCCTTGACTTTATAGTCAGGGGTTTATTTGTAGGGGCGATTCATAAATCGCCCGCAAACCGTTATATATCAACAACTCTACGCTACATAGGTTGAAAAAATATCACAAATGAGTTATTATTTTAAGCAAAAGGAGTGCAAGAATATGGACAGTTTTAAAACAGGTGAATTTATTAAATGTTTAAGAATTGAAAAAGGTCTTACTCAAAGAGAGCTTGCAGACGCACTTAATTGCACTGACAAAGCAATTTCCCGTTGGGAAACAGGTAAAGGCTTTCCAGATATTGTTTTTCTTACTCCTTTGGCTAAAGCTCTTGGGGTCACTGTTAATGAGCTTCTTGCAGGAGAAAAATTAAGTCCAGAAGAATTGGTGCTTAAAAGTGATGAGGTAATACTCAACACAATGCAGGAGGCAGAAAATAACAGACAAAAAGTAGAAAAAATAATTTTTGTTGTGCTTTGTGTGGTTTCTATATTAGCAAATTATGCAACTGCAATTTTTGGGATGTCCATTGATTTTTTAGCTTATGCCGTTTTGTCGTGTGTTGTAATTTGTATTTGTGTGGGATTGTTAAAAATCAAAATAAAACTTGCATTTCCTTTGATAATGGCTATATCTTATATACCGCTTGGGCTAATTCAACAAGGCTTTGATTTCTTTGGTCTTTATTCTGTATTTCTTATGGCGTCAGCGACTCTTTTCTTTGGACTTGCTATTATTTGTATGGTAGCAACAATTAAAAACTTTACAAAAGGACTTTACAGAAAGTGGAAAAGTGAAGACAAGGTAATAAAAGCACTTTCAGCAGTAACTATTGTATGCGCGATTGTTTTGGGGTGTGTAGGAATAGGTCTTTATGAAGAAGTTGAAAAAATACAAGTTGTAGAGCTCACCATTAATGACGAAACACACATAGACGAGCTTGAATACAATGGCACAAAATATTATTCTTGCGACAATTACATAAATCAACATTATAAAGATATTCTTGACGAAGGAGAGTTTGTTTCAAATCGATTTCCAAGAAATATGGAGCCCTTTTATTTGGATGACAAAAAAGTTGATTTGAGTATTTGTACTGAATTTCTTCCAAAACTTCCAGAAGGGCAAGAATACAGCATAGAAAAGGAAAGCTACTACATTTATGCAAATGATTCTATAATAAAGCCATTAATAATTTATGCTTTTGGTGATTCTTATGAAGAATGGTTTGTTTCAGAAGATTTTGATTTTACAATGCCTACAACGGAAACACACAATATAACAGATATTGTTGTATATGAGCGTTATGGTGGAAAATCCTTTTGCATAACAGATAAAGAAAAAATCAATGAAATAATTACTGCAAAGAATAATTGTGGAGATATTTTAAAATATGTTACCGTTGAAGAATATGGCGATTGGTTTGACATTCATATAAGATATGAAAAATCACCATTTACAGAAAGAATAGGAGTTCGTCGTGAAGATGGTACTTTTAAGTATGCGGAATCTTTGCAAGAAAAATATAACAAAAATCCATACGAGTTTTATTCCCTAGAATATAAAAACCCGTACTGGTCTAATTTTTCATAATAAGAAAACCCGACCGATGTGGTCGGGTTAATTTTTTGTTTTATTAGTTAGCATCAGTGCCTGTAAATCTTATCAATTCCAAATTAGGTGCGTTTTCTGCGTCGATTGCCTTTGCATAGTCGTCACAGAGATTGCCCCACTGTACGGATGATTTTTCGATAAGCACATTTTTAGCATTTCTGATGAAGAAACCGCTATTCTTATACTTTTCAACACCATACTGTAAGCAAGGACGAAGGTCATAAAGACCACAATCCCATTTTGAAGTCTTTGTCATTGTAACACTTACATTTTCAAATGTTACATCTTCAATCATATTTTCCTCTGTACCATGAATAAGTACTCCATTTTCACCCTTACAAGTGATGTTGCGGAAACGGATATTCTTGATTTTACCTGATTTTGTATTCTCATCACGATTGAATGTTGTAATAACGATTGGCTCGGCTGTGCCCCACCAGTCAGGACAGAAACGACGAGTTTCAATAATACAGTTTGAGTATGTAACATTTTCAACATTACCGCCGTCACGAATCTGAATTGAAAGACCACGATTACTGCGGGAAATAATGCAGTTATCAACTATAACATTTCTGAAGTCCCCTACACCCTCTGTACCGATTTTAATTGCAGCAGAAGTTGAAATGAGAGTACAATTTGCAATAATGATATTCTCGCAAGGACCATATTCTGCATTACCCTTTGATGTTTTGAGGCAGATACAGTCGTCAGCACATTCCACGTGACAACCTAAAATTCTTACATTTGTACAATGGTCAGGGTCAATACCGTCGGAATTTGCAACATCCAAGTCGTTTAAAATTCTGATCTGAGAAATAAGCACATCGTCACAACCTGCAGGATGAAGTGTCCAGAATGGAGCATCCACGATTGTTACATCCTTGAATGTGATGTTATTGCTCTTTTCAACATAGATTACTGTTGGTCGTGGATAGAAATTACCTGTTACATAATACTGGTCCTTTCTCTCAACAAAAGCGTGACCATTGGCATCAATAGTACCCTCACCTGAAATTGTACAACCATCTGCCTCATAACCATAAATAAACACAAATGATGGTTTTCCTGTAACAGGGTTGCCAATAAGTGCAGTTTTAGGGTCATTAATCATATTGCAAGGACGGATATAACCCTCAATGTTGTCAGTTGCTTTAAGACGAGAGCCCTTTTGAAGATGCAATTCAACATTTTTCTTCATACGGATTGAATCAGAATAATATGTCTTACCACTTGTAAGCACAACTGTACCGCCACCATTTTCCTCTGCCTTATCAATAGCAGACTGAATAGCCTGACAGTCATTATTTACACCATTACCAAGTGCGCCAAAATCCTCTGGATAAAAATATAACATAATGTGGACCTCCACTTAAAAAATCTGGAAAAAGTATAACACAAATATTCCACAATAGCAATATTGAAGAAATAAACAGTTAGACAAACTCAATTTTGTTACACAAAAAACGGGACGCCACATGGACATCCCGTACAAAATTATAACATTATTTTTGTTTTCTGCACATTAATATGCTTTGCCCCAATAGAGCATTTTATTTGCTGGCTTGCCACAGCAAACACAAGTTTCACCAACTGTTTCTTGAGTAAATGGAATACAACGTGATGTTACGCCTGCTTGTTCTTTAAGAGCATCTTCACATTCACGGTCACCACACCACATAGCCTTGATAAAGCCAGGCTTGTTTTCTGCAGTTTCAATCATTTCTTCCATATTGTTTGCAACATATGTCATATTGCTTCTACGTTCAAGTGCTGCATTGTAAAGACCATCATGAACAATTTGAATAAGTTCAGGAATCTTTGTTTCAAGCTCATCAAGAGATACAAAATATTTTTCTCTTGTATCACGACGAACAACAACACACTGATTATTTTCAATGTCGCGTGGACCAAGTTCAAGACGAAGTGGAACACCCTTCATTTCATATTCTGCATATTTCCAACCTGGTGAATTATCTGAAAGGTCAATTTTTGCTCTGCAAATCTTCTTAAGGTTTTCATAAACCTCTGTTGCCTTTTCTTTAACGCCTGGTTTATGAGATGCAACAGGAATAACAACAACCTGAATTGGTGCGATTTTTGGTGGTAAAACAAGACCATTATCATCACCATGAGTCATAATAAGAGCACCAATAAGACGAGTTGTGCATCCCCATGATGTCTGGAATGGATGCTTTAACTTATTGTCTTTATCTTGGAACTGAATTTCAAAAGCTTTTGCAAATCCGTCACCAAAATAGTGGCTTGTTGCAGATTGTAAAGCTTTACCATCATGCATAAGAGCTTCAATAGTATATGTATCTTCAGCACCTGCAAATCTTTCTTTTGCAGTTTTTACACCCTTAACAACTGGCATTGCAAGGTAATTTTCACAGAAATCTGCATAAACATTAAGCATTCTGATTGTTTCTTCTTGTGCTTCTTCTGCAGTAGCATGAATTGTATGACCTTCTTGCCATAAGAATTCACGAGTACGAAGGAAAGGTCTTGTAGTCTTTTCCCAACGAACAACAGAAACCCACTGGTTATAAAGTTTTGGCAAGTCACGGTAAGACTGAATAATATTAGCGTAGTGTTCGCAGAAAAGTGTTTCAGAAGTAGGTCGAACGCAAAGACGCTCTTCAAGTTTTTCACTACCACCATGAGTTACCCAAGCAACTTCAGGAGCAAAACCTTCAACGTGGTCCTTTTCTTTATTTAAGAGACTTTCAGGAATAAACATAGGCATACAAACATTTTCATGCCCTGTTTCCTTAAACATTCCGTCAAGAGTTTTCTGGATATTTTCCCAGATTGCATAACCGTAAGGTCGAATAACCATACAACCCTTTACGCTTGTATATTCAACCAATTCTGCTTTTTTAACAACGTCGGTATACCATTTGGCAAAATCCACGTCCATTGAGGTAATTTCCTCAACCATCTTTTTTTGTTCAGCCATTTTTATATCTTCCTTATCTAAAAGTTACAGGGACGACGTTTGTTTTCGCCCCTGCAATTTATAATCAATAAATTTAATAATCAATTAGTTTTCTTCAATAAATTTAACAATATCAGAAACTGTTTTAATATTTTCAAGAGCTTCGTCAGAGATTTCCATATCAAACTCATCTTCGAAAGTCATTACAAGGTCAGCTAAATCAATGCTGTCTGCACCAAGGTCCTCGAGAAGAATAGCGTCTAAAGTAACAACATCTTCATCTAATTCGAGCTGGTCGCAAATAATTTCACGAACTTTTTCAAATACCATTCATAACACCTCCTGCTAAATTTATTTACAATGTATATACTAAAATTTTTTGACGCTTTTGTCAATAATTTTATTGCAATTTTATGAAATCTTTAAGCGGTGTAAAGTCAATATCCTTTACATTTTTTACTAAATCATAAAATACCTTGCAGATTTCTATACATCCGCCCTCTACATCGCTTTCAGTATTGAAAGGCATAACAGGGTCATGGACAGAAAGACGAAGCAAAAACCAACCTTTTTTACTGTCATCTGCAAAAGATACTCGCACACCCTCATAATTATCAGGCGCTAAAATCATATTGGCATCTTTTTCTGCAACCGCTTTAATATCTTCAATAAGTTTTTCACCAATTTCACGGAAGTTTTCACTAAGAATATTAAAACGCAATTCTTTTTCTTCTAAAGGCTTTTTAAGAGATTTTATGCAGTCACCAATCTTCTTATTCTCTTTACGAAGCACAGCTGCTTTAATAATGATTTTTGTAATAAGATAAGCACCATCATCAAGATAATAATTTTCTTTAAATGCGGCATGACCTGATGTTTCAATAGCAAGTGGCGTATTTTCACCAAGATTTGTGCGACGAATTGCCTCATCAATAACATTTTTATAGCCACGCTTAAAACGAATGTGTTTGCCACCTAAAGTATCTTCAATAAATTCACGAAGACCGTCACTTGTAACAGAGTCAGTAACAATACTGCCACCCTCATTACCCTCGAGTGCGATTACTGATGCTAATGCTACAATTGAATTTCTGTTGATTTCGTCACCTTTTTCATCAACACAAGATGCACGGTCAACGTCAGTATCAAAAATTACACCTAAATCACAATTATTATTGATTGTTGCATTTCGAATATACTCCATAGCAACTTTATTTTCAGGATTTGGAATATGATTAGGAAACATTCCATCAGGCTCTAAAAACTGACTTGCAGAAATATCTGCCCCAAGTGGTGCTAAAACTTTTGTTGCATAAAATCCGCCAACACCATTGCCTGCATCAACTGCGATTTTAAAGCCTTTTAACGGATTTTCGTAATCTTCTGCATTTACACCTTTTTTAATCATATTACGAAGAATTTCTGCGTATTCAGAAATATAATCAATCTCTGTAATTGTGCCATTTTTTTCTGATTTATCACAAGGCTCGTTTTCTGCAACTGCAAGAATCGATTTTAACTCATCACCTGAAAGACCGCCATCACGAGTAAAAAATTTAAGACCATTTCTATCAAATGGATGATGACTTGCAGTAATCTGAATTGCACCATCACAATTTCTTGTAACAGTTGTCATAAACATAGCCGGAGTTGAACAGTATGAGCAATTTAAAATGTTAACACCCATTTCCCCTACTGCTTTAATTACCGCATTTCTTATTCTATCTGCTGAAATTCGAGAATCATGACCAACAGACACAAACAGGTCGTTATACGCTTTTCCTGTTTTGTCGCTTAAAAACTTAATAAATGCTTTTGAAATGTATTTTACAACATCATCAGTTAACTGAATTTCAGGATATTTCTCTGTTGCAACAGCAACTCCACGAACATCAGTACCACTTTTAAGATGCATTAATTTCATTTTATAAGACCTCTTTTCAAAAGTTCTTCAGTTGCAAGCATAACTCCAATTTTACCGCTATGGAAATTAAGTCCCCCTTGCATCCATACCGCAAAAGGCTCGCGAAGTGGAGCATCTGCTGAAAGTTCAATAGATGAGCCTGATGTAAACGCCCCTGCGGACATAATTACCTGATTATCATAACCCGGCATATCCCAAGGCTCAGGAGTTACATAAGAATCAACCGGTGCACCCTTTTGAAGTCCTTGACAGAATGCAACAAGGTTTTCTGCATTTTCTAAACATATTGCCTGAATAATATCATGACGAGATTCTTCTACTGTTGGAGTTACTTTAAATCCAAGTTCAGTATAAACAGAAGCTGCAAAAACTGCAGTTTTAAGTGCTTCACCAACAACGTGTGGAGCATTGAAAAGTCCCATAAACACACTTCGATTTTGCCCAAGGGTTGCGCCAACCTCTGTACCAAGTCCTGGCGTTGTAAGACGATAACCGCAAAGCTCAACCAAATCTTTTCTACCTGCAATATAGCCACCACAAGCAGCAATTCCGCCACCTGCGTTTTTAATAAGTGAGCCTGCCATTAAATCTGCACCCACTTCTGTTGGCTCTTTCTTTTCTGTGAATTCTCCGTAGCAGTTATCAACCATTACTATTGCTCTTTTGTTTACTCTGTGTACGATTTCACAGACTTTCTGGATTTCATCAACAGAAATTGTGTGACGAAGCGAATAACCACGTGAACGCTGTATATAAACCATTCTCACCGCTTTATCACTTGCGCATTCTTCAATAGCATCATAATCAAGTGCATCTTCTTCTGTTAAATCAACTTGTTGATAATGTACGCCGAAATCTGCAAGTGTGCCATCACCCATATTTTTGCCACCAAGACCAATTGTGGAATGAAGAGTATCATATGGAGTGCCACTTACACAAAGCATAACATCATTTGGACGAAGAATACCATAAAGACAGACTGCAAGAGTGTGAGTACCACTTGCTAATGCGCCTGCACGGATTATTGCGCTTTCTGCACCAAAAATATCGGCTGTGAGCACATCAAGTTTTTCTCTTCCCTTATCACCATAACCATAGCCTGTTGAGGTGTTGAAATCTGTTTCGTCAATGCGATTGCGAATAAATGCAGAAAGTACTTTCTGTTGGTTATATTCGGTTAACTCTTCAATCCCTTTAAAAATGGGAGTTGCTTTTTCGAGAGCTACCTTTGATAATTCTTTAATTCTGTCACTAATTTCAAAAAACATTATAATTTTCCTTTGTTGTGTATTCGTATATTTCTTTTACTATTGAAAAACCAAGTTTTTCATAAAATTTTACATTGTAATCACGAGATATTAAATAAACATCTTTTCGAGGTGATGTGTTTAGTAGTTTTTTAACTATCGCCTTTCCATAGCCTTGTCCCCTATACTTTTCTTTTGTGAAAACATCAGAAATAAAGGCTAAATCTTTATTAAAAGAGATAAATCCACCACTTATTGTATGTAGTCCTTTTTCAATAACTGCACCCTCACAACAACCTTTAAGATGCAAAAACTTTTTAATTGTTGTATTATCAGTTGTGAGTTTATCATTTAACTTCTCAATTTTGTTATATTGGGTATATTTCATACCCTTTTCTGCAACAATTTTTTCTAAGGGAATATGCATTAGATATTTTTTATCTATTTGTTTGTATGGCAGTTTATCAGAAGACAAAAGCGAGCCATTTATTACAAATGAAAGCTCTTCAAAATCCGCATTTTCACTTGCAAAAGCTACACATCTCTCGTTATCCCCTGAAATTATTGCAGTAATTTGATTTTCGTCATTAAACTGTGCCCACAAAACACCATCATTTAATTCGCAATCTACAAAAAAACCTGTTTGTGAAAGAAGTATTGCAGTATTCTCTTTTCCTAAATAGTTAAAAATTAACTCATCAAAAAAATTAATTGATTTAACCATTTGCAAACTCCTCTAAAAGTGCTTTTGCAAGAGCCTTTACGCTTTCCATATCTGCTTTACTGCCTACACTTGCAGATGAATGAATATATCTACAAG
Organism: Candidatus Fimenecus sp.; assembly: GCA_045613585.1. GTDB lineage: Bacteria > Bacillota > Clostridia > Oscillospirales > Acutalibacteraceae > Fimenecus. Next base: position 6,637 of record JAZLBG010000040.1, on the reverse strand, counting down.
GCAAAGACACGGCAACAGTTTTAATCCCCCCTGCAGATTTGTGAATTGCAGAAGCATCATTTCCGCCTGCTACAACAGTTTTGGTTTGTTTTGCTATACCTTTTTGGTCTGCAATTTCACGAGCCTTTTTATATAAATCTTTATTATAAATTGTTCCTCTATCCATAAAAGAAACTACTGCACCCTTGCCAACCTTACAAACCTTCTTATTTTCAGGTGTGTCAGGAATATCTGACGCTGTTGTTGTTTCAATTACAATAGCATAATCAGGCTTTACTGTATATGCAGCTGCGGTTGCACCACGAGTACCAACCTCTTCTTGAACTGTAAAAACACAAGTGTAGTTAGTTTTTGACTTTTCTTGTAAAAGCTCAAGCATAATAGCGCAACCAAGACGGTCATCAAGTGCTTTTGACTTAATCATATCGTTGCCAAATTCAACAAAATCCGATTTGAAATAGCCAAAATCTCCAAGAGAAATATATTTTTCTGCTTCTTCACGGCTTTCAAATCCAAAATCTACAGATACATCTGTAATTTCAGGAATTTTCTTTGCCTCGTCACCACTGCACTGGTGAATTGCTTTTGCTCCCGCAACACCAACACAACCATTTATAGTTAATTTTTTACCAAAGAGTGCTGAGTTATCAATTCCACCTACATTTGCAACATTTACAAAGCCATCATCAGTAATATAAGTAACAATAAAACCTACTTCGTCCATATGTGCAAAAAGTGCAACTTTATTTTCAGGCTTGATTTTACCTTTTTTGTTTACAATTAAATTCCCCATTGGGTCAACTGTATATTCGCAATCTTCAGGAAGCTTTGAAATTATGAAATCGCGAACTGATTTTTCATCACCTGATGTGCCATTTAACAAACACATTTCTTTTAAAAGCTCAAAATTCATAATTTCACATCCTTTCTAAAAATCGTGCAATAAGTTTTGCTGAGGTTTCAATATCACGAATATCAACTACTTCAACAGGAGTGTGCATATATCTTTGAGGAAGTGATACAAGTGCAGATGGCACGCCACCCTTTGAAATGGTAATATGGTCTGCATTTGTGCCTGTGCGACCATTCATAACTTCTTTTTGATAAGGAATATCATTCTCTTTTGCAATTTCTACAAGCAAATCGGAATATTCACGGCTTAAAATTGGCGAGTAACCAATCATAGGTCCACCATTCATTTTGCCACATTCACTTGACTTTGAATCAGGAGTAGTTGCAAAACTAACATCAACCGAAACAGATAAATCTGCATCCACATTAAAAGATGCACACTTTGCTCCGGTGCCACCTGTTTCTTCCTGTGCAGAGCAAACAAGTGTGATTTCATTTTCAGTATTTGTATATTCAAGAGCTTTAAGAAGCACTGCAATTCCGCCACGGTCATCAATATAAGTTGCAGATACTCTATTTTCACCGAGTTTTTCAAACGACGCGCGAAAACTTACCTTGTCACCAATAGAAACTACCTTTTCTGCATCTTCTTTGCTCATTCCAATATCAGCAACACAAGTGCCATCAGTTGAAACTTTGCTTTCACCATTTGAAAGATGTGGAGGTACAGTGCAAACTATACCGTAAACATCATTTTCCCCGTGAATTGTTAATTCCATACCCTCGACTGTGCGCATATCAACTCCGCCAACTTTTGTAAGACGAAGAAATCCGTCATCAGTAATTCCCGTTACCACAAAGCCGATAGTGTCAAGATGAGCATCAAGCAAAATGTGTTTACCTTTGCCATTTCTGTGAATAATTATATTACCTGTATGGTCACAAGAAACATCACCATACAGTGAAAAAAGCCCCTTGAGTGCTTCAAAGGAGCTGTTTTCTTCCCCCGCAACACCTGCGGGAGAAGTTAATTTTTCTAAAAGTTCGATAGTGTTCATTTATATCAACCCTAAAATTCTTTTTATTTATATCTCAGTTCCTCCAACAGGTCTGATAATGAGAACATAACAAGAGTCATTACCAAAAATGCCTTCCATAGCATTCTTGTAATCTGCAAGGATTTCATTTGGAACAAAAGCCTGAATTGTACCTGCAAATCCACCACCGTGAACACGCCAAGCACCTTTGCCTTTAAGAATGCTTTCTGAAAGAGCAAGTGCTAATGAAACTGGCTGTTCCATTGGCTTTTTAACAGAGAATACATTCTGATTATACTTGTATGAAGAATCGCCACTTTCAAGTATGTAAGACTTAAATGTTTCAAAGTCACCATTTTTAAGAGCGTCCACTTCTTTTAATACTCTGTCGTTATCTGCGAAGAAGTGCATAGCACGAATAACCGCTCTGTCGCCAACCTTTTCACGAATAGTTGGAATATTCTTCTTGAATTCATCTTCGTCAACTTCGCGAAGAACTTTTTTACCAAAGCAACCTGCAACTGCTTCCATTTCACTACGGATTGCTGCATAATCGTCTGTTAAGTCTGAATGGCTACCCTTTGTATCAACAATGCAAAGTGAATGACCTGAAGACGCAAAATCAAACGCAACTTCGTTAACAATTGGCTCTGATGGATTGTTAAAATCAATTGTTACAAAACTACCAACTGAGCAAGCCATCTGGTCCATAAGTCCACAAGGTTTGTCAAAATAAACATTTTCTGCATACTGTGCAATTTTTGCAATTGTAATAGGGTCAACTTGTCCATCATTGTAAAGGTAGTTGAGCATTGTACCAACGAGCACTTCATAAGCTGCAGAACTAGAAAGACCTGAGCCTGAAAGCACGCTTGACATTGTTACTGCATCAAAACCACCGATTTTGTAGCCATATTTAAGGAAACCTGCACACATACCGCGAACAAGTGCTGGTGAATGACCTTTTTCGTCTTCTTTGATTTCAAGGTCTGTAATATCACAAACGTCCATACTGTAACCGCGTGATTTCACACGAACAATGTTTTCGTCATTTTTTGATGCAACTGCAATAGCATCAAGATTAATACTTGCCGCAAGAACTCTACCATGGTTATGGTCTGTGTGGTTACCACCAACTTCTGTTCTGCCAGGGGCTGAGAAAAGACGAGCATCACGGTCTTCACTAAAAATCTCTGCAAAATCATTTGCAAGACTTACATATCTTTCGTGCTGTTCTTTAACAGCCTCATCTGTAACATAAACACGCTTAAATCTTTCATCGTAAGCGCCATTTAAGATTTCATTTTTCAAAACATTAATTGTTGCCATTTTTATTTTCTCCTTTGCGTTTTTCAAGTGCTATATTTGTTATTAAAACTGTCGTTCCCGAAACAATTAAAAGAATTATTACGGGCGCCATAAAATGCCATGTAAAAGGTTGAGCAATATTCCCGCCAATTACAGAATATGTCCAGAGTTTAATAAAATACCCTGAAATTGAAGCCGCCATAAATCTGCCATATGGAAATTTAATTCCACCATAAAACTGACTTGCCATATTGATAGGGATTGATGGAATAAGTCTTATTAAAAACAAAACGCCTAATTTAGTTTTACCTGCGTGTTTAAGCATTTCACTTACATTTTCATATTTTTTAAGTCTGTGAAGAGCTACGCCTTCGTCAAATCTTCTGCCATACCAATATACAATTGAAAGTGTTATTGAAAAACCTATTATATTAAGAAATAACGCTGTTGCCGGTTCAAACATAACACCAGTCATAATCATAATAAAAGGGAATGGAATTGGTACAACTGATTTCAATGCATAAATAGCAAGTATAGCTAAGCCTATAAGCCAGTTGTTTTCAAGCGATTGAATAAAATCTTGTAATTTGCTTAATGCTTTAAGAATTTCTGCCCATCCGCCCTCAGCAACCTGAGTGCTCATAATCATAGTGATTATTGTCAGCAAAATAGCAACCGCAAAAAGCCCGATTGCACTAAGATTCATTGCGCCTTTTCTGTCAAGATTGCGTTTTTCCATCGGCATCCCCTTTCTTCATATTTTTGTGCACACATATACATTATAATTTTATAATATTTCAGTTAAAAGGTCAATATTTTTTATTGTTATATTAAATAATATATGGTAAAATATATACATTAAATTACCATTAAGGCGTGATTGTTTTGAAAATCGTAGTACTAGATTCCTATGCATTAAATCCAGGTGACTTGTCATGGGATTGGCTCGAAGCTTTAGGTGAATGTGAAATCCACCATCGCACACCACAAAATCTTATATTAGAAAGATGTGCGGGTGCAGATATTGTTTTGACAAACAAAACACCATTAACAGCCGAAACTCTTGAAAAATTACCTGACCTTAAATATATCGCCCTGCTTTCAACAGGCTATAACATCGTTGATTGTGACTATGCTAAAACTCGTGGCATACCCGTTTCAAATATTCCTGCATACTCAACAAATGCCGTTGCACAGCTTACTTTTTCATTAATTTTAGAGATTACCAATGCGGTAGGCATTCACAGTGAAAGCGTAAAGAACGGAGATTGGAGTGCTTGCCCTGATTTTTGCTACTGGAAAACTCCTCTTACCGAATTATGTGGCAAAACACTTGGTATTGTTGGATTTGGTCAAATTGGTCAGGCCGTTGCGGATATTGCTGAAGCATTCAAAATGAAAGTGATTGCAGTTTCAGGTCACGAAACAGACCAAAGTCACCGCAAGAATTTCAAGTGGGTCGATATGGAAACGCTTGCAAAACTGAGTGACATTATTTCATTCCATTGTCCACTTACAGAAAAAACAACAGGACTTGTAAACAAAGAATTTATTGACAAATGCAAAGATGGTGCGATTATTATAAACACAAGTCGTGGTCCTGTAGTAAATGATAAAGATTTGGCAGATGCTCTGAATAATGGAAAACTTCGTGGTGCGGGTCTTGATGTACTTACAGTTGAGCCACCAAAAGAAGATAATCCATTACTTAAAGCAAAAAACTGTTTCATAACTCCACACATTGCGTGGGCAGGCTTTGAAACAAGAGAAAGACTTATGAATATTCTCAAAGAAAATGTTACTGCATATTTAAATGACAAACCACAAAATGTGGTTAATAAATGAGGTGTAAAAATGGCAAAATATAAAATTATAAACCCTTATGAAAGCGTAGCCCATTTGCTTCCTAATATGGAAAACCATTACAAAACTAATCTTCACACTCACTCAACTTATAGTGATGCAAACGACACTATGACTGATATGGTTATGGGCTTTTACGACAACGATTTTGACATTGTTGCATTTGCAGAGCACGGAATTTTAGGTAAATACTGGAATGAAGAGCCAACTCATATTCCATTCTTTAATTTTCAGTATTTGTGGCATGGTAAACGCAATTACTTAACAGAAGAGCAATATAAAGGCATAAAAGCAGGTACATATAAAACAGAAAAGAATACAAGAACAAAATCTCGTGGCCTTAATGATGTGCCAAACGCTATTGAATGCAATATGTTTACTGTTATGAAAAACCATGTGAATGGTTATTTCACCGACAACGCTTATGAGGGTGTTCAAGGTCTTGAATATGACTACGAAATCCCAATGGCACTTATTGAAAAGAGTGGTGGTATTTCTCACATTAACCACCCAACTGATTTGTTGCAGGCAAAGAAAAATCCTGACTGTTGCAAAGACCCTAAAAATGTAGCATTCTTTGCAAATCTTATTATGAAATACCCTTCTTGTGTGGGTATGGAAGTTCTTAATATGTATGATATTCCAAATCGTAGTGACCGTATTTTATGGGATGAGCTTTTAAAACTTCTTACTCCTTATGGCCGCAAGATTTTCGGATTTTCTAACAGTGATGCTCATCAGGTTGACCAGATTGACACAGCTTTTATGGATTTTATTCTTCCTGAATACTCACTTAACACTCTCCGTAACGCTATGGAAACAGGCACTTTCTTCTCAATTGCCCGTTATGCTAAAAACGAGTTAGGTGAAGATTTCAAAGGTGTTGGCCCTTGCCCACGCGTTACAAAAATTACAGTTGATAATGAAAAAGACACAATCACTCTTACAGGTATTAACTGCAAAGAAATTAATTGGATTGCAGACGGCAAAACAATTAAAACAGATTCAATTGATGCTGACGGCGAAATTACAACTACAATCAACCTTGCAGATTATAGCGATAAAATCAGTTGCTATGTACGCGCTCAACTTAAAGGTAAGGGTGGTATTTGCTTAACTCAGGCATTTATTCTTAATGATGGCAATATGGAAAGTCTTAAAAAGCCAATCCTTAAAGAAGTTATGACAAAAGAACAACAGAAAAAACGTAAATTCTATTCTAAAAAGCTCGGCGTAGTTTGGGGCAAGATTACAAAGAAAATATAAAATCAAATTTATACACCACGGAATATTACGAAAAATATACCATCTATGATTTTTTGAGCAGATTTTTCGTAAGACAAGGCGAGCTGACGAAGGAGTATGAGGATACTTCGAGGAGGCTCAACGCAGTATTACGGAAAATATGCCAAAAAACTGTTGACAGTTGACTTTTAGTGTTGTATAATACACAATGTATCCCAATGTAAAGGGAGGGATTTTTAATGAGTCAGGTAAAAGTTAAAGAAAACGAGTCCTTGGAAAGCGCTCTCAGAAGATTTAAGAGACAGACTTCTCGTGACGGTGTCATTCAGGAA
>JAZLBG010000039.1:0-1918 GCA_045613585.1 Candidatus Fimenecus sp. | reverse complement strand
TTCATTGTAACCATCGTTATATGAAATTGAAACTTCAGCACTTCTGTCACCACTTACAGTTGTAAAGTGCATAATATCATCAACAACAGGTGTAAGACCACGGCTTGTATTGATATAATCAACGAATGATTTAATACCACCCTCATAGCAGAAGTTTTCTTCTATAATATTTTCAGGGTCGCGCTTATCTGTAAGTGTAATTGAAAGTCCTGCATTCAAGAATGCCTGTTCACGAAGTCTTCTTTGTAAAACTTCATATTCATAAACAGTTGTTTCTGTAAAGATTTCAGGGTCAGCTTTGAATTTTATAAATGTACCAGTTTCTTCTGTATCACCAATAACTTTAAGGTCTGTTACAATATTACCTCTTTCAAATCTCTGATGATGAATATGTCCGTTCTGGCTAACTTCAACTTCAAACCATTCTGAAAGAGCGTTTACAACTGATGAACCAACACCGTGCAAACCACCTGATACCTTATAACCACTACCACCGAATTTACCACCTGCGTGAAGAACAGTTAATACAACTGTAACTGCAGGAAGTCCTTGCTGTTCATTTATACCAACAGGAATACCACGACCATTGTCGCGTACTGTAATAATATCGTCAGGTAAAATTTCTACCTCAATATGTGAACAATAACCTGCAAGTGCTTCGTCGATTGAGTTGTCAACGATTTCATAAACCAGGTGATGAAGTCCTTTCGGTCCTGTTGAACCGATATACATACCCGGACGCTTTCTTACAGCTTCAAGTCCTTCAAGAACCTGAATAGCAGAGGCGTCATAAGTTTCGGTAACAACCGTATCCATAACCTCTTCTTCAATTGTGTTTTTAATCTGGTCGCTCATTTTTTTCCTCCGTCAAAATCTGACTTATTTTATTCTTTTGAAAATTGTTGATGTATTAAGTGGTGAAATGTAAATTTCTTTTTTATTATCTTTTGCAACAACTATAAAAGATTTTGGTAATTCTTCAAATGATACCGTAATACATTCACCATTTTTAGAAGCAGTATTTATGTATTCTCTTGTAGATTTAGAAACAGTTGTATTATCAAGGTCAAAAATACCTAAAATATTTTTGTCAGTAATAACTGTATCCTGACCAATATTTAAATACATCAGTCCACCACTTTTCCGTTTTCTACTTTAAATACTTTACCTGCATGAAGACGAGAAATTGTTTCTTTTTCACAGCAAGTAATAAATACCTGTTTATCAGTCATTTTATTAAGAATGTAATTTTGTCGTGTACTGTCAAGTTCACTCATTACATCATCAAGTAAGATTATTGGGTGTTCACCTTTCAAATCTTTAATAATTTCTGCCTCACCAAGTTTAAGTGCTAAAGATGCACTTCTTTGTTGACCTTGTGAGCCGAATTTTCTTGCAGAAATATTATTTATTAAAATTTCAATATCGTCACGGTGAGGACCACTCGTCGTATTTTTAAGATACAAATCATTTGGTCTGTTTTTCACCATGTTATTAAAATAAATTTTTGCAATATCCTGTTTATCTTCACTTTCATAACGGACATTACTTAAATATTTAATCTGTAATTCTTCTTTTTCCCCGGAAATACCTCTGTAAATATCAGTTGCTTTTATTTGAAGTTTTTTTATGTAATCAATTCTGTCACAAATAACTTCAGCACCGGCAAAAGCAATTTTTTCATCCCATACATCAAGAGTATCAAGTAAAGATGGATTTTCTGCTGCATTTTTAAGTAACGCATTTTTTTGCTGAATAAGATGATTAAAATACATAAGTTTTTTTGCATACATATTATCAATCTGACTTATTGCAGTATCAATAAATTTGCGTCTGTTCAATGGACCATCTTTAATAAGTGACAAATGAATAGGTGAAAAGACAACTGCATAATATTTTCCAATCAACTCACGAGGAG
>JAZLBG010000038.1:0-15511 GCA_045613585.1 Candidatus Fimenecus sp. | reverse complement strand
CTTGTCAGGGGAGCTGTCAACGAAGTTGACTGAGGGGTAGTCAAAAACGCCTGTTAAAGCCTATCTCTCCCTCCGTCAACGCTAACGCGTTGCCACCTAATTCTCACCTGCCGGTTCGGTCGGTGCTTCTGCTTTGCAGAGGTGTCCATCGGACACCCGCACCTCGTCAGAGGGAGGCAAAACAATACCATTCAATGAGCCCGATAAACTTAAATTTGCATACCCAAAGAAAACTATTGACATTTATTTACAAACGTTGTATTATTGTATTAGCACAATAATACAAGTGAGGTGATGTTATGGCTTGGAAATTCTCTTCAGACAAACCCGTTTATTTGCAAATTGCAGACAGAATAGTTAAAAAGGTTTTGTCAGGAGAATATTCTGCAGGTGAGCAAATACCTACTGTACGACAAATTGCATTAGAGGCGGCTGTAAATCCTAATACAGTCCAACACGCTTTTTCGGAGCTTGAAAACGAAGGGCTTATTATTTCAAAAGGAACTCTTGGCAGATTTGTTACTGAAGACACAGAGATAGTTGCTGCTTGCAGACGCAAAATGGCAGAACAGCTTGTCCGTGATTTTGCAAAAAATATGAAGCATTTGTCAATAACAAAAGAACAAGCTGTAAAAATGATTGAGGAGGTAATAGAATGAACATTCTTGAATGTAAACATTTAAGCAAATCATATAAAAAATACACGCCTGTACTTGAAGATTTCAATATTGAAATTCCTGCAGGAAAAATTGTAGGACTTTTAGGACCAAATGGTTGCGGAAAATCTACACTTATGAAACTGATTTCAGGACTTTTACAGGCAGACAACGGTGAAATTCTTGTGGCAGGTAATCCTGTAGGGGAGAAAAGTAAAGCGCTTATTTCATATCTTCCTGAACGGACATATTTCAGTTCAAATATGAAAGTTCGTGAACTTGTTGAGTATTTTACTGATTTTTACGAAGATTTTGACTCGGCAAGAGCATATATACTTCTTTCAGATTTAGGTATTGACCGTAATGCAAGTTTAAAAGCATTGTCAAAAGGTACAAAAGAAAAAGTTCAGTTAATTCTTGTAATGTCAAGAAATGCAAAACTTTATCTTCTTGATGAGCCTATTGCGGGTGTTGACCCTGCAGCAAGAGAATATATTTTAAGTACAATCGTAAGCAATTATAATCCTGAAGCAACAATTATCATAACAACACATCTGATAACTGATGTTGAACAGGTGCTTGATGATTTTGTATTCCTTGGATTTGGCGGTAAAGTTCTTCGTTCAGGTAATGCAGAAGAAACCCGTAACGAAACAGGAAAATCCCTTGACGAGTTGTTTAAGGAGGTATTCAGATGTTAAAGAAACTTTTAAGATATGACTTTAAGTCTATATTAAAATTCTGGTGGATTGCAGCAGTGTCTACTTTAGGACTTGCATTTATAGGTGGTTGGAGTATTTCAATTTTTGATAATCAGAAAGAACTTCCTCAAATGCTTTATGTTGTGGCAACACTTGCAGCAATTATAGCGGTGCTTGGTGGCGTAGCTTTTGCAATTATGACTATAATACTTTTGTTTTCAAGATTTTATAAGAACTTTTTTACTGATGAAGGTTATCTTACATTTACACTCCCAGTAAAACGCAGTAGTTTACTTAATTCAAAACTTATTTCAAGCGTTGCAACAGTACTTATAACAGGGCTTATAATTATAGTTGATGTTTTAATAGCATTTTGTATTGCTTATTATGAAGATGTTTTCACAAAGGAATTCTGGATGGATATTTGTGAGGCTATAACAGATTATTTTGAAACTTATGGTGCATATGCAGTATATTCTATTATTCAGACAATAGTTTCAGTAATTCTTACTGTTGTAATTTCAGTATTGTTCGCATTTTGTTGTATAACAATTGCATCAATTATTGCAAAAAAAGCAAAAGTAATAACAGCAATTGCTATTTATTATGTGGCAAATAGTGCAGTTGTATTTGGTCTTGTAATGTACAACCTTTTTGCTGCGGATACACTTTATAATTGGATTCTTGGTTTGCCTACATATCTTGAAAATCCTACCGCAATGCTTATGTCTTTATGTAGATTGTTTTTCAGCGGTATTTTCTGTGTAGTTCTTTATGCATTCCAGTATTGGATGCTTGACCGAAAACTCAATTTAAGTTAAGGGGGAGTAAATATGAAAAAATTATTATCTTTAATTATTAGTTTTGTACTTATTTTCTCCTGCTTTGCAGTAACTGTTTTTGCAGAAGATATGGCAACAGGTAGTGTGGAGACCCCTACCAGTTTGTTTGAAGAAGATACTGATGAAGAAATTGACATATTCAATGCTAAAATGCCAACAGGTACATTTTCTGACAGATATGAACATTTCTATGTTGATGGTGAGCAATATACACGAATTAATAAAACTTTAATTGAAACAAATTATAAATACAACTGGATTATAGAAGAAGTGTATAATGACAATTTCTATACAGGTGACAGTATTTATCTTGAATATTCAGAACAACAAAAACAAGAAATAAAAAGTGTTAAATTGAGTACTAATAAAGATAGAACTCTTGTTGAAGCAACACTTACTTATTTTGATGGTGCTGAAATGATAATTGTATATTTGAAAGCTTCATATCTTGAAGAATATAATAAAATCGTAAGTGGTGAAACAGACAAATTAACAATTGAAATTACTTATCCTGCTAATAACAATGTAGTTGCAGAAAGACCACAACTTAATGGTGAAGTAGTAACTTTTACAAACAGTCGACTTGTGGGTTTAGAAGATGATTATGATATTATTGCTCAGAATAGTGATGGCAGTATGTCAGTAATAGTCGGAAAACTGTTAATTATTGATGATGAGTATTATTATCTTAACTACAAAGAAGCCGGTTTTAATGAAAGTGATTGGTATAGTGGCAGTATTGGTAAAATAGCAAATAAACCTTTGCATAAAATTACTGATGCACAGTTAGTTAAAGATATTGATAAAGCGATGGAAGAATACTATAACGACGATTATGGCGTATTGTATGACGACAATGTAACAGAGTCAATTTCAATAGCTTTCTTTGTGTTTGTATTTGCATTTATACCATTTATAATTCTTGTGTTCTTCTTTATTAAAGCAATTAAAGGCAAAGGCATTTACAAAAAAATGTATATAACAATTGTTGTTATATGTCTTGCGGAACTCATAATATTCTCAATTCTTGCAGGTCTTTTTTATAAAACATCTTCTCTAGGTGAATTTGAGTTTACCCTTGCTGGTAGAACAGTTGAAGAATATGCAGAAGATATGGGTATAGGCACTAAAGGTGAAGAAGTAGTATTAATCAAAGAAGGCTACTATTGTGGTGATGGTGATTGTAGAGATGGATGTACAACAGGTTATTTCTATCGCGATAAAAACTTTAGCGAAGAAGATGCAATGCTTGAGTTAGAACTTGGTGAAAAAACAGATAGAATGTATGACCGTGTTGATAATGCCGTTATTTATGCTGCTGAATGGTCAGAAAATATAGTGGTAAACTCAACAGAGTTTGCAAACGGCTATCTTGTTGAATACGAAGTAATCGGTGTAGGGTAATATAGTAGTCATCATAACAAAAAAGGCAGTCCTTTTGGACTGCCTTAACTTATGTATTTAATTATAAAACATCATCAAACAACTTGAAGTTTTCTTTTGTTGCAGTAAGCTCACCGTTCTGAATTTTCTTAATAATCTCAACAATTCTATCGTTAATTGGTGTAGCAACATTATATTTCTTACCGAAATCACAAACAACACCGTTGATAGCATCAACTTCGCAAGGTTTACCTTTCTTAAGGTCTTGTAACATTGATGGCTCAATATCTCTGTGCTTTTTAAGTGCAATAGGAAGCAAGAAACAACCAAAAGCTCTCTTCAATGCGCCTTTCCAATAGAAAAGACCAACAATATTTTTACCTTGAACAGGTGCAAACTCAATGCCAGATGCATGACCAACATCAATAATCTCTTTCATACAACGAATTGCAACCTTCTGACCTGCTTTGTCTTCAGTAACATCACCAAAAACACCGCCAACAACTGTGCCAAGACCAGAGAATGTTGAGTTGATAAGTAACTTTGACCAACGAGCACCCATAAGATTTTCTTCTTCGTGAACAGGGCACATCATTTCGAGTAATTCTTTAACCATATTGAACTGTGCATCAGTAATACCATCCATTTTGCCCATATGGAATGAAAGTGAATCTTTATCACTTGTAAGTTCACAAACGCCTGGTTCAACTAAAGCTGCGCCCCATTCAACAGCGCAACCCATTGTGTGTTCAGTACCAATAATTTCAGCAATACCTGGCTCAGGAATACCATTTTGAAGTGTAACAACAACACCATCATCTGTGAGATAATCTTTAAGCATTGTTACAACTTCTTTATTGAATAATTGCTTTGTAAGAAGAACGATAACATCATATTTGCCTTCCATCTGGTCAGGTGTAATTGCCTTAACAGGTACTAACATATCAACTGTACCAATAATTTTAGCTCCATTAGTATTAAGTGCTTCAACATGAGCCTTATTTCTGTTAATAAGGTCAACTTCGCCGCCATTTTTAGTAATAAATGCACCAAGTACAGTACCAAGTGACCCTGCACCATAAATTGCATATCTTGCCATAGAATAAACCCCATTTCAAGTTGTGAATTTTTTATCAAAGCAATTATATACCCTTTAATTATAAAATTCAATAGAATAAATAAAAAAGTAGGGGATGAAAAAGCGAGGTCAGTTGACTTGACCCCGCCATATCATATTAAGATATATTTCATTTATGCAAGAATTTTCTTTCTTTTGTTAACTAAAGTGAATATTGCAAGTAATAAAAAAATCAAAATTAGTTTTACAAAGTTGATTCTTGAAGAAGCGTTAGTGTTTGGAATGTTTTCATTTTGTTCAGAAGAACTATTGTCAGTTGTTTCTACATCAGTAGTGTTGATGTTGATAGAGTCGTCATCAGTTGTATCATCATTAGAACTATCATCAGCAGAACCATCATCAGTGGTATTACCATTGTTAGTGTCACTATCAGGAGTGTCATTATTAGGTGGATTTATAGCTGAGCCACCGCCAATAGTTCCTTCACCTTCACCAAAATTATTGTTTGATTCAGTTGACTCTGTTGTTGATTCTGTTGTTGTTTCTTCTTCGTTTACTGCAATTTTATATGAGAAGAAATCTTGTGTGTCAGTATTTTCTGGGTGCATAACTAAAAAGTAGAAGGTTATAACATCACCATTATCAAGTGTGATTGTGTATCCTGTGTCAGGAATTGCAGGAACATCATATGCCTTAACGTCATTAACTATATTTTTTTGTTCACCATAGATGTATCTGTTATCAGAAAAATTCCAGATAACCGCAGGAAGAAGAGAATCTTTTTTGTTGAAGTCTAATTCATAACCACCATTACCGTCAGCAACAAATAAATAATCAAATTTTATTACAAAAAGTGCTTTAAGATATCCTGAAATATCACTGCCATCAATATTGCTCGTAGCCAAAGATGTGTCAGATTCTTCAAATAATTCTCCCATAGTTGCACCATGTTTATTCATATCAATACAATAACCACGATACCCATTAGAGAACAAAACATTACTATTGCCTTCGGTAATAGCAGTAATTGCATATACTTTTTGGGCAAAAGCAGGAATAGTAAAAATAAAAGTAAAAACTAAGGTTAGAGAGATTAGCAAAATTAAAATTTTCTTTAATATATTAATTATATATCTTGTATTGCAGAAAATCAATATAATAAATGAAACGAAAATGCTTGTTTACCATACACTATAAAATAATTTGAAGAAATTCTAATTTATATAAATTAATATGTAAAAAGCCGACTCGAAATTCGAATCGGCTTTAATTATGCGTTAATTATTTACTTTTTTTAGTAGCTTTCTTAGTAGCTTTTTCTGCTTTCAACTGTGCAGCATAAGCTTCAGCTTCTTCTTTTTCTTTACGAGCTTTTGCTTCAGCTTCAGCTTCTGCTAATTCTTTACGAGCTTTTGCATCTTCATACATTTCTGCAATTTCATCAAAATGCTTGTAGTTTTCTTCTTGCTTAACAAGTTTTTCAGCATCAAGATAAGGTTTAGCAGCACGTGCGAAGTATGCGTGTCTGTCCATTTCTGTTTTTGAAGCCTTGTGAATTTCTTTTTTCTTTGCTTCATAAACTTTAATGTCAGCCTTAATTTCTTTAGCAGTACCATCTTTTGCTTTCTTAGCATCTTTAAGTGCAAGATAAAGTTCTTTAAGTTTTGCGTTGCATTCGTCTTCAGCATCAAAGAGCTTTTCAAGTTCTGCAAAGTCTGGTTGAACAAGGTCTTCGTTTGTAAAATACTTATTAAGAGCTTTATATGCTGATTTCTTGTTTCTTGCAACTTCAATAGCAAACTTTCTTAATTCTTTGTTGTCTTTTGAAATTGCTTTTGCAGCATTGAGTTCAGCCTTAATTTCGTTAATATCTAAAAGTTTAAGATTCTGAAGTCCTGCATCATAAATACCTTTTTGAACATTATATTGATATTTAAATGTTTCAGTTGAGAATTTGTCAAGTTCGTCACACACGAATTTGCTGATTTCAATTTCTTCGTTAAACTCAAGAGCTTCTTTATAAGCCTTTTTAGCCGCTTTCTTTTCTGCCTTATCTTTAATTGATTTATATGACTTATCAATAGCTTTTGGTTCTTGTGTTACCATTTCTCTTGCATTACGGATAATATCAATACCCTCAACAAGTTGAGCGTCATTTGTAATGCCGTTACCATAGTCTTCAAAGAGTGCACGGATTTTAAGTACGCGGATAACTGATTTCTGTTTTCTTTCGTCGAAATCATACCAGAAGAATGGAATAACGTTCATTGCAGCACCAACAGCAGCAATAATAATAAGTGCATGAATAAGAGGAAGGAAAACGTCTAAATCATACAAAGCTGAGTTAGGGTTAATGTAGTTGTTTTGACCTGCTTCCATCTGTTCTGCAAGAATCTGACCAACAGTTTTACCATCACCAAGAACACGATTAAGAACATTAGGGTCAGATGTTACCTTTTTAGCCATCTCAGCCGTGATACCGCCTTTTTCATAAATAACAGGAAGAACAGCTGATGTACCAAGAGTGATGATAGTACCAATTGTAGCAACGGCAGAGAACATACCGTCAATTCTTTCACCTGTCTGGTATTGCTGATAGTCACGAATGTCAGCCTGAATTGCAGGGTTAAGAATATGTGCAAATGAGCCCATTAAAGCGTTGAGGTAAAGACATCCCATAACAAGCCAGATTGTAAGGTTGTTAATTTCCTGTGTGAAAGGAAGCATCATAAGGATAAAGCAAACGTTCATAATGTTTGTAACAACAAGAACTGCTTTTTTACCCCATTTTCTAATGCAGAATGGTGCAGCAATCATACCCCAAAGAGATGCGTTACCATAAAGAGTAACAACAAGACCGTAAACGTTACCGTTACAAGCACCACCATAGTTATAAAGCCAGTTAAGAATGTTTGCGTATGCAGATTCAAGGAAACCAATCCAACCTGCAAGTGAAATAATCCAGAAATACTTGTTCTTTGCAACTGCGCGAAGAGCATCAGTAAATTTAATCTGAACAACGTGAGTTCTAGCCTGAACAATTTTTTCTTCAGTATATTTATAAACAATAATACAAAGAAGAATACCAAGAACACCGAGAATAGGGTAGAGGAATCTATAAACACGAATATCTGTTGTGTTTGTACCAAAGAGATTTCTCGCAATAATTGGTGTGAAAAGGTTTACAATAGTAGGAGCAAATGAATAAACAACGCTCTTAATTGAAGCAACATCTGTTCTTTCTTGTGTGTTTGGTGAAAGAACGTGAATAAGATTCTCATATCCGTCATAGAAGAAATAATAGATGAAGTTAAGAAGAACATTTAAGACAAGAATAACCGCGCATTTTGCAATATATGCATAGGTTATAACTTCAACTCTACCATTTGCTGCAACAGATTCAAATCCACCATCACCAACAATAAGATTTAACTTATCGTAAGGGAACCATACAAAAAGATTACAAATAATAGCAGTAGGGATTGCCATTGTAACTATGTATGGACGATATTTACCAGCTTTGTTTCTTGTGTTATCGATAATTGTTGCACGAAGTCCTGTGAAAGGAATGTTGATAAGAATAGCGATAACATAGAGTAAATACATATCTGTAGGACCAACACCAAGTGTTGATGAAATAAGTGTATTACCCATAGATAAAAGACATGCGTTACCTAATGTGATAACCATGTAAGCACCGATACCACCGCCAGAATATGCAGCGATTTCTCGGTAAGGCATATATCTGCCTTTAGGTGGTGTTTTCCAGTGGGTTTTAACCATGTCAACACCGTTTTTTACGGTTTGAGATAAACTCATATTATGCACTCCTTGTATAATATTTTACATACCCGATTATTTTAACAAATTTTTAACCGCGTTTCAATGAAAAAACTGATTTTTAACAAAAAATGAACACAAAAAAACGATTTTCGTTAAAATCCACCAAATTAATTGAAATATAACTGTGCAACTTGCCGAATAGCCAAAAACATGAAAATTATAAGAAAAATATGTTTTTTTCTTAACTTTTCTATTGACAAATAAGCGTTTAAGAGTGATAATAGTTAGGTAATAAACCTATTCGGTAGGTAAGGCTACCACAGGGATACGGATTACTGCCGCAAAATGGTGGAGACACTATGAGCTGGTTAGCAAGTCACATCGAAAAACAAGGTGTGATTTAATGTAATTTCATCGCCCTGCGAAGCTAAAGCTTGAACGAATTTGTGTAGTATTCTTGACTGCATTTTTGCGTTTGAGCAATTATGCAGTTTTTTTATTGTAAAGGAGTGAAAATTGTGGACACGTACCATGGTACAACAGCGAAACCTCCAAGTATTTATGCGGATGTGCTCCGCAATTCATAAATGCCTGAAGCGTTTCACAAACTTATATTAATTAAGGAGTGAAATGAATGGAAACCTTTGAAATTTTAACCGAACTCTTGTACAACAAAAAATGGCAAGAGTTAAAAGATATTCTTACAGAGATGAATGAACAAGATATTGCGGAACTTTTCATGGAACTTGAAGAGCGTGAACTTACACTCATTTATCGACTTTTACCAAAAGAATTAGCAGCTGAAGTTTTTGTTAATATGGAGCCTGAATATCAAGAAACACTTATTCGTGCATTCAGTGATACAGAACTTCGTGAAGTTCTTGATGAACTTTATGTTGACGACGCTGTTGATTTGATTGAAGAAATGCCTGCCACACTTGTTAAGCGTATTTTAAGACATACTGACCCTGATACCAGAAAATCAATTAACGAAATTCTTCGTTATCCAGAAGATTCTGCAGGTAGTCTTATGACTATTGAGTACGTTGACTTGAAACGCTCAATGACTGTTGCAGATGCTTTTACTCGTATTCGTAGAACAGGTGTTGACAAAGAAACAATTTACACTTGCTATGCAACTGACAGTAAAAGAAAACTTAAAGGTTATGTAACTGTTAAAGATTTGCTTCTTGCAGATGAAAATGCTACAATTCGTGAAATTATGGACGATAATGTTATTTCTGTGCATACTCACGAAGATAAAGAAGTTGTTGCAGACCTTTTCCAAAAATATGACCTCGTTGTTCTTCCTGTTGTTGACCGAGAAAATCGACTTGTTGGTATTATCACAGTCGATGACGCTATCGACGTTTTGCAAGAAGAAATTACAGAAGATATGGAATTGATGGCTGGTATCACACCAACTGATAAGCCTTATCTTAAAATGGGTGTTATTGAAAACTTCAAAAAGCGTATTCCTTGGCTTATGCTTTTAATGGTTTCGGCAACATTTACTGAAAAAATTATTACACACTTTGAAGGTGCACTTACAGCTTGTGTGGCACTTACAGCATTTATTCCAATGCTAACAGGTACATGTGGTAACTGTGGTAATCAATCATCATCAACAATTATTCGTGGACTTTCGTTAGGTGAAATTGAATTCAGAGATACATTGAAGGTTGTATTTAAAGAGTTTTCAATTGCTCTTGTATGTGGTATAGCTTTGGCAATTGTTAATTTTGCAAAATTAATGATTTTTGACGATGTTGGTTGGCGAGTGGCACTTGTAGTAAGTATTACAATGATTGCAGCGGTTGTTTTTGCAAAGGTAGTTGGCTCAATACTTCCAGTAATTGCAAAGAAAATCGGCTTTGACCCTGCTGTAATGTCAAGTCCATTCATTTCAACAATCGTTGATGCAGTAACGCTCCTTATTTATTTTGCAATCGCATCATCAGTATTAAACTTATAAAGAATATTATATTATATGGGACGTCAACTCGGCGTCCCATTTGTTGTTTTATAAAACAAATTACAATTTATAAAAAAATAGCAAGGTCAAAAGACCTTGCTATTTTGTGTTTTATATTTCCGCTTCATAAATTCCAATACATTCTCTGCCAGTAAGGTTGTTTGATACGTTTCGTGCATTGAAATAAAGTCGTAACTTGTTATCGTAATATGTAAGACAACAAGCATATACATATTGAGCCATCCAACGACTTTCACCTTGAATTTGTGGCACTAAAAATGGCTTTACAAACTCAAAATTTATACCATCATCTGATTTCAAAAGCATAATTGCAGAGTGACTGATTCCGTCTTTTTCAAAAAGGCCATTCTGAAGCCCTATATAGCAATCTTTAAGCTTATATACTTTCAAACAGCCTGAACAAAGATTTAAATATTCAATGTTTTTATCAGGACTAATAATAGGATTTTTCCTTGATGTATAGCCATTTGTAACATTTTTGCTTTCTGCAAAACTAATGTGTGTTGGTTCGCAAAAACCACAGTCTTTAATGAATGTTTGTCCACAAGAATAATACATTCTGTAACCATTTTCAGTTGCTAATAAAAATGGATTTGAAATTGCATAACCTTTCTTGTATTCTTCATAATCACGGGTTTTGCCAATTACAAGATAAGGCGCTGACCAGTTTTTAAGGTCTTTTGATTCAACACAATAAATTTCTGACTTCCATTGAGCCCCTACAAGACTTAAAAGGTTAAAAATTACAGGTCTTGTACGCTCGAAAAACAAATAGTATTTGCCATTAATATAGTTGATATTTGGTCGCATTGCACGATTAACAATTTTACCTTTATTTTTAAAGTTGATTCCGTCAGTACTCTCGTATCTGTAAACACCAAAAAATGTGTGACAGAATAAATGCAATTTTCCGTCATGGGATACATCAGGAGTTAATACACTAGGGTCTGCAATAACAAAACTTTCAAGAGGATTTTTAATTATAGGGTTGCCTTTAAAAAGTTTGAATTCCGCATTGTTAAATTGTTCAAAAGTAAGATTATTCATATTTAATTTCCTTATTTGTTACTATAAACGTCATTTTTTCTTGAATGCTTGCACCACCATGGTCTGTGCCTATTCCACCATGGTCAGACGTGATAATTATAAGCCAATCTTCTGTATCATATGTTGCTCTTGCATTAATTGCATCAATTGTTTCAAGAGCATATTGGTCAGCAGTCTGAAACGCCTCTTTATATCTTGGGTTGTTAATTGTAAAGCCATAATTGTGACCTGTTGAGTCAGTTGGCTCGTAAATAACAAATAAGAAATCTGCACAATCTTTCTTGTTAATTTCATTTAATGTGTATTCGTGAGATGCAATATCGTCTTCACATCTGTTAAATGAAACATTAAGATTATTGTTTTCACAATACGCTTTTTCTTCAAGATATGTTGCATTCTTTCTGTCAAAATGACCCTTCCATCTTGTGATAAAAGCAGAACTTTCAATTACGTTATCTTCAACAAGAGTAGTGAGAAGAGTTTTGTATTCAAGAGATTTGGTAATATCATTTGCAGTAATACCATGTTTATCAGCCCAAACACCTGTGAGAATTGAACACCAACCGGGTGCAGTGGAGGTTTTTTGTGTGTTTTCAGCAGGGTAGTTAACACCACCACAATATGAAAGATTTATTGAGCCACCGTGGTGCAAAATGTCACGAATTGCACTTTTTTCGTATCTCATTTCCGTAAGGACGTCTGTACGACAACCATCGTAACCGATGATAATTGCCTTTTTCTCTGTCTTGCCCTCAGGAAGGGGAGACTCAAAATGATTTTTTATTATGTTGTAAAGTTCAGTCTGTGGAATAGCGGTTTCAATTGTATTTTCAAAACCGATTGTAGCCACGTTTTGTCTGAATAACTCCTCAGTGTCACCTGAATCTTTAGCATATTCCATTTTCGGAATTGCAACAGTAAAAATAAGAGTAACTCCAATTATCACTAAAAGTATAGCAATAATACTTAAAATCTTCTTTTTCATAAAACCACTCCTTTTGTAAATCTATAATATCACAATTTAAAATTGAACACAAGAATAATTAGAAGACAGTTATGTGATTGATAATTTCAATATTTGAAATTAAATTAAAAGGAGAGGGGATTTTCGAGTATTCTTTTTATACTGCATACATTACATTCAGGTTTCGTATTTCTGAATCCTTTATTCTGTCATTTACAGAATAAGAGTGATTGACAAGATTATTTGAAGATGCACGTGTTAAACTTTGTTTTTCAAGTTCTTTTATTACCAAAGAAGCAATGTTTTCGATTACTTCAATTTTTATTTCTGACTCTTTTTCTGTATTTGTACTTGAAATAAGGTATTCAAGTTGGTCACTTAATTCTGATAAAACTGTAAGGTCTTTTAATGCACGGAATGACCATTTGTAGTATGGTATGTATTTTTTATTTAACAGAAAGATTACTTTTAATGTGGCATTTACAAATTCACTAATTGCTAATTGTGCTGCACCTGTTTCTTGTCTGTCAATGCATCTTTTATAGTTGTATTGACCTGATTGTGCCATAATAAGAATGTTTCCTGCTAATTTTTTAAGGCGTATATCTTCAGGAAGATATGATAATCTTTCACGAATTTCTGTCATAAGTCCATGATTATCGCAAAAGATTTTTCCGTTTGTGGCTTCAAGCAAAAATTGTTCTGAAATGAAAAACCAACCATCTGTTGTGATATTTCCATTTGTGTCACCAACTTTATCTTTGAAAAATTTACTTATTCTTATAATTCCGTGACGATTTCCACCAACTGGATTAAGTTTACTTCTTTCATATCCCATAAATTCGCTTGGCAATTTTGAATAAGCACGCTCAAGCAAAAATTCGTCTCTTTCAGAAACTAAATCTTCATCAGGAATAAATATGCAGAATCCAGCCTCAAAATCGTGGTCCTGAGAAATATTATCATCAAAGCCCAGACACTCTGACCCACTACCTGCAAGACCGATTGCAAGATACTCTTTTATGTGAGAAAAATTTTCATCAATCATTTTCTCGCCATATTCTTTATAAAATTTTTCAGCAAGTTCAAGACCTTTCATAAATTTCCCTCGCTCTTTTTATCAAATCGTTCTGATAAACAAAAAATCCGTAATATCCAAAAACAGATGCACATTTGTCACATACAAAAGCATAGTAGCCATCTCTGTTCTTGTGTTCGTCTAAAATTTTCATAGCCTTATTAAGATATTCTTCTATGATTTTTTCGCTAGTTTCAAGTCCCAATTCTGCTTCTTTTGCACTTGCAATATTAAGATAAGTAATGGCAACTTCAAGCATTCCATCGTCATGTTGTTCCATAATAGAAATTGCTTTTTCATATAATTTATAGGCATCGTCAAATCGTTTTAAATCAACTAATGACAAAGCCATATTGTTATAAAGACCACCAAAACGTTTGTCATTACTTTCAAGTTTTTCCTTATACACATTCAATGCTTTTTCGAATAAAGGCATTGAATCTTCTGCTTTGCCAAATGCCTTTAAGACTGTTGCACAGTTAATATATGTTGTACCAGCACCAATGTTGTTTTCAATACCCATATCTTTAATTAATTCAAGAGCATTCTGCACAGTATTTAATGCATCTTCTTCTCTTGAAAGTTTACGATAAAGTCCTGCAAGTTCATTCGTAAGAAGAAGTTTGCAACGCTTATCGTTTGCGCTGTCTGCTTCACTAAGCCAATATAAAATATGTTTTTCTGCAGAGGTATAATCATTTCTGCTTAAAAGTTCGTCTAATTTCGCGAGCATACGCTCTGTAGAAATAAAGTTCGCCATATTGACCTCCAGAACATAGTATAGAATTATTATATCATATAACTATTACCAGTGCAATGAATAGATAATGGAAATCTGTGTTTGCTTTTGGATAAAAAAAGACCTTGTTCCACTATGAAACAAGGTCAAAAATTTTTGAGTATTTTTACTTAATCTGCTACAGGCAGCGTTTGTTGATTTCTTGCCCACTGAAAATATTGTCGCGTTGCTCGCTTGGAGCGCGTCGCACCGCTCTGTATTTTCACATAATAATCAACTTCGCTTCATCTGCCACAGGCAGCGCTTGTTGTGTCGTAGCAAAAACGATTTATCGTCTTCAGGGCAAAAATTTTTAGCGTGTGCAAGGTCATATTTTCAGTTACTTTTTCTTTCAAAATTCCCACAATAAGGTTATTTTTTTCTCTTAATTTTCTTTAATTTTTCAGAAATTTTTTCTTTTATTTTTCTGTTATTTATCCCTTAAAAACAACTCAATTTTTCTGTTGTTTTTCTTTTGTTTTTTCTTGAAATTTTATAAATTTTTCTTTTACTTTTTCTTGAAAGAAATTAAGTTTTTTTCTTCAATTTTTCGGAAAACTTTCCGGAAAGAAAATAGCCACAATCCACGCAGTAGAGCCGTTTGAAAGGGAACAAGGGAAGATTAACAGAAGAATAAAAGAAAGGAAACTACGCAGTAGTGGAGGCGTAGCGACGAGAAAAAATTATATAAATTCTGTGAAGAAGTTATCTTTTTTTATCTTGTAATTCAGCGGTTTGTTTTTGGATAAAAAAAGAAGACCTTGCATGTGAAATGCAAGGTCATAATTTTTTCGAGTTTTAAGTTTTTCTTTTGTCTCTAATTCAGCAGTCAGTCAGCGGTTTAGAGGATAAACGAATTTGTCCTTTTGAGGCTGAATGAGTTTGCCTTGGGATAATGTTGATTATTCCCACTCAATAGTGCCGATTGGCTTTGGAGTAAGGTCGTAAAGTACACGGTTAATACCGTCAACTTCGTGTGTAATTCTATCAGTAATCTTATGAAGTACTGCATAAGGAATTTCTTCGATTGTAGCACTCATAGCGTCTGTTGTGTTTACTGCACGGATGATTGCAGGCCAACCCTCATAACGGCTTTCGTCTTTAACACCTCCGCTCTTAACATCAGGCACAGCAATGAAATATTGCCATACTTTTTCTGCAAGACCACAGTTATCAAATTCTTCACGAAGAATTGCATCTGCTTC
>JAZLBG010000037.1:0-10299 GCA_045613585.1 Candidatus Fimenecus sp. | reverse complement strand
ATTATTTAAGAGCTTCTTTTGCTTTTTCTGTGAGAGCTGTGAATGCTGCTGGGTCAGCAATAGCAATCTCTGAAAGCATCTTTCTGTTAAGGTCAATACCAGCTTTTTTAAGACCATTGATGAATGTTGAGTAATTCATACCGTTCATCTTACAAGCAGCTGAAATTCTTGTAATCCAGAGCTTTCTGAAATCACGTTTCTTCTGCTTTCTTCCGATGTAAGCATAGTTACCGCTCTTCATAACAGCCTGCTTAGCTGTTCTGAAAAGTTTGCTCTTTGAACCATAGTAACCCTTAGCGAGTTTTAATACTTTATTTCTTCTTTTGCGAGTCATCATCGCACCTTTAACACGTGCCATTTCTCTTTACCTCCGATTGAATAGATACATTTATGCGTTACTTACGCTTTGATTATTGCGAAGCAACAAGGTTCTGGGGTACCCATTCGCATTTTCAATGCGTCGATGGGTCAGGTTCTTATTTATAAGGAATAAGACGCTTAATCTGTGCTGTATTTGTTTTATCAGCAACAGCTGTCTGACGAAGTCCTCTTTTTCTCTTTGTGCTTTTCTTTGTTAAGATGTGAGACTTGTTAGCGTGTGCTCTGATTGGCTTGCCGTTCTTTGAAAGCTTAAATCTTTTCTTAGCTCCGCTATGTGTTTTAATCTTTGGCATAATAATATCCTCCTAATATAATATACTACCTTTTATTTCGCACCCTTTGGTGAAAGGAACATAAGCATCTGACGACCTTCAAGTTTTGCAGGCTTATCAACTGTGCCTAATTCCTCAACAGCAACTGAGAAGCGTTCCATAATTCCGTTACCTAAATGAGCGTGAGCCATTTCACGACCTCTGAAACGGATTGAAACCTTAACTTTGTTGCCTGCCTTTAAGAATTTAAGGGCATGATTTACCTTTGTATCAAAGTCATGAGTATCAATGTTCACAGAAAGACGAATTTCTTTAGTTTCAATAACTTTCTGATTTTTCTTTGCTTCTTTTTCTTTCTTTGCCTTATCGAAACGATACTTGCCGTAGTCCATAATCTTACAAACTGGTGGTTGAGCGTTAGGGGCAATTTTAACAAGGTCAAGACTGCGTTTTTCTGCTTCTTTAAGAGCATCTTTAGCTGACATCATGCCAAGCTGTTCGCCGTCATCGGTAATAACTCTGACCTCTTTGTCGCGGATTTCTTCATTGATTTGCAATTCTTTGGTACTGATAAATAAACACCTCTCATAGCCCGTGGGCGAAATTAAAATGCGGACAGAAATTCTGCCCGCACCATTACAAATCAAACTTTTTAGTAAAGTATTGACCGGTCAACTCGAAGCCGACGGGTGAGAACACATTTCTGTTCTGCTTTATTTTTGCTCTGTTATTATAACACAAATTTCTGTGTTGTCAACAGTTTTTTAAAAAATATACCCACAAAATAGAGTTCGTTTAACTCTTTAATTATCTTATTCGTTTTCTTTTTTCTTAACCACAGCACATACCGTTACTGATGCGCCTACTAGAACCGCTAAAGAAGTTAAAACTGTTGTAACACTACGATTTGTTTTTGGAATATCTTCCGCCTCAACATTTTCCTTTTTGTCTTCGTTTTCAGCAGTTGTCTGCTCATCTGCTTTTTTAGTTGTTGTTTCTTTTGCATCTGTTGAAGCCATTGTAGTTGTTTCAACTGCAGTTGTATTTTCTATTGGAGTTTCAGTGTCTGCCTCTGTTGTGTTTTCTATTGTTTCATCAGGCACTGTTGTTTCTGGTATTTCGTCAGGCAACACATCAGCTACATTTGAAAGGTAACTATATTTTTCTATTTGTTCATCTGTCATAGGTGTGAAACAAAATACGTTTGTTACATAAGTAAGCTGAGTATTGAGAAGCGAATATGTGATTCTTACTTCAAAAGGAATTTCAGCACTATTAAAATCATTATTAATAGCACCAATATTTACAACATTACCTTTAGAAATCATCATACCTTGTGAATAACTAAAATCAATATCTGCACCAACAGCCTCAATTGACCAGATTACAGCATCAGCCTCAACTGACATATTCTTGATTATGAGTTCATTATCATTAGTTGAGTGATAACCTGAACTTGTATTGTTAAATCGAGTATAAATTATTTCAGAATTATTCTGTGACATATTAAACTGTGGATATTCTTTGCTTGAATACACATTTTCAATGTCGCCCCACATGAAATCACGCACAAGATTTTTTGAATATTCATCATGCATAATCATACCATGGCCTTGATTTCTCACATACCATGTTGCATCAGGTAAAAATCCTGCTGATGCATCAATATCAAATTCAGGTGAAATATGGTAATGGTCTGGATTATTACAAACTGTATTCGCCTGCTTATAATCACTTGGGAATGTTTCATTTGCAAGGGCACAATCTGACCCTGAAGAAAGGTATGTATCAATAAGAATATCAGAATTATATTTGCCGTTGACAGAATCATAACCACTGCCACAAACATAACCTATTTTCATACCGCTTGCTTTAAGGTCTGCAAGTTTATTTGCAAGATTTAATCCATCATTATTAACATCTGCATGGAATTTAATTGTATCATTATAGAGTTTTCCGTTTGTAGATTCGGTGAGTCCAACGTATTGAAGTGCATTTTCAAAATAGTTATGAGGAACAAAATCCCATAAAGATGGAATTAATACAATACCATCAAGCAAATCTGTATTCACCAAAGCGCGATTTACAATATCAACAAGAAATTCATCAAGAGTAAGAAGTTGTAAAAGCCACTCCCAGTCTTGTTCATATTCAAAACCATGTTCTACAAATCTAATAACATCCTGAAGGTTTACATCAACATGCTCACCTGTAAAAAATGAGCCTACTGCAGATGTGCCTAATGTTGCAGGGTTGCCGAACACTGCATTTCTCACATCACCTTTATGTCCATAGTAATAAAGGTAACTTGTGCCATATTGACCACCATGGCTTAATCCGTAAATATCAACCTTATCTGCACCAGTTAACGCTTTTACTTCTTGAATATATTTGTCAAGGTCTGCTGCTGAGTCCACCTGACTCTGTCGCCAGTCTTGTGTAAAGCCAAAAACATTTTCAGCGCCTACTTTTTCAATTGCCATTTCTGCAAAGGCTGCTTCTGGAACATATTGTTCCATACCATTTTCAATAAGAGTTGATGCGCGTGTGTTAGCAGCCCCACTTGGATAAGGCACTAAATTATTTTTAGATGTGCCATCTGGATTCATTTCAAGAGGCTCAAAGTATTCTTGCAAAACATCAACAATTGAATCGCCTAAATCTTCCTGATTAAGTGTAACATCTGCAAGTAAAGCAGTAATATCTTCACCAAGGCTATCAAAATTCAAAGGCCATGCGAGCTGAACATTACCATTTTCATCAAAAATAGGCTCACCATTTTCGTCTGCATAGGCAAGGTCGGGTCCTGAGTAACCTTGCAGAATTACCACTGGTACTTTTTCGTCATTCCCTGCAACAACCCCCATTGACACTGCAGAGAAAATCATAAAAACTGTGAGAATAACTGCTAAAATCTTTTTCATAACAATTCCCCTTTTTATAGAATAATGTCTATAAAGATATTCTACACCCTGTCGATTAAAAAATCAATAAAAAAGCGACACTGAAAACCAGTGCCGCTGTAAAAATTTTTGTGCTTTTTTTGTGAATATTCACAATTATTTTGCTTCTTCTGTTACTTCCCAACCGAAATTGTATGTAAGTGAAGATGTGCAAGGGAATTCAACAACCACTGTGCCGTATTCAGCTAAAGCCCCTGTAAATGTTACATTCGCAGTAATAACCATATTCTTTTCATATGTAGCATATGTCATCTGGTCATTAACTGCGTTAAATCCTGCCATAATTTTGCAAGGTGTGAAAGCAATTTCAAAAGAGTTTACTTTCAAATAGTTTTCTGCTACTTTAAAGTGCTCTAAAATACCCTCTTTTTCACGAACAGTAAACGCCTTTTTAACGCTTGCTTCTTCAGGCTTAACCATAATGCAGATTGTTCTGTAAAGTTCTGATGGAACGAAAATATATTCGCCTTCTTCGTCTTCTGCATTGTTACCTTCTTCGTCAAGGTCATGAATTAATGTTGGAACAACTGATGAATAAATTGGATAAGTAACTACACCTGTTTCTGCATCTGTTGTTGTGTAAAGGTCTGTAAGTGTAAGTGTGCTTGCAGATTTCTCACCAAGAGGATAAATGATATTTGTTAAATCTTCATTAAAATCAGTTGCAACGAGCTTATCTTTGTCGCCCTCTTTTACCTGATATTTCTCTTCATTAGAAATATTCATAAGGTAATTGCCAATATTTTTAAGTGACATATCTGCATAAAGGCGGAATGCTGCTTTTAATTCTGACTGATTTTCAAGTTCTTTACCATTAACATCTTTGAAAACAACACCATCGCCGTGGTTAATCCAGAAATCTTCATAATATGAAACACGAGCAACGCCTGTTGTTTTGATTTCATTGATTTTACCATTAAAATAATCAAGAATACCTTGCTGATTACCTGTAAACTGTGCCCATTCGTCCTGAGAAACAAGAGCAAGAATATCTTTGAAATATTCTTCCCAACCATACTTTGAAACGAGTTCATAATATGAAATCTTTACAGTTTTTTCGTCAGTCTTAGTGTTTGTGTTTTCAAAAAGAGTTGCAAGTTTATCAGCTGGCATAACCTCTTTAAGCTCACCATAAGAAAACTCAAAATCAACATCTTTTAAATCAGTTTTAACTGTTACTGCAGTTGGTCTTACAACCTCTGCGCCACAGCCTGCAAATGCAGTAGTCATCATAACAACGACTAAAACAAGACTAATAATTCTCATAACATTCTTTTTCATTATATCTTTTCCCCTTTTGGAATTAATATGTTTCTTTAAGACCTTGTTCATCAAACAAGAATACTGTTTCAAGAACAATTTTAAGCACATCTTCAATAGTTTTCATTTCAAGCATATTAACCTTATCAAGACGAGTATGGTAATATCTTGCAGGAGCAGGGTCCATACTTGTAAATGCTACTGATTTAATGCCACCCTGTTGCATTGCTGCAGCATCAGTTGAGCCAAGTGGTGTAGTTGTGAAATTAACATTTACACCTGCATTTTCTGACGCTTTTTTCATTAATGCACAAGCACTGCTATCAAGCTTAACAGTTGCTGTCATATCTTTTGTAACAATACCCATAAAATCGTAATCACGAAGTGTATCAAGAGCTACGAAAACAGTTTCAACACCGTCGTTTTTATATTCGTCACCATGCAATTCTGCAAAAGCTTTTGAGCCACGAAGACCCTCTTCTTCAGCACCCATTGAAACGGCAACAACCTCAGTATTTTCAAAACTTATGTTATTATGTTTAAGATATAAAAGCACTGCCATAGATGTAAACACGCCTGTTAAGTCGTCGTTTGCACCATCAACAACAAGTTTCCAGTTAACAAAAAAGATTACAGATGCCAAAAATGGCACTACAACAGCTTGTAACACGATTAAAACAATATTAGCACTACTATTGTCTGTAAACATACCAATGATGCCTACAACAAGAGTTAAGAGAAGTCCTAAAACTGCACCGGCAACAACAGCTGTAACCATTTTAGGTCCGCCAACATATGTGTAACGCCATTCATAAGCAGAGTCAATGTGACCGCCTATGATAATTCTTCTTTTTACTTCACCTTTTGCCTTGATTTTGCAAATTACATTACTTGACTCTTCTTTTTTGAAGAATGGGTCGAGAACTTTTTTGTAAAGCAAAAACTCACCAACAAGGAAGAATATTGAGATTACACAAAGCACGATTGATGCGATATGAAATGCATCTGCTAACTGTGGCACAGCCCCTGTGAATGCTACAATACCTAAAACTGCTGCAATAAGCGCGAGTACACCATCAATTGTAACCCAACTCATAAAAGCTTTTGGGCTTAATGTAAAGTTTTCTCTTGTAACTTCGTCTGCAATTGGGGTCATTACTTTTTCTACATAATCCTGAGCTTTTTTCTCACCCTCGAAACCAGCCGGTCTAGGGCCAATCTGTTCACAGACTCTTTTTATTTCACGAACTGCAAAGTTTGAACATTCGCGTACTTTTGAAGCGTAATGAGTATGACTTTCACTTGCTTTCAAAACTGATTACCTCCATAAAGGCAAAATAATTTGCCATAATAATATAATTATAGTTATTTTAACACACTTTTTTTATTAAGTCACTACTATTTTTAAAAAAATTGTAAATATTGACATAACTGAAAAAAAAGAATAAACTATAATATATATTGATAAGAAAAATAAGGAATTTAAAATATGAAAAAAAGAAGACTAAAAATTAGATTTGCACTTTTTGTTGCATTGGTGTCAATTCTTGGATTATTGTTGATTTTGTTCGCAATATTCTGTCGTAATGGTAACTATAACGAAATTGAAATCACAACAGAAACCACAACAGAAGAAAGTACAACTCTGGCACCTGTGCCCGAAGAATCAACCACAGAAGAATGCACAACAGAGCCTGAAACCACAACAAAACCACCTGTAAAATGGGATAATTACAATCCTGTTGACGTGCTTAATAGTGAAAACTGGGCAACAGTGCTTATCAGTAAAAAATACCCATTAGGCAAAGCCTATTCACCTACTCTTTCACCTGTTATTGAGGGTAGTTCAGTTACAGCAGATACAAGAGTTTCAGAGGCTTCCCAATTAATGTATGCAGATGCCCTTAAACAAGGTTTAGTGCTTACTCCATATTCAGCATATTGCAGCTATTCTCGTCAACAGTCAAATTATGAAAATAAAGTTCAGGCATTCATTTTGCAAGGTATGACGGAAGATGAGGCAAAAGCTAACGCTGAAAAACGAATTGAGCCTGCTGGTTGTAGTGAAAATGGTGCAGGTCTTTCAGTTGATATTGTCAGTGCAAGTGCAGGATTTGCGTCAACTGATGAATATAAATGGTTAGTGGAAAATGCACACAAATATGGATTTATTCTTCGTTACCCTGAAGACAAAACAGACATTACAGGCATAATTTATCAACCTTGGCATTGGCGTTATGTTGGCGTTGATGTTGCAAACGAAATGAAATCGAATAACCTTTGCTTAGAAGAATATTTAGGAGCAATATAAAAAGTAAGGACAGATAGTGAAAACTATCTGTCCTTTTTACATAAAAAATGCGACAAACAGAAATGATATAACTGAAACCATTTTACGAAAAATGAGGGTCAATCTGATGTCGCATTTTATTATAGTCATTATTATGACCATTGTCAAGTATGTGACCTTATTATATTCTAAATTTGGTGATTAAATTGATAAAATACACGCCATTTTGGAAAACCTTAAAAGAAAAAGGCGAAAGCACATACACTTTAATAAACAAGCATGGCATAAGCAGTGCTACTATTGACCGTATTCGTAAAGGAAACGGTATAAGCACAATGAAGATTGATGACTTATGTAAAATTCTTCATTGCAAAGTTGAAGATATAATTGAATTCGTTGATGAATAAACATTTACAGGGCGAGAGTAAAACTCTCGCCCTGCTTTTTTTCGTACAGAACTTAATTCTGTCCCTATGCATATTTTAATCTTTTTTAGTAAACTCTGTAAGAGATGTTGCAAGACCTGCAAGACCTTGAATTTCTGATGGAATAATAATCTTTGTTGCCTTACCATCTGCTGCTTTTTCAAATGATTCAAGTGCTTTGATGCTGATAAATTCTTTACTTGGATTAACCTTGTTAATCATATCGATACCAGCTGCAGTTGCTTCTTGAATTTTAAGAATAGCTGCTGCTTCACCTTCTGCTTCACGGATTTTTGACTCTTTAATAGCGTCTGCACGAAGAATTGCAGATTCTTTTTCACCTTCTGCAACAAGGATTGCAGCTTTCTTTTCACCCTCAGCCTGAAGGATTTTTTCACGGCGTTCACGCTCTGCCTTCATCTGCTTTTCCATTGAATCCTGAATTTCTTTTGGTGGCATAATGTTTTTAAGCTCAACACGGTTAATCTTGATGCCCCAAGCGTCTGTTGCTTCGTCAAGAACTGTTGTAATCTGTGAGTTTATTGTATCTCTTGATGTAAGAGTTGAGTCAAGTTCCATATCACCGATAATGTTACGAAGTGTTGTTGCTGTAAGGTTTTCAATAGCCATCATAGGTCTTTCAACACCATATGTGAAAAGTTTTGGGTCAACTATTCTGTAGAAAACAACTGTATCAATTGACATTGTAACGTTATCTTTTGTAATAACAGGTTGTGGTGGGAAATCTACAACTGCTTCTTTAAGACTTACTCTTTTTGCCACTCTGTCAATAACAGGAATTTTCACATGAATACCTGTTTCCCATGTGGTGTGGTATGCACCAAGACGTTCAACTACATAAGCATTTGCTTGTGGTACGATAATAACGTTTTTAATAATAATTACAAGCACAAGCACTGCAAAAATAATAAAAGGTGTAAATAATAATTCCATAACTTTTCTCCTTTATAAATAAATTACTTTAGTAACTGCTGAATAAATCGGGATACAATTATCAATGAGATAGTTTTTTGTCAGAACCGTCAAAAAACGCAGGCAATACTTTGTGTATTAACGAGTATTTTGGACGAGTTATGACGGAAAAGTAGCCGTTGAGAATTGTAACCAAGATTTAAGAAGTAGTTACCTTGTTATAATAAGCGTTGTTCCCTCAACGCTTAATATTTTAACTGATTGGTCTTTTGGGATTTTTTCGTCATTTTGTGTTCTGGCTTTCCAATAAATGTCACCTACAAGCACCTTGCCGTTAAGGCCATCTGTGTCTTCGGCGGTTTTACCGTATTTCCCGATAAGCTTACTGTTTGCATCCACATCGTCTTTATCTTTTTTTATGTATTTCTTGTAAACCTTACGAGAAATAATCATAGCAATTATACTGAGTATTATAAAAACGATTACCTGAATAAGAAAACTATCCGTCACTAAAGACACAAGGCATGTAAGAAGTGCCGCAGGTACAAACCATATTGAAACAAGTGCTGCTGTTGAAAGTTCAACCACAAGAGCTACAACACCAACTGCAACCCATAACGCCCATAGATTTTCAATAAAGAACTCCAACTCTTTCACCCCTTTACTTTACAACATATTGATAAAGCGCACCCATAACCGTATCTTCAAAACTGCCTGATGCACCCCAATCAAATCTCAAAAGTCCTTGCCCGCCGCCACCACTTACAACGTGAATATGTGTTCTGCCACGAAGATTGTCTGCAACAACGGTCAATGTAAGACGATTGCCTGCACGATAATAGTGCTTTTCATAAACTGAAACTGTAAGTTTTGTACCATTACCCATATCACTTATATATTCGTCAATCTTTTCTCCCGTAATTGAGCCGTTTATAATTGCTTTGTCAATAAGGTCAATTGCTTCATCAGGCGAAACTGATACATAAAAATCTGTCATATAACCCCTCTCCTTACATTAGGGTGGCAGAAATAATCCAAACCAGTTTTTTACAGGCTGATTTCTGCCAATATTTCGTTAAAATACTCGCAAATCCATAAAGGATTTGCTCCGTTTTTGCCTTGTCTTGTCCAAAAATCCTCTCTGTAAAAAATCTTCGACCTTAAAACTAGATATTTTTATTGGATTTTTGGTATTGAGGATGCAGGAAGGCTATCGCCTTTCAAATTCGAAATGCCGAAAAGACTTAAAAATAGCCGTTTGAAGGCTGATTCGGATTATTCCTGTCACCCTAACTGAATAAACGCTTTTTGTGCAAGTTCTTTCATTTGTGTTGCAAGAATTGCAAGCACCATAGCTCTGAGTGCTGTTCTTAACTTTCTTTGAGAAACTCCGTCACTGATTTTTGCATATTCAAGACGATTATCAATAACACGGTCAAGATATTCTGTATCTGCAACAGCATTCTGTTGACACGCATAAATTATACTACACAAAATATTAAATAATTCCCTGTCTGGCAAAATATCGTCTGAACGATCTTCTACTGACCCGTTGATATAACTCATCAGAAATGCGATTTGTTCGAGCTGCATTGAGCCACGCATCATATTTATAAGAATGATACGCATAACTTGTTCTTCGCCATAGCGTTTTCCTTCAGGATTTTTTACCCAACCACGCTTTACCCAATTCTGAATTGTTGACGCCTCGAGCCCAGTGAGTTCTCTGACCTGTGCCAGGGTTAAGCCTTTTGTAACTGTTAACAGCGGAGCTA
>JAZLBG010000036.1:0-22989 GCA_045613585.1 Candidatus Fimenecus sp. | reverse complement strand
ATTTCTCTGTCGTTGATAATGATTTTGCCTGTACCTGCATAAACACGTACACGAGCTACTGATTTCTTTCTTCTACCTGTACCGTAGAAAAATGGACTTGTTTCGTACATTTAAATAGCCTCCCTTTCTTAAAATTCTCTTGTTTCAGGTTTCTGAGCAGCATGTTTGTGATCTGCACCGCGGTATACACGAAGTCTTGTAAGAGCCTCACGGCCGATTACTGTATCAGGAATCATACCCTTAATTGCTTTTGTTACTGCGAACTCTGGCTTTGTTTTCATAAGAGTCTTGTACTTAACTTCTTTCATGTTACCTACGTAACCTGTGTGGTGATAATACATTTTCTGTTCAAGCTTGTTACCTGTAAGTACAACCTTTTCTGCATTGATAACGATTACATGGTCGCCACAATCTGCATGAGGTGTAAATGTTGGCTTGTGCTTACCTCTAAGAAGAACTGCAGCTTCAGCAGCAACGCTACCAAGAGTTTTGCCTGCAGCGTCAAGCACATACCAGTTACGGGTAATGTCGCCCTTTTTTGGCATATAAGTTGACATAGAACTTACCTCCGAATAATATTTTTTATTGCTCGAGAATTATATCAAAGGAAAACTCAATTGTCAACACATTTTTTACAAAATTTAACGAGAGAAATATAAATCTCTTATTTTCTTTAATTTTCTCGCATTTTCATATATTTTTCTTTTTTATTATTTTTAAAAATATTTGTTTACATTTGCATGTTTTTAATATAAAATGTTGTTAATATAGACAGCGGCTGGAGCAAGCCCCCGCCCTACAATTACGAGGTTAATATGCAAAAGTTATTAAGTTTAGTCCGTGCGGCAGTTGACAAATATAATATGATAGAAGACGGTGATAAAATCGGCGTATGTGTTTCAGGTGGAAAAGACAGCGTTGTTATGCTTTTATGCCTTATTAATCTTAAGATTTTTTACCCTAAAAAATTTGACCTTTGCGCTATTACTCTTGACCCACGGTTCTTTGGTGAGTGTGCGGATTACTCTGAAATTCAGGCAATTTGTGACAAACACAATATTCCATATACAATAAAGAGAACTGAACTCTATCACATCATATTTGAAGAAAGAAAAGAAAGTAACCCTTGCAGTTTATGTGCAAGAATGCGACGCGGACTTTTGCACGATATTGCCAAAGAATTAGGTTGCAATAAAATCGCTCTGGGACACCATATGGACGATGCTGCAGAAACATTCATTATGAATTTATTTGGCAATGGTAGAGCAGAATCTTTCTCACCTGTTTCATATCTTTCACGAAAAGATTTGTATATGATTAGGCCTATGGTGTTTGCCTACGAAACAGATATTACAAGAGTTGCGAACAAAGAAAATGTGCCAATTATAGAAAGCAAGTGTCCTGCTGACGAAAAAACTAATCGTGAAGAAACAAAAACGCTACTTGCAGACCTTGAAAAACGTTATCCTGCACTTCGTCAAAAAATTATTGGTGGTATGCAACGTGGAAACATTAGTGGTTGGGGAATAAAATAGATAAGAAGTAATAGTGAATAGTGAAGAAGTTTCTTTGACAATACACTTTATATATGATAAAATAAATATTAAATTATTTTGATTTCTTAACGGAGATGATATAGATGAAATATGTTGTTGTTTTATACGATGGAATGGCTGACTATCCTGTTCCTCAATTTGACGGCAAAACACCTATGATGATGGCTAAAAAGGCAAATTTCGACTCACTTGCTAAAAAAGGTACAGTTGGTCTTGTTAAAACTGTTCCTGATGGAATGAAACCGGGCAGTGACGTTGCAAATATGAGTGTTATGGGCTTTGACCCATCAATTTACTATACAGGAAGAAGCCCACTTGAGGCTGCAAGTATCGGTGTTGACCTTAAAGACACAGATGTTACACTTCGTTGCAACATTGTTACT
This sequence comes from Candidatus Fimenecus sp., assembly GCA_045613585.1. GTDB lineage: Bacteria > Bacillota > Clostridia > Oscillospirales > Acutalibacteraceae > Fimenecus. The sequence goes on along the minus strand of JAZLBG010000036.1, from coordinate 21,050 downwards.
CTTTCTGACGAAGAAAACTATGCTGATAAGACTATGGTTGACTATTGCGCAGACGATATTTCTACTCCTGAAGCAGAAAAGATTATTGAAACTGTACAAGCACATTTCGGTAATGAGATTTACAAATTTTACAGTGGTGTAAGTTATCGTCATTGTCTTGTTTGGGACAAGGGCACAACTGACCTTGGCAATATGACACCTCCACACGATATTTCTGGTAGAGTTGTGGGTGAATATCTTTCAACAAGTGAAAATGCGGCTGACCTTATCAGAATGATGAAAGAAAGCTATGATTTACTTAAGGACCACCCTGTAAATATTGAAAGAATCAAGAATGGTAAGCGTCCTGCAAACTCAATCTGGCTTTGGGGTGAAGGCAAAAAACCTGCACTCTCACCTTTTGAGGAATTATATGGCATCAAGGGTGCTGTAATTTCAGCGGTTGACCTTCTTAAGGGTATTGGCAAGTGTGCAAAGATGGAAACACCTGAGGTGCAAGGTGCAACTGGATATATTGACACTAACTTTGTAGGCAAGGCTGAAGCTGCGGTTGAGGCTCTCAAAAATGGTTGTGATTATGCATACATTCATATTGAAGCACCTGACGAATGTGGTCACAGACGTGAGCCTGAAAACAAGGTTCGTGCTATTGAGATTATTGATGAGCAGGTACTTCCTATTCTTTTTGACGGTCTTAAGGATTATGATGATTACAAGATTATGATTCTTCCTGACCACCCAACACCTATCGTTACTGCTACACATGCTTCTGACCCCGTTCCGTTTATGATTTATCATAAAAACAATGAAGTTGACGGTGTTGATACAATCAACGAACATACTGCAAAGGCAACAGGACTTTTTGTAGAGAGTGGCGTTGCACTTATGAAGAAGTTTTTGGAGGACTGAAAAATGAGTTATAACAGAGATACAATTTGCGTTCAAGGTGCTTACAAGCCAAAGAACGGTGAGCCAAGAGTACTCCCAATTGTGCAGAGTACAACATTTAAATATGACACAAGTGAAGCAATGGCTAAGCTTTTCGACCTTGAGCCAGGATACATGTACACTCGTCTTGCAAACCCTACAAGTGATGCAGTAGCACAGAAAATCACAATGCTTGAGGGTGGCGTTGCAGGTGTACTCACATCTTCAGGTCAGGCTGCTAACTTCTTCTCACTCATCAACATTATGGGTGCAGGTGACCACTTTGTTAGTGCTGCTACAATTTATGGTGGTACATTCAATCTTTTCAATGTTACAATGAGAAAGCTCGGCATTGACGTTACATTCGTTGACCCAAATGCAAGTGAAGAAGAAATTCAGGCTGCTTTTAAGCCTAATACAAAGGCTCTTTTCGGTGAAACAATTGCAAACCCATCACTTGATATTCTTGATATTGAAAAGTTTGCAAAGATTGCTCATGCTAACGGTGTGCCACTTATCATTGATAACACATTCCCAACACCTATTAACTGTCGTCCTTTTGAATTTGGTGCTGACATTGTTACACACTCAACAACAAAGTACATGGAAGGTCACGCAAATATCATCGGTGGTGCAGTTATTGATAGCGGTAATTTCGATTGGGAGCAGAATGATAAATTCCCAGGCCTTACACAGCCTGACGAAAGTTATCATGGCGCAGTATATACAAAGGATTTTGGCAAAGCAGGTTATGTTACAAAAATCGTTGCACAGCTTCTTCGTGACTACGGTTCAACTCCTGCTCCACAAAATTCATACTATCTTAACTTAGGCCTTGAAACACTCCATCTCCGTATGGAAAGACATTGTTCCAACGCTCTTGCAGTGGCTAAATATCTTGAGAATAATGACAAGATTTCATGGGTTAACTACCCTGCTCTTCCTGGCAACAAATATTATGACCTTGTTCAGAAATATATGCCAAATGGCACTTGCGGTGTTGTTTCATTTGGTGTTAAGGGTGGTAGAGATGCTGCAGAAAAGTTTATGAATTCACTTAAACTCGCAGCAGTTGTTACTCACGTTGCAGATGCAAGAACTTGTGTGCTTCATCCTGCATCATCAACTCACAGACAGTTAAGTGACCAAGAATTGGTTGAATGCGGAGTTTCACCTGACCTTATCAGATTCTCAGTTGGTATTGAGAATGTTAACGACATTATCGCTGATATTGGACAGGCACTTGCTAATATATAAAAAATTAACGGCAACTCGTTTGAGTTGCCGTTTTTATGTTGTGGTTAATTTTATGGTTTTGCAGGTCTTGCTGGTTTGTAACTACAAGTACCGCAAATTCTATCACCTGCGTCACCTGCAGCTGTTACAATATAGCCATGTTCATTAAGACCTGTTGGAATATACTGTGCTGCATAAATTTTAACATCAGGATGCTTTTCATAAAGAAGTTTAACGCCTACATCAGAAGCGAAAATACACATAACTTTGATATTTGTGCAACCTTCTTTTTTAAGATAATCGATTGAAGCATCAACGCTACCGCCTGTTGCAAGTGCAGGGTCAACAATAACTACTGGACCTTTTGCAATATCAACTGGCATTTTATAATAATAAGTTACAGGTAAAAGAGTTTTTTCATCTCTGTAAAGACCAATATGACCTACCTTTGCAGTTGGTGAAAGACGACGAAGCCCATCAACCATTCCAAGACCTGCACGAAGAATTGGTACGATTGTGAAATCTTCAGCAAGTACAGGTGAATCAAAATCTGCAAGCGGCGCCTGAATTGGTACCATTTTAATTTTAAGGTCTTTAAGTGCTTCATAACCCATAAGCATTGTGAGCTCGTCAACAATTTCACAGAATTCCTTTGAACCTGTGTTAATGTCGCAAAGATGTGTTACTTTGTGAGCTACAAGTGGATGGTCATTAAAACTTGTTAAATTTTTTGTAAAATCTGACATAGAATGTACGCCTCATTTCATTTTCTTTATTCTATTTATAATAGCACATTTCAACAATTTTGGCAAGCAATTTACAAATTGACACTAAAATATACCTATGATATAATTATTTTCATAAAAAACCATAATTAAAGGAGAATTTCTTATGGCTAAAATTATTGTAAGTGGATGCCTTTTAGGCTGCGATTGTCGTTACAAAGGTGATAACTGCAAATGTGATGAATTATTGGAATTAACTGAAAAGCATACGCTTATTCCGGTTTGTCCTGAGCAATTAGGTGGTCTTTCAACACCACGTGACCCTGCAGAAATTGTTGATGATAAAGTTATAAGCAATCATGGCAAAGATGTAACTTACGAATACACAAAAGGTGCTGAACTAGCCTTATATATTGCAAAAGTTAATAATGCTGATGCAGTTGTTTTCAAGGCAAATAGTCCTTCATGCGGTAAAGGCGTTATTTATGATGGTACTTTCACAGGCAATAAAACTAAAGGTAATGGTATTGCAGCTAAATTGTTTTTAGATAATGGATTTTCTGTATTTACTGAAGACGAAATTTCTGAACTCAAAAAAATTCTTTAAAATATAAATTGAGTTTTTTCGAAAATTATTGACAAAAAAACACAATATATGGTATACTACACGAGATAACTTGACAATATTAAATACTTAACAAAAAATATAGGCAAGATAAGTGTGTAGCGTATCACATAAAATATCTGTTGCATATTAACCTTGTCAATATTGACAAGGTTTTATTTTTGTTGTCGGGTAAAAAATTTAGGAGGAGTTGTTTTTATGAAACTCATTTATGATGTCCACGACCGTCCAGGTTTAAGCAAAACTTTACTTTTTGCTTTCCAGCAGATGATTGCTATTATGGCGGCAACATTACTTGTTCCAATGCTTATGTCAGGCTTTGCTATGAGTAATGGTAACACACTTTCTTTTGACCCTGCAGCAGCACTTTTCGGTGCAGGTATCGGTACACTTTTCTACACATTTGCTACAAAGCGTAAGAGCCCTGTTTTCCTTGGTTCTTCTTTCACATTCCTTGGTGCTTATGCAGCAATCATTGGTATGAACTATGGCTATTGGGGTGTTATTATTGGTATCACTCTTGCAGGTCTTGTTTATGTTGTTCTTGCAGCAATTATCAAAATTGCAGGTTCAGGTTGGGTTAACAAGCTTATGCCTCCTGTAATTGCAGGTCCTATTGTTACAATTATTGGTCTTTCACTTTCAAGCACAGCTACAGGTTGGATGTCAACAAATGGTGGTCCTGATTATAGCCTCGTAACAATTCTTGTTGGTGCAGTTACATTCTTCGCAATTGTTATTGTTTCAATTAAGGGTTCAAAAAATCTTCGCCTTATTCCTTTCATTATTGGTGTTGGCGCAGGTTACATTGTTGCTCTTATTCTTACTCTTATCGGCAACGCTGCTGATATTGCTGCTCTTCAGATTCTCAGCTTTGACTCATTCAAGGCAGCATTTGACCCATTCACAATTCAGTCAATCGTTGACTATCCTAAGTTCACATTCCTTCAGGCTATGACAGATAAGGTTGACGGTATTCTTCCTATTGATGGTGCAGCTGTTGGTAACATTGCAATCACATTCGTTCCAATTGCAATTGTTGAACTTGCTCAGCACATTGCTGACCACAAGAACCTTGGTGTTCTTATCGGCAAGGACCTTATTAAAGACCCAGGTCTTGACAGAACACTTATCGGTGATGGTGTTGGTTCAATTATCGGTGGTTTCTTTGGTGGTGCTGCTAACACAACATACGGTGAATCAATCGGTTGTGTTGCGATTACAAAAAATGCTTCAATCGTTTCAATTATCACTGCAGGTCTTGGCTGTATGGTTCTTTCATTCTTCACACCATTCGTTGCACTTATCAACTCAATTCCTAAGTGCGTAATGGGCGGTGCTTGTGTTGCTCTTTATGGTCTTATTGCTGTATCAGGTCTTTCAATGCTTAAAGACGTTGACCTTGGCAAGAGCAAGAACCTTTACATTGTAAGTGCAATTCTTGTTATCGGTATTGGTGGTCTTTCACTCAACTTCGGTTTCAACCCAATTACAAACGGACCTCTTGTTCAGGTTACAGCTCTTGCAACTGCTCTTATCTTCGGTATTATCACTAACGTTATTGTTAGCACAGGTAAAGACAGAAGCGAAGAAGACGAAGAAGACGCTGAATAATCAGTAAATAAATATTTATTCCCCGTAGTTTATTGCTACGGGGATTTTTTTGTGGTAAAATATATAAGGTGACTTTTAATGATTAAAAATGACAAGACTAAAGGAATTATATATATTATCATTTCTGCCTTTTTCTTTGCTCTTATGGGGCTTTTTGTGAAATTGTCGGGAGATTTGCCTACAATTCAGAAAAGCTTTTTCAGGAACGCTGTGGCAATGATTTTTGCATTCGTGTTAATCACAAAAAACAAGGAATGGGCATTACCTAAAGGTAAAAATGTAGGATTTTTGCTTATTCGTGCAATTGCAGGCACTAGTGGTATTCTTTGCAATTTCTATGCACTCAGTAATATGAATCTTGCAGATGCATCAATGCTTAACAAACTTTCACCTTTCTTTGCTGTTATATTCTCATTGTTTATACTGAAAGAGAAAGCAAGTTTTAAGCAAATTCTTGCCGTTACAATGGCATTTATAGGTGCTTTGTTTGTTATGAAACCTTCTTTCTCATTTGAGGGATTGCCTGCATTTATGGGCTTTCTAGGCGGATTAGGAGCAGGACTTGCCTACGCTTGTGTAAGAAAACTTACACAAAATGGGTTTAAGGGTAGTTTAATTATTTTCTATTTCTCTGCTTTTTCTTGTATAACCACACTGCCTTGGTTAATTTTTGATTTTACCCCTATGAGTACATCACAATGGTTATATTTAATTCTTGCGGGACTTAGTGCCAGTGGTGGTCAATATTTTATTACTACCGCCTATTCTAAAGCACCTGCAAAAGAAATATCTATTTATGACTATTCACAGATTATATTCACAACGCTTTTAAGCCTTGTTGTATTCGGCGATTTACCTGACACGTTAAGCTTTATAGGTTACACAATAATTGTTCTGGCAGCATTATTCAATGCTTGGAATTCATTAAGACAGAAAAAGACCTGATAATTCATTTTATCAGGTCTTTTAATTTTGCTTTATTAAGTTGAATAATTTGATTAAATTGAGCTTTAAATAAGCAACAAACTTTTCCGCCCAGAAAACTGATGTAACACCAATTATAGCGCCAAATGTATTGCAAATCACATCATCTATTTCAACCATTCCTAATTGATAATACCATTGTACTATTTCAATAGAAACACTTATAAGCATTAAAAAGATTATCTGCACAACACACTTTGGCTTTGTGTACTTTCTTACACTGTATGAAATCCACATACCACCCGGTACGAAAAGAAGAATATTCATCCACCCTGTTCTGAAAAACTCTTCATTACCTGTTTTTATTGCTTGAGTAATGAAATGGAAGGGCGTTAGATTTATTTCTGCTTTACTGCCACGTGAAAAAACCGTCATATAAACTATACTTGCAAACCAAAACAAAAATAAACAAGTATTTAAAATTTTCCACAAGTTCTTATGATTAATTTTGGTTGTAAAAAAATTCCATATACAACAAACAAAAACTAAAACAAACATAGTTGAAGGAATTGACATACAATAAATATAGTGAAATATATCTTTAATCACACAATTCCTCCTTTTTAAAAATCAAGGTTGACGGAAAATTCCGCCAACCTTTTTTATTGTGAAACAACAAGGTTCCGGGGTACTCGTCCGCATTTTTAATGCGTTGACGGGTCGGGTTCTTATCTCTTAATCTTTTTAAGCAAACCATATGCTCTGCCTTTAAGCGCTTTAAATTCCTCGGTTTTGAAATAAAGAACAAAAATAATCACACTTGGGATTGCAACACACAACATAAATTTAACTGCAATTGAGATTATTGTTACTTCTGTAAACAATTTTTCACAGACAAAATATGTAATTCCACCTGAAACAAGTGTTGTTGCAAAATACAAACCTTGTTTTACGAAATGCTTTGTTGCTGACATTTTGAAAATCTTTTTATAGAGCATAAGTGGTTCATACCAGAAATTAGATGCCAATCGAGCGATTGATGTTGCAATAAGAATACCGAAAAGCCCCCATTTGATACCCATTAAGATGGATAAAGCCACGTTCAAAGTACATGTTACGAGAATAATGTATTTTGTTATTCGGAACAAGTCTGTTGTCATTCTGTACGCCATTACACCTTGAAGCATACCAAATATGTAAAGATTTGCTACCATAGCAAAGCACACAGCTTTACCTAAAATTCTCTCTGGTCCTAACCAAATCAAAACAACATCATCCAATAACACAAACATTCCTGTTGCGCAGATGGTATAGAGTACAAATGCCATAAAATTACATTCTCTTAACACTTTTTCAGATGCTTTTGTGTCCTTGGAAGAATTAAGATTACCCAAGCTACCTGTCAAAGCATGGAAAACAAGTTCCAAAAATGTTGTTGCAGCACCGATAAAAAGGTTATAGTTTGAATAAAAACCTAAAATTACAACACCAACAATCTTTGACATTATAAGACTTGCGGAATTATTTAAAAGAATTCCACCAACTCGGTAAACAAACATTGACTTAACATCGTTGAAGATACTTGTTTTTTCTTCCTTTTTAAGCTTTTCTGCTTTCTCTTTAAGCCAAGGGTAATATTTATTTGCAACAGTGGAAATTGTAAGGTTGTTAAGAATTGTACAAATAAGCTGAACAACAAGATATGCAACAAAACTATGAGTAAGTAAAAGCACACCTATTTCAACAACGTTCTTCACTATAAGGAATATAGTTGTGATAAGTTTTACTGTTCTGTTACGTTGGTCCGCATTAAGAATTGAACTCTTATAAATAAAGAGATAACTTACCGCAGTATTGCCAAGGTAAATTAAGAAATATAATGAAACATTACCTAATGGCACATCAGTTTCAAGGAAATATTTTAATATTGGAGTAACAAGCATTCCAAGAGTAAGAATGATTGCCGCAAGTATTCTATAAACATTTTTATAAAAGTCCATTAATGACTTTAATTTATTAATATCATTGTCCGCAACCGGTTTATATAGGGCGTAGATTATTGCCGTACCAACACCAAGTTCTGTAAAGGAAAGCATTGACACAACATTCTGGAAGAAACTTGTAAGGCCGTTATATTCGTCACCCAACAAGTTAATAAATATTGTTCTTGTTGCAAAACTGAACACGAAAGTTAGGCCCTGACAAAGCAAGGCTACTATAATGTTTTTAATTGCGTTAGAACTTCTGCTTCTTTTATTCATAAAATTATCCCTTATTTGCAAGCATTTTCAAGATTTGAAAACTTCTCTCTAATTGAGTTTGGTAATATATTATCAGTCTTTTCTGCAACTTCTTTTGCAAGTAATGAAATATTATCAATATCACTATCCGTTGCAAATTTAACCCAGTTAATTTCACCGAGCCATTCATTGTAAACACCTGAAATTTTCTTATTGCTATTATCAATAGCAACACAAGGTGTTCCTGTGATAACACAGAAAATCATACAATGAAGACGGTCCGTAACAACCACCTTACTGCTACGTAGCATATCCCAGAAATTCTCGAGAGTTTCTTCGAAAACTGCTTCTGTGCATTCATCAACAGATACATCAACTGTATCGCGCAAGATTACATTATCAAAATTCTCACGCATTTGAGTAATTATTGATTTTCTCTGTGCTCCTGAAATATAACTTTCACCATCATTACGAAGGCAACACACAATCTGATTGCGCTCTCTTCTTGGTTCTGTCTTTTTAAGAGATAAAACCATATCAGGACAAAGCTCACATTTTACATTTGGGAAATACTTTTTAAAACGTTTAAATGCGTTATTTTCTCGCAAGAAGAAAACAATGTTTTGATGTTTTGAATATACTTTTTTACTTATATCCAAGCATTTCTGTCCTTTTTCTGTATCTGAGAAAGATACTGTTTGTGGGAAAGAAATGATTTTATTCTTTTTAAAGTTTTTGATTACAAACAATCTTGCAGATTCAAGTGACCAATAAAGGTCGGACATATTACCGCCACCGATTAAAGTGATAATATCGTCTTTATTTATAATCTTTTTAAGGGTTTTCATGCTTGTATAAGTTTCTGTGCTTGGTACTAAAATTATCTCTCTGTTTGGATACATTTCACGAAGAAATTCTCTTTGAGCATAAGTAATTGCCAAGTCACCAAGGTTAGCATAGAAACCTGCAAGGAATATAACAACCTTTTTCTTTTCGTTCTTATATTTAAGCCATTTAGGATTATTTGCTGACGAAATTTTTGCAAGAATAACACTCTTGGTTTCAGGGGTTATGGCAGATGCCAAACCTTTGGTCTTTTCAAGTATATTTATTACAGCCTTAATTATAAAGACATTTTTTGTCAAAATTGTTTTCTTACTGATTTTTTTATTGAGAGTATTCTCGTTTGCTTTAGAAATTTTTGCAATAAGCGCTTTATTGTTGATTAACTCTTTAATTTTGTTTGCTTTTTCCTTCTTTGAAGCATTTGATTTCAAAAGATTTGTAAGCATACTCCAAGAAACAGCAAGATACATATTTGAAGTAAATTTTTCTACTATTTTTTTTGGTGTATTCCATGCTGTTAAAATCTTTTCATCAGCTTCAATAGCCTTAAGTTTTAACTCCAAATAATCAGGATAGTACTTTGTACCCAAAGTTTCTCTTTGACGTTGTATGTAATGGATAAAAGCTTTATTAATGAAAGAAACTTTTACTTTTTCAGTCATTACTTCTGCATTAAAAAGAATATCTTCAACAAGTGAAATGCCTTTTGCAAATTCAATGTTTTTTATTATTTCTGTTTTATAAAGTTTGTTCCAAGCATAACCGCAAAGTCCGATAAGCTTATCAACATCCATATTTTCATCAATTTTATTGATACTCACAAACTGCGCAGGAATAACATCACGAGAGCTTGTCACACGCTCATTTTCGTCATGAAAATCTGTATGATATCCCCACACAACAACATCTGCATAAGAAGAATTAATTTCGTTTAATGCTTCTTCAATGCAGTCTTCATCCATCCAGTCATCACTATCAAGGAAACAAGTATATTCCCCTGTTGCAACTGCTATACCGGCATTACGTGCATCTGAAAGTCCGCCATTCTCTTTATGAACAACTATAATGTTGTTAAAGCCCTTTGCAATTTCATCGCAAAGAGCCCCTGAATCATCTGTTGAACCATCGTTCACAAGAATTATTTCTAAATTATCGTAAGTTTGTGCTAAAACTGAGTCAACGCATTTCCTTAAATACTTTTTCGTATTATAAACAGGAATAATGACGGATACCTTACTCATAAAAATACACCTTTATTCAAAATGTTTTACTGTTTCTCTCACGGCGTTTTCTGTATTGAAGAATTCACCACGAATTTTTGCTTTTTCTTTATAATTGTTACGAAGTTCTTCGTTTGTAAGCATTTCTTTAAGACCTTTATACAAGTCTTCGTCTTCCATACCTACAACAAGTCCATATTCGTTATTTTCACCTAAAATTTCTTTTGCACCTGAAACATTAGTTGAAACTGTAGGCAGTCCCAACACAACTGCTTCTGTTGTTGCTGTACTCAAACCTTCAAAATAGGATGAGCAAATAAAAACATCTGCTTTGTTCAAATATTTATATGGATTATTCTGGAAACCGGTAAAAACAACCTTCTCATTAAGTTCTTTTGCTTCGGATTTAATACTTTCTTCCAAAGCACCGCCACCGATAAGCATAAGAGTATGTTCAACACCTTCATTATGTAATCTGTTAGAGATTTTAATGAGTCGTGAAAAGCCTTTTTCAGCGGTAAATCTGCCAACAGAACACACCAATGGTGCTTTGTAGTCGAGTTCAACTGTTTCTTTTGACAAATCAAATATTTTTGCAGTATCGTTTACGTTGTAGCAATAGCTTACATTATCATAAAGTCCTGTTTTCTTTGAAAAAGCATCTGAAACACTTTTTGCAACACCAAGAACTTTATCAAAGCTACCATAAGCCTTAACCGCACTCTTAAATGATGGGAAACAAGTAAACATACTTGTTTTGTTCATATCACCACAATGGAGCCATGAAATCTTTTTAGCATTTTTAAGTGTACAACCGCTAATTACCTTTGCAGGAAGTCCATGCATAAATGCAACAACAACATCGTATTTCTCATTACCCACAAAATATTTATAGAGCAACTTTGCAGGAATAAAACGCATAATCTGTGATACACCTGGAAAAAGTGGAGCTTTTTTTGAAAAATATTTCACATCTTTGCTAAGGAATTTTTCATTAACTCCCCCACCGAACATTGTGGCAACTGTGATATCGTATTTTGTTTTATCCATATTGTTGACGAGGTTAACAAGTACTCGTTCAGCACCGCCACCGCCAAGAGTTTGAGTTAAAAATAAAATCTTAGTCAAAGAAACAACTTCTTTCAGTTTTTATTATTAAGTTTATTATATAATTCTAAATTATGGTTTGGTTCAGGAAGCTTAATAAGGCTACCGAACAGTTCGTCATAATTACCTTCTTTTGAAATAAAAGGAGTTAATCCACCACCTGTAAAGAATGTAATTTCACCAAGTATCATTGTATCGTCAAAACTATAAAAGTCAACTCGTGCAAAAGGGAATGGTTTGCTTAAATCCTTTGCAATTTCAAACATTTTTTCGTAATTGTCTGGTTTTGGTACAAGCCCACTGTAATTGTTATAGCCCTTCAAATAAACAGGTAGTTTTTCCCATCCATCAAGTTTATAATAGTCAAGGTAATGCACACCATCTTCATCATGATTTACCTGCATATACAATGGTTCACCATTAAAACACATAAATTTATAGTCATTAAGCGGTTGATGATCAATGAATTTTTCAATAACAATTTGTGGTTTAATATCTTTATAATTCCACTCTCTACCGAATGCAGTCAAATCAAGCTTTAACCACATATTCATTTTCTTAACTTCGTTTTTCCAGTCAAGTTTGTTTTTATCTGTACAAACAAGATTCCAGCTACTACCATGAGTTGCTTTTGCTACAAATTTATCGGGAAGTGCATCAAAATCTATTTTTCTTGCATCATCATACACACCAATTACTTCGTTACAAATATTGTCATAACCCAATTCAGCAAGATACTCACGAATACCGTACTTATCAGCGCAACGTACCATTCTTTCGTCACGATAGAAAAGTTTTAGCCAGCTACAAACTTCACTATAATTTTTTGGATTGATTAAATCCATTTCTTTTCCATGCTTTTGTCTGTATCTTTTTTCTAAAAACTCTTTATCTGGTGTTAACATACAAAGTTTTTCTCTTAAAAATCGAATATAGAAAAACAGAACATCACCAGATGCAGAACTTTTTAATGCCTTTTTTAGTTTCTTTTTTATTGACATACTGCTTTCCCTCACTCCTAAGAATATGTATTAAAGATAAAAATTAAAGAAGTACTTTGCATTGTCTATATACATGTAACAAACAATTGAATACAGTAATACTGAACCAAATTTAAAGACAATCTTAAACTCGTTACTAAACACCTTCGTAATACGAGAAAGGTACAAAATAACAAACGTACAAGTAAAAATAGCAAAACGTGCAATATAAACATCCATTGTACTTGCAATATAGATTAATGCATGTAGAACACACATATTACCACAAATGATTGTTACTTTATCGTCTTTTGTAAATCGGCTGGCGTAAAGTGCCAACGCTGCTGGAACGCAGTTAATTACAATTGTTATTATATTAACACCATGATGACCTTCTTCTACGACAAACATGTAATCATCCAGCATACCTGTAACACTGATAATTTCACCTAAGGAGCCATATGCAATAATCAAAACAACTAAAACTACCACGCTTGTAAAAATACCCTTTAACGAATCAGTTCTATTCATTGCAATAAAGTAGATAGGAAGCAAGATGATTGAGCCCATATGGAACATACAACAAATTGCAACAACAAGAGCATATTTCCAGAATTGACGTTTATAAATATATGGAATTGCCAAAAGATAAATTGCTGCTGCTAAAAACTGTGCTATACCATTAAACGAGTTATACAACTGAGTTGTTACAAACAATAATACTATTGCATATGCAAAATCAACACTATATTTTGAAAATGATTTCAATATTGGTAACAGAATGATAATGCTTGATAATAATAAAAATCCTTGGCTTACATCAAAAATACGAGTCGAAACAAATACAACTAAAGATATTAATGGCTCCATTGGATTTAAGCTCAATGCTTCTGATAAAGAAAGGCCTTGAAACATATTAAATCTGTTACGATATGCATATTCATCCATACCACCGACTGCAAGCTGTCTAAAACCAGAAAAAACTATTAAAACTGCAACTAACATCAGATAAAAGAACATTCTCTGTCTTTTTTTCTGGACAACACCATCAATATCTAAAATTGCAGGTTTACCATAAGTAGAAAAATAGGCAATTATACCACAAACAAGTGCCACAAAAAAGTATACTTTTGCCATATTTTCACCACCTAATAATTATTTCTTCTTTGATTGAAACTCCCTTAATTTGTCAACTATAAAATATGGAGTCAAACATTTAATAATCAAAAATACTGTTGGTTTGATTATCCAGTATTTTGGATACCCAAGCAATTTATAACCCATACGAGTTGTTTTGTAAGCATTTATTCTTACCTTTGCTGTTCTTCTTCGAATAGCATTTTCGTCTTCACGAACAAGATATAAAGGCTCCATCATATTGGCACCAACAAAGCCTTTATAGAAAAATCTAAACCATAAATCATGGTCCTGTGCTCGCATTGTTCTTTCTGCAACTGTATACCCTTCTAATGTATCATACACATATTTATATGTCAGTATTGTTGCGTGATTAAATGGGATACGGTCTCGCATTATGAATTTATCAATTTTTTCAGGTGGATAGACAATATCATGTTTACCATCCTTGTTGAAACGTTGCATTGCTGTACCCACAAGATGAACATCAGGATGTTCCTTTAAAAACTGCAACTGCTTTTCAAATCTTTCAGGAACTGAAATATCGTCTCCATCCATACGCGCAACAAACTCACCTGTTGCATATTTTAAACAGTGATTAAGTGAAAATGCTAACCGACTATTCATTTCGTTACGCACAAGTATCATTTTTTCAGGATATTTGTTTTTGTATTCTTCTGCAATCTTATATGTATTATCAGTAGAGCAATCGTCACACATAATAAGTTCCCAATTCTCATAAGTCTGAGCAAGAATAGAATCAATTGCCTCAGGCAATGTTTTGGAACAATTATATATTCCCATTATAATTGAGATTTTACCCTTATTCATCAAAACACCTTAATCTATCTTAATTAAATCACCGTATTTGTACTCATATTCTTCAGGGTGGAACGGCCAGAAACCACCTGCATGGAAGAATGTGTATTCACCAAAGTAAACCTTGCCATTAATTTCATAAAGGTCAAGTCTTACAAACTTAAATCCCTTTGTTAATTTTTCGGCAAGTTCTTTCATCTCTTCAAAGCATTCAGGTTTCTCAATCGGTTTATCTGAATGTGGATGAATGTTTTCAATATCAAGATGGTTAAAATCCATATCATAGAAGTCGAAACGACAGTCGTCACTACGATCAGTTGCAACAAACAACATTTCAGGCTTTCCATCAAAGCAGAAGAACTTATAGTCATTGATATCTGATTCACCATCTGGAATCATATATTTTTCTGCTATAATCTTTGGTTTAACATTTTTATAAGGATATTCACGACCCATATTGTATGGATTTATACGAAGCCTGCCTTCATAGAATTTTTCCAATTCTTTATGGTCCATTTTGCTCTTATCCTTAATAACATTGACACTTGCAGAGTCATGGTTGCATTTAAGGACAAATTTGTCTGGCAAACTATCGAAATCAATGTCAGCATAATGGTCCCAAGCACCATAAAGCGGGAAGAACATATCTCTACCCATAAGATTGTTCACATAGTCACGAACCTTGACCTTATCAACAAGGTCAGTATATTCAGGATGAACATTATTAAGCTTTAACCAATTAAGCTTATCACAAAAAGTCTTTGGATTATCCAAATTAAGCTTTTTGCCAGTTTTAATCCAATAAACCATTTTCAAATATGGCTTGTGAGGAATAAAGTTAAGCATATTGATTAATTTAAGACGGATTTCTCTATCCTTAATTATCTTTTTATAATCAAACATTATAAATTCTCCTTATACCACTCAATAGCAGCAGCAATACCTTTCTGGAAGCTCCAATCTGGGTCATAGCCAAGATTTTTTCTTGCTTTTGAAATATCAGCATTTGAATGCTTGATATCACCTGCTCTGTCTGGACCGAAGTTTGGCTCAATATCAACACCTAAAGCCTTTGTAAGACCATAGTAGATGTCAATAAGATATTCTCTTCCGCCATAAGCGATATTATAAGCCTGGCCTGCTGCCTCGTGAGATGCAAGGCAGGATTTAAGGTTAGCTTCAATAACATTATCAATGTATGTAAAGTCACGGCTCTGTTTACCATCACCGTTAATTGTAGGAGTTTCACCGTTAATTAAGAGCTTTAAGAATTTTGGAATAACTGCTGCATATGCTCCGTCTGGGTCCTGACGACGACCAAACACGTTGAAATAACGCATACCATAAGTATCAAGGCCATAGTGCATTGTGTACATCTTAGCCCATTCCTCGTCACACATCTTAGTAACTGCATAAGGTGAAAGAAGGTTACCTTCTCTGCCCTCTGTCTTTGGAAGGTTTGGCTCGTCACCATAAACTGATGAGCTTGATGCGTAAACGAATTTCTTAACACCGCACTGACGTGCAGCTTCAAGCATATTGAGAGTGCCTTCAATGTTGTTTTTGCAATAGAAAATAGGCATTACAATACTTCTTGGAACACTACCCCAAGCAGCCTGATTAAGAACATAGTCAACGCCTTCACAAGCCTTCATACATGTATCAAGGTCTTTGATGTCACCTTTGATGAATTCGTAGTTAGGATTTTGGAGGAACATATCAACATTAGCCTGTTTACCTGTTGAAAGGTCATCAAGTCCACGAACTTTATAACCCATATTAAGAATTGCTTCACAAAGGTTTGAACCAATGAAACCTGCACAACCTGTTACTAAAAATAATGAATTTTCAGGAAATTTTAAATCTTTATAGCCCATAATTTACACCTACAAACAAAATAATTAAAAATTATAATCTCCAGTATGAGTAGCCTGCATCTTCATACTCTTTTCTATTAAGCAAGCCTTTAATATCGAGAAGAACTTTCTTGCCTTCTCCGAAGAATTTATCTATATCAGCCATTGTGAGTGAACTAAAGCTATCATGCGCAACTGCAAGGATAACTGCGTCCATATCCTTGATTGTATTCATATCAACAAACTCAATACCATAAAGCCATTTTGCTTCATCAGCATCTGCTTCAGGGTCAGCAATAACAGGCTCAATGCCATATTCTCTGAGTTCATTAACGATATCAATAATTCTTGTATTTCTTGTATCTGGGCAGTTTTCTTTGAATGTGAAGCCAAGGATTGCAACCTTTGCATTCTTAACTGCTTTATCTGCAGAAATAAGATTCTTAACTACGTTTTCAGCAACATATTTACCCATATCATCATTGATACGACGACCTGAAAGGATAATCTGGCTATGGTAACCTAACATTTCTGCTTTGTATGTAAGATAGTATGGGTCAACACCGATACAGTGACCACCAACAAGACCTGGGAAGAATTTAAGGAAATTCCATTTTGTACCTGCAGCTTCGAGAACTGATTTTGTATCAATACCCATCTTATTGAAGATGATTGAAAGTTCATTCATAAATGCAATGTTGATGTCACGCTGGCTGTTTTCGATAACCTTTGCAGCTTCAGCAACCTTAATGCAGCTTGCTCTATGAACACCTGCATCAACAACAAGTTCATAAACCTTTGCGATTTCATCAAGTGATTCTTCGTCCATACCAGAAACGATTTTAACGATTGTTTCAAGTCTATGAACCTTATCACCTGGGTTAATTCTTTCTGGTGAATAACCAACTTTAAAGTCAACACCACATTTAAGTCCTGACTCTTTTTCAAGAATTGGAATACAAACATCTTCTGTAACGCCTGGATAAACTGTTGATTCATAAACAACGATTGAACCCTTTGTGAGGTTTCTACCAACAATTGTTGATGCACCTTCAACAGGTGTAAGGTCAGGTGTATGGTCATCATTTACTGGTGTTGGAACTGCAACAATATGGAATTTTGCCTCTTTAAGTTTGCTTTCATCAGCAGTAAATTCAACTGTACAAGCTTTAATCGCTTCATCACCCACTTCATTTGTTGGGTCAACACCGTTTTTATATAATTCAATTTTCTTAGCGTTAAGGTCAAAACCTACAACCTTTACTTTCTTTGAGAAAGCAACAGCTATAGGCATACCAACATAACCAAGACCTACAAGTGAAATTTTTTCTTCACCTTTAACAATTTTTTCATAAAGTGACATTTTAAAGACTCCTTTTATCTATTGAGAATTGCATTTATTTCTTTTATATAAGCTTCCACGACGATTTGTCTGTCAAAGCATTTTTCCATTTTAACTCTTCCTGCTATACCCATCTGCGCTTTTTCTTCATGAGATAAAGCGAGGAATTTTTCAATAGCATCAATTAATGATTGAGTTGACTTGGCTTCACAACCTATACCCGTAATCCCCTCATCAAATGTTTCACGACATCCCGGAATATTAGTTGCAATAACTGGTCTTCCACAAGCAGCACTTTCCAAAAGAACATTTGCCATACCTTCATGATACGAAGGTAAAACTGTACAATGAGTTTCCTTCAATATTTCACGTACATTTTGCACCATACCATGATAAACAACGGTTCCTTTATTTTTGATTTCATCTATTTTACTTTCGTATTCAGGTTCACAGAAACCACATAAGTGAAATTCTGTATTTGGATATTCGGATTTTATAATTTCTGCCGCTGAAAGATACTCATCAATTCCTTTATCTTTCATAATACGGGCAATCATTAAAAATTTCGTTGTTTCCATATCATCTGGATAATCAAGTGGAGAATAGCGTTCAAGATTTACGCCTGAACCAGGAATAATAACATGCTTATCTATGTAAATATTTTTATTTGCAAAAAATTCTTCATTGCTTTTATTTTGAAAGAATATTTTGTGTGCTTTTTTTAATCCAAACTTATAAAGAATACACAAGAATTTCTGAATTAATCCACCATTTTCAATAGCAGTTCCAAGCCCCGTAATATTAGAGATATATGGAGTTTTTGTTATTGAACAAGCAATACCACCATAAATATTGGGCTTTACAGTATATGAAAGAACAATGTCTGGTTTTACATCACGAATAAGTTTTATGTAAGTTGCAATTAAAACACATTCTTTCATAGGATTCATTCCATGACGGGTAAGTGTAATCTCTTTATATTCACATCCCTCATTAATTAAGTCATTTATGCGTTCACCATAAGGCGATGAAACAATGACACGATGTCCCTCTTTAAGAATGCGTTGAATAATTTCAAGCCTAAAATTATATATTCCCACATCATGATTAACTAAAAATAAAATTTTACTCATCTTTTTCTCCAAGTAAATTGTGATTTTGTTCATTGCAAAAGGCACAAGTATACACGTTAAAATTTTATCATAGCAAACTGGTGATGTCAAGGAATACCATCATTAAAAATGATAAAAAATAACAAAGATTTACCTTTTTAAACCATTTGACATTGAGTGATTTATTTATTATAATTATCTGAGAATAAACAAAGGTGAAAAACTATAAAATTTGGTATTGAAAGCAGCGTCTTGTTTGCTTAAGACTAACTGCCGTAAATAATTATATAAACAGTTAGAGATTACGAGGATGCAAAATGACCGAAAAGATAAAAAAAGTAGCACTCGAAGAACTTTACCCCATTATTAAAGAAAAAATTGAAAATGGTGGCACAGTACAGTTACCTATTACCGGCACCAGTATGAACCCTTTACTCTATTGGGGTAGAGATACTGTTGAGCTTATAAAATGTGAAAACCCACAAAAGTATGATATTATATTTTATCGTCGTGATAACGGAGCCTTTGTGCTTCATAGAATTGTGGGTAAAAATGAGAATGGTTTTATTCTTTGTGGCGATAATCAGGTTGTAAAAGAATACGGAATAACTGAAAATCACATTATTGCGGTTGTAAAAAACATTACAAGAAAAAGTAAAACTTTTAGTGTTGATAAAATTTCATATAAGTTATATGTTAAATTGTGGACTATGATTTTGCCACTTCGAAACTTAATTTTAGTACCTATGAGAAAAATTAAAGGATTGTTAAAATAATGCAGGACAAGATGCTCACAAAAAAATACTTTTTAGATGTGGTAAGTGCTTCAATTCAGGGCTTGCCTGTTCCTGCTTGCCCTGAAAGTATAAATACTGATATGCTTTACAAACTCTCTGTAAGAAATGCAGTTCAGGGTATTTTATATCTTGCAATGCAAAGTGGTGCAATTACTCTTTCAACTGAAATCCGCTCTAAATTGCAAAAATCATATATGGCAATTCTTGCCCGTGAAGCAACTCAACAAGAAGAAATCGAATACATAAGAAATACTTTTAATGAAAAAAATATCGAGTTTATGTTTTTGAAAGGTACTCATCTTAAAACTCTCTACCCTACTGCAGAAATGCGATTTATGGTAGATATGGACATTCTTGTTAAAGAAGAAAATATGAGTAATGGCAAAGATATTATTCTTTCTCACGGATTTAAGCAAGAAATGAATAATGGTAAAGATATTGTTCTTATAAAAAAACCATTTCTCACTATTGAACTTCACAAAATGCTTTTTGTTGAAGATTA
The DNA here is from genome assembly GCA_045613585.1 of Candidatus Fimenecus sp. GTDB lineage: Bacteria > Bacillota > Clostridia > Oscillospirales > Acutalibacteraceae > Fimenecus. The sequence goes on along the minus strand of JAZLBG010000036.1, from coordinate 1,041 downwards.
TTTTATGCACAATTATTTTAGTTCAGTTTGGGACAGAGTTGAACAAATAAGTAATTTTGAATACAAAATGCCTGTAAACGATTTATATGTTTACACTCTTGCTCATCTTGCAGAGCATTATCTTGAAGCAGGCTCTTGTTTCAGACCATTGATGGATTTATATTTAATGGAAAAAACATATACTGGGCTTGATTTTGACTATATAAATGAGCAATTTAAAATACTTGGTATTGATAAATTTGCGATTAAAATACGTCAATTATACAAATGTGCATTTGATAGTGGAGAATACAATGACGACCTTACTTTAATGGAAAACTATATTATTTTTGGCGCACCTGTAAAAAATGCAAGTGAGGTTTCAAAAGTTGTACACACACATAAATCAAAACGGCAAAGATTTTTGGAATCAGCCTTTCCTAACCTTAAGCACATGAAACTTAAATATTCTATTCTTGAAAAATTGCCATTTTTACTTCCAATTTTTTGGATTGTTCGATTCTTCGAATTTGTATTTTTAAAAAAAGGAAGCCTTGAACAAAAACACGAATCTATTTCAAATGTAGATAGCAAAAGTGAAAATATTATGAAAGAAATCTTTGAAAAATCAGGATTATAGAAAAAGCACCCGATGGGTGCTTTTTTAGTTAAGAGCTAATATGAGTTTGAGGAATTTGGGTTTGTCTAACTGTTTATGATATTTGGTAGGGCGGGGGCTTGCTCCCGCCGAATTTAGCAACATCTTCACTTTGGACGGCGGGAGCAAGCCCCCGTCCTACACTACACCAAATAATTATATCTATAATCGCAACGCAGTTCCGAAATTTTGCGCTTTGCATTTTGCACTTTGCATTTTGTTAGACAAACTCTAATTTACTAAACAAAAATGGGACGTTAATTTGATATGCACCCCAAAAGTTAGACACTTTTGGAGGTGCATATTTTCATGTCAAAAAAAGGAACAAAACAACAAAAGTATAGTGCAGAATTCAAAATAGGTGTTATAATAGATATGCGAGGACACCATTTAGGATACAGAGA
>JAZLBG010000035.1:0-2778 GCA_045613585.1 Candidatus Fimenecus sp. | reverse complement strand
GTCTCTCACTATTAGGCCACGAGAAAGGTAAAAAGTAAGGTTTTCTAAAAAATTATTAAATTTTCACTCTCATTTTAATAAGGGTAGAGTAGACCAAAAATAAAAGACCACCCGAGATGTTAACCTCGAATGGTCGTGTTAGACTTTGTGGTCATCTCTTGTCTACTAGTTTAGACTATAAGACCACTGACATCATAGATGCAACAATATGCAAAATAAATGCACATTTGTGACAACCTACTGACAAGATACTGACATTATTAAATTAAAATAGAAAACTTACATTTTCCAACTCCCGCAACGCAGAATTGTGAAGCCTATAAATGGTCCTTTCTGAAAAAGATAACTTCATAGAAATATCCTGAAAAGTCATGTTATCAATATAACGGTATTTGAAAACTTTGAATTCATCATCAGAAAGAAATACATTTAAGGATACTAATGTTTCAATAAGTGCGTGATATTTTGTTAAAGCTTTTGCATATTCAGTTTTCTCATATTCAATCTTTTTCTGCAATTTCATTATAACTGCTTGTAATCCAACATTTGAATCATCTTCATACTTTTTTATCTTTTCATATTCTTCAAGGTGTTGGTCTAACGACCTCTGATGTGCAGTTACACTATCTCTTGCTCTTGAAATTTCTTCAAGATGTTTTGTTACATTAGGTGTGTTGATTTTATCCATAATACACGCTCCAATCTATACGAACATTTGTTCTATTATATAGTTAAATGTATTAATTGTCAATATCCGTATGCTCCAAAAAACGGACTGTAATTGTGTAAATGCTTTTGTAGAGCGATATCCCCCACAAAAATACACAAATTGTATCACTAAAGATTGTGTACTTTACGCCTCATAATTGTCTGGATATATGTGTACTTTAGAGGTAATATAACACTACCGAAAGACAAGAAAGAGGTATACAGAAATGTTAAAAGCAAAGTTTGGTATAGAAATTGAGTTCACAGGCATTACAAGAACAAAGGCAGCTGAGATTATGGCAAACCACTTTGACAGTTCATTTACAAGTGACGGTGGTTTTTATGACAAGAAAACAGTAGTTGACAACATCAGAAGAAAATGGACAATAATGTATGACGGTAGCATTAAGCCATTGAAGAAAATTGACGGAGTAAAAGTTCACGCTTCCGACCTTTATAAATGTGAATTGGTCACACCAGTTTTAACATACAGAGAAGACATTGACAGCCTTCAGGAACTCATCAGAAAACTCCGTAAGGGTGGAGCATTTGTTGATGAGGGTTCTTGTGGTATTCACATTCACCTTAATGGAGCAGACCATACACCAAGGTCAATAAGAAATTTCATAAACATAATTGCATCAAAAAATGACTTGCTTTACAAGAGCCTTCAGATTGGTGAGGCAAGAACAAAATGGTGCAAGAAGATGGATACACAATTAGTTGAAACAATAAATAAAAAAAAGCCTGCAACCTTTTCTCAAATCGGGAACATTTGGTATGCAGGCTTTTGTGAATCTAGGAACACTCATTACCATAAAAGCAGATATCATTTCTTAAACTTACACAGTTTCTTCCACGGTAATCACACAGTAGAGTTAAGAGGATTTAACAGTACACTTCACGCAGGCAAGATTAGAAGTTACATAGTATTAGCATTAGCACTTAACCATCAGGCATTAACACAGCAGAAAGCAAGTACAAAGAAAAACCAAACCGAAAATGAAAAGTTTGCAATGAGAACATACCTTAACAGAATCGGCTTGGTTGGAGATGAATTCAAAAACTGCAGAGAACACTTGTGTAAACATCTTAACGGTTCAGCAGCTTGGAGAAATGGTACAGTGGCTTAAAAACCACCTAACTAAATATATTTTTTATTAAGAGAGGAAGTATTTTATGTCAAAACTTTATTTAGCTTATGGTTCAAACCTGAGCCTACAACAAATGGCTTACAGATGCCCTACAGCAAGAGTAGTAGCAACTACCTATCTGGAACACTACAAACTCACATTCCGTGGTCACAACGGAAATGCAGTTGCAACAGTTGAGCCATCAGAAAATGACCGAGTACCTGTTATGATTTGGGAAATCTTTGACAAAGATGAAGAAAGCCTGGATATCTATGAAGGTTATCCACGACTTTACAGAAAGGAATATGTAACAGTTAAAATCAACAACAGCAAAACACAAGTTATGATGTATGTAATGAATCCCGGCAGACCACTTGGAAAGCCGAGTGCATATTATTACTCCACCATCCTGCAAGGCTACCTGGATGCAAGGTTTGATAAAACATACCTTAATGATGGGGTGAAAAGATCTGTGACAAAATAACGGAATATACAAGCAAAAAACTACATAGAGAACTGAAAACCTTATATTATTGAATTTAAACTATTTAACATAATAACATATATCAATTTTTTTCAAATCTTTTCCAATTTGCCCAGCATAGAAAAGTATGATAATATTATGTTAGGAAATTAATAAAAAATTTTTGTTACATTTTTGATTTAAGCTGACTACATAATGAAAGCTAAAGAAAGTGGTCATTTTCTTGATGGGGGTGAAGCAGTGAAAAGTGAAAAACAATTGAATAAGCTTTTTGAAGAGTGCTATGCAGAGCATCGCATAAAACTTTTTAACTACTGCCTTGCAAGGCTTTCGGGAAACCGTGAAGAAGCAGACGACTGCGTGCAGGAAGCCTTCACCTTATTTTATAAGAAACTTAAATCAGGTGAAAGCTTTGAAAATCCGAGAGCTTTTCTTTACAGAACGGCAGATAAT
>JAZLBG010000034.1:0-1321 GCA_045613585.1 Candidatus Fimenecus sp. | reverse complement strand
TCTCTTCTGTGTAAAAAGAGTTGTTTGCATAGCCATAAATGGTGTATTGCAATAATAAAAGCAGAAGTATAAATCCTTTTCTAATCATAATTATTTGAATTTTAGAGGTATGCCTAAAATGTTGAACAAATCTATCCAGTTATAGTTGAAATCGTCCTTGAAGTTCGAAGAGTATTTTGGGTAATTCTTGTATCGTTCTTTGAAACCTTCAATCTGATTGGGTACTTCTTCCAAAAATCTATTTATGTCTATAGTGTCATTGGTTTCACTTGTAAAACTATTCTTCATAAAATCACTGAACTTATTATCTTCATCCCAAGTGGTGGAGATTGCGCGCCCTGCTCCAATGTGTTTGAAGTACATGTCTTTGGCTACATGCTCTTGAAATTCGGCATTCGAGTAGCCTAATATACCTAAATAATCCTGTACGGCATGCATTGCTTCTGCAAATAGTGTTTCATAATTGACATGCTTGCTGTCCAATGTGATTTTGTTTGCATTGTATATTCCGTTTCTGTAGGTACTGACACTGTCTTTATCGAGTGTGTGCAGTTCATCTCCTACTCTGATTTCAGTTCCTAATTCATTCAATACATTCTGCACTCCTTTGGGTAATTGGGCTTTTAGTTCATTTACTTGAAGTGTGTATCTGGCTTTTGTGGGTAAATAAAGTAATTTTAATGTATTGTTACTCTGTGTTGTGTCATTAATTTCAGCAGTGTTGTTGTCTGCGATTCTATTGTGTGCGGTGTTTGTACTCAATGTTGAACCCGGGTGGGCATTTGCTCTTGTGCTGTCAATTTTCAGGCTGTCATTTGCTGCCGGTGCAACCTTGGTATCATGTACAGGTTTACGTTCGTTTGCTTGTGGCTTCGGGTTAAACAAACCGCTAAAAATATTCTTTTGCTCCGGGTTGTAGTTTGTAAACGGCGTTTCCGATTTACCGTCATTGAAGCCCGGTACTTTCAGTGTCTGTTTATCCTGTTGCTCTTTGGGAGCCTTGCTTTCGTTAGATGCAACTCCCGAATTGAGTATACCGGTTGTCTTGTCTTCAAAAAATACACTTTGTTTTGGCTTCTCTTCGTTTAGCAGTACATATGTTGTCTCATCTTTCTCTCCTAATATTTTTGGGAAAAGTGATATTAATGCACTGCGCTTCTTTTTCGCTTGTTCAATTTCCTTTGGATTGCTCGAAAGGAAAAATTCTTGATAATTATTTTTCATGTGTAATAATGCTTTTTACAGCAAAATTACTTTGACAATGAAAAACAAGGTTGTTGAAATGCCACTTTCTCTTTCTCACTGCTAATATACACAAAAC
>JAZLBG010000033.1:0-15763 GCA_045613585.1 Candidatus Fimenecus sp. | reverse complement strand
GGTTCACACGGATGGGAAAATCGTTTTGAAAACGGTGTCTGGACATATCATATGGACGATGTGTGGACAGGACTTCAGGATGCTTATAAAAATCTTAAGGATGAAGTTCTTGAAAAATACGGAGTTAAGCTCACAAAAGTAAAATCAATGGGTTTTTCTGCTATGATGCACGGCTATCTTCCATTTTCAAAGGAAGGAAAACAGTTGGCAGAATTCAGAACTTGGAGAAATACAATTACTGAACAGGCTGCACAAGAGCTTACTGAATTATTTAAATTCAATATTCCACAGCGTTGGAGTATTGCTCATTTGTATCAGGCAATTTTAAATGGTGAAGACCATCTTCCACAGATTGATTTCCTTACAACACTTGAGGGTTATGTTCATTGGATGCTCACAGGTGAAAAGGTAATCGGTATCGGTGAAGCAGCAGGTATGTTCCCGATTGATAGCACAAAGAATTGCTATGATGAAAAAATGGTTGAACAGTTCGATGAACTTATAAAAGCAAAGGGATATTCATTTAATTTACTTGATATTCTTCCAAAGATTTTACTTGCAGGTGATAATGCGGGTACACTTTCAAAAGATGGTGCATTACTTCTTGACCCAACAGGTGAGTTGGAATCAGGTTGTCCGCTTTGCCCTCCTGAAGGTGATGCAGGTACAGGTATGGTTGCAACAAATAGCGTTGCAGCAAAAACAGGTAATATTTCAGCGGGTACATCAATTTTTGGTATGATTGTACTTGATAAAGCACTTTCAGATGTTTATACAGAAATTGATATGGTTACAACTCCAACGGGTAAACCTGTTGCTATGGTGCATTGTAATACTTGTACATCTGATTTGGATGCTTATGTAAAACTTTTTGCAGAAGTACTTGCTAATTCAGGTGTTGAAGTTAATAAACCTGCACTTTATGATATGCTTTATGCTGAAGCACTTAAGGGTGATGCAGATTGTAACGGTATCATCAGCTTTAACTACTATTCAGGTGAGCCTGTGACGGATACTGCAGAAGGCAGACCATTACTTGTTAGAATGCCTGATACTAAATTCAGCCTTGCAAACTTTATGAGAGCACAGCTTTATGGCACAATGGCAACACTTCGTCTTGGTATGAACATTCTCTTTGACAAAGAAAATGTTCAGATTGAAAAGCTTTTAGGTCATGGTGGACTTTTCAAAACTCCAGTTGTAGGACAGAAACTTATGGCAGGTGCACTTAATACTCCTGTTGCAGTTATGGAAACAGCAGGTGAGGGTGGTGCTTGGGGTATAGCACTCCTTGCAGCATATATGGTAAATAAGGAAAACGAGCCACTTGAGGATTATCTTGAAAATAAGGTTTTCGCAGATTATAAAGCAAGTGTTATTGAGCCTGACAAGGCAGATGTTGACGGCTTCAATGAATACATTAAGAGATATGAGTCAGCAGTTGCAGTTGAAAAGGCTGCTATTGCTAACTTAAAATAAGGAGAAAAATATTATGAGTCTTAAAAATTATGAATTTTGGTTTGTAGTTGGTAGTCAGTTCCTTTATGGTCCTGAAGTTTTGGAAACTGTTGCAGCTCGTGCGCAGGAAATGGTTGATGAACTTAATGCATCAGGCACTCTTCCTTGCAAAGTTGTTTACAAAGTAACTGCAAAAACAAATAAAGAAATCACAGATGTTGTAAGAGAAGCAAACTATGACAAAAAGTGTGCAGGTATCATTACTTGGTGTCATACATTCAGCCCATCAAAAATGTGGATTAATGGTTTTGTAGATTTACAGAAACCATATTGTCACCTTGCAACACAGTATAATACAGAAATTCCTAACAATGAAATTGATATGGACTTTATGAACCTTAATCAGGCTGCTCACGGTGACCGTGAACACGGATTTATTGCAGCAAGACTTCGTATGCCTCGTAAGGTTATTGCAGGTCATTGGACAAAGGATTCAGTTCGCACTCGTCTTGGTGATTGGATGCGTTCAGCGGTTGGTGTTGCTGTAAGTAAAGAACTTAAAGTTATGCGTTTTGGTGACAATATGCGTGAAGTAGCTGTTACAGAAGGCGATAAAGTAGAAGTTCAGGCAAAACTCGGCTGGCAGGTTAACACTTGGGCAGTTGGTGACCTTGTAAAGGTTATGAATGAAGTAACAGATGCTGAAATTGATGCTTTAATGGGTATATATAAGGCAGAATATGATTTTGCAACAGATAACGTAGAAGCAATCCGTTATCAGGCTCGTGAAGAAATCGCAATGAAGAAAATGCTTGACAGTGAAGGCTGTATGGCATTCTCAAACACATTCCAGGACCTTTATGGTATGGAACAGCTTCCTGGTCTTGCAAGCCAACACTTGATGGCTCAGGGCTATGGCTATGGTGGTGAGGGTGACTGGAAAGTTGCTGCAATGACTGCTATTATGAAGGCTATGGCAGAAGGCAAAAATGGCGGTACAGGCTTTATGGAAGACTATACATACCACCTTGTTGAGGGTGAAGAATATAGCCTTGGCGCTCATATGCTTGAAGTTTGCCCATCAATGGCAGCTGATAAGCCAAGAATTGAAACACATCACCTTGGAATCGGTATGAATGAAAAAGACCCTGCTCGTCTTGTTTTTGAAGGCAAAGCAGGTAGTGCTATTGTTGTTTCTCTTGTTGATATGGGCGGTCGTCTTCGTCTTATCTGTCAGGATATTGAATGTGTTAAACCAATTATGGAAATGCCAAATCTTCCTGTTGCTCGTGTGATGTGGAGAGCAATGCCAGACCTCGAAACAGGTATCGAATGCTGGATTACAGCAGGTGGCGCTCATCATACAGTACTCAGCTATGATGTAACTGCAGAGCAGATGAAGGATTGGGCAAATATGATGGATATTGAATTTGTTCACATCAATAAAGATACAACAGTTGCAGGTCTTGAAAAGGATTTATTCCTTGCTGACCTTGCTTGGAAGCTTAAATAAGGAGTGTCTTTATGCTTGAACAATTAAAGAATGAAGTTTATGAGGCAAATATGCTTTTGCCAAAATATGGACTTATAACATTTACTTGGGGTAATGTTTCAGGTGTTGATAGAGAAAAAGGCTTAATGGTAATTAAGCCATCAGGTGTTGAATATGACACAATGAAGCCGGAAGATATGGTTGTTGTTGACCTTAAAACTGGTAAAAAAGTTGAGGGTGATTTAAATCCGTCATCTGATACTGACACTCACGTAGCTCTTTATAATGCATTCCCTGATATCAAAGGTGTGGTTCATACTCATTCTCGTTGGGCAACAACATTTGCACAAGCAGGAAAGGGTATCCCTGCGCTTGGTACTACTCATGCTGACTATTTCTATGGTGAAATTCCTTGTACTCGCAAAATGACTCCAGAAGAAATCGGCGGTAAATATGAACTTGAAACAGGTAATGTTATTATTGAAACATTTAATGATAAAGAGCCTAATGATATTCCTGCAGTTCTTGTTCATAGCCATGGCCCATTTACTTGGGGTACAGACCCTCACAATGCAGTTCATAATGCGGTAGTGCTTGAAGAACTTGCATTTATGGCGTGGCATAATATTATGATGAATCCACAGATTCCTACAATGCAACAGGAACTCCTTGATAAACATTATCTTCGTAAACATGGGGCAAATGCTTATTACGGACAGAAAAAATAATTTGTAAAAGAAGGATAAAAATGAGTAAAGTAAAAAATGAAGCAAAAAGCAAAAATCCATTAATCGTTGCTGTTCGTGAACAGCTTGAACACCGTGCATATTGGCTTTATCTTCTTTGTGACGAAGCAGGTAAGCGTGGACTTGATTGGTGGGATTTCGGCAGCGCTGCAATTAAGCGTTGTGGACTTACACATGGTGAAAACCTTGTAAAAAAAGGCAAAACAGATAGTCTTGTAGGTCTTCGCAAAACTCTTTTTACAAAACCTGCACAGATGGTATTTGAAATGAAAATTCTTGAAAGCACAGACGATAAACTTTCAATTGATTTCCATTATTGCCCACTTGTAAAAGCATGGCAAAAAGCAGGTTGTACTGATGAAGAAATAGCAACTCTTTGCGATATTGCAATGTGTGGTGACCACGGAATAGGTGAGCAGTATGGCGCAGTCCTTGACTTGCCAAAATGTATTGCAAAAGGTGACGACATCTGCTCACTTCGTTATCATAAATAAACATATATAATTAAAGGAGTACTCAATTGAGTACTCCTTTTTTCTATCTAATAATTAACCATAATCCTAAATTGAATATCAGAAAAACAATGTTTACAACAGTAAAAGTCAGTATATATTGAACCATATTGACTTTTTCTTTTGCCACAAATTTAAATGAAATCAAACTTGCCATAGATGCAATTAAAGTGCCAAGCCCACCAAGATTTACACCAATAAGCAAAGCGTGTGCATTTTCGGTAAATTTCGAAAGCAGAATTGCAGCGGGAACATTTGAAAAAACTTGACTTGAAATTACCCCTACAACAACTTCGTTACCATTAACAATATTTTTTAAAAAGTCACTTATTGGCGTGATTTCGCCAAGATTACCAATGAATATGAATAGAAAAATAAAAGTGAAAAGCAAACTATAGTCAATTTTAAATATTGTTTTTCTGTCAGCAATCAAAAGAGTAATAATTGTAATAATAACAGTAATAATGCAAGGAATAATGCGGAAAACAGTTAGCAACGAAAGTACAAATAATGATATGAAAATCCATATATGAATTTTTGAAAATTTATATTTATTATCTGATGAAGCAGAACTAATTTCACCTTTGCCTGTTATAAAACACGATATAATTACAAGAATAAGTGATAAAAAAGCATAGGGGAGTATAGTAACTAAAAAGTCGCTCAGACTCATATTAAAAGCAGAGAATAAGTATAAATTTTGCGGATTTCCAATAGGAGTTAGCATACTTCCAAGATTTGCAGCAATCGTTTCTATAGCCACAATCCATATAAGTTTATCTGTTTTGTTTGATAATTTCAAAGCAGTAATCGTGAATGGAACAAATGTGATAAGTGCCACATCATTAGTAATTATCATTGACGAAAAGAAACAAAGTAACCCTAATATAAGTGTAAGACTTGAAACGCTTTTCACCTTTGAAAGCATCTTTTCTGCAATGAATTTGAATACGCCCATATTGTTAAGTCCAGCCATAACAGCCATAAGACAAAACAATAAACCTAGTGTCTTAAAATCAATGTATTCAACATATTCTTTATTTGGAGTAACAAAAAATGCCGAAATTACTGCCAAAACAAAAGATAATATCAGCACAATTTCATTTTTAATAAACTCTTTAGCTTTAATCATATTAAACCACCTAAAGTAAATGACCTTTCATTATTGAAAGGTCATTTTGGCGGAGATGAAGAGATTTGAACTCTTGCGCCGCTATTCACGACCTACCGCATTTCGAGTGCGGACCCTTCAACCACTTGGGTACATCTCCAAAAAATTACTTGATTATTTTAACAAATGCAGATTATCTTGTCAACAAAAAGCAGTAGGATTTAACCTACTGCTTTCACTTTTTATATATGGTCTTTATATCTTTCTGCTGTGATGATTCCGTCTTCCACATTCAACTTGCAAATTCTTGCGTTTCTTGCATCAAAAGCACTTGCGTTAAGTCCGTCGTCATAGTCACGTGCGTGATAAATTGCATACCATTGACCGTCTTCATTAATCATTGAATGGTGACCTGTGCCTTCCTCAAACTCGTTTGCTTTAAGGACTGGGAAATAGGTAGTATCATCAGGATATTTTTCAAATTTAATTTTTGTAAGGTCTGTTTCGTCAGTTTTTGCTCTTGCGTATCCAATGTAATATGTAGGCTGTTCAAAGCAGTTACCTGAATACATAAGATACTGCCAGTCACCCTCTTTAAAGTAGAAAGCGCCCTCAATTGTGTGCCAATGCTGACCTTTTTTATATCTGTCACGGCAGTAAATATCCTCGTCAAGTGTTGGCTCAACAACTAAAACAGGATTTCCTGCAGGAGTGAATGGGTCAAGCATCTTGTCAACATAAATGCAAGTACCTATTCTTTCACCCTCAAATCGGTTAGCAGAGTAGAAAAGGAAAAGTCCTGCCTCGTTTTGCACAATATGTGAGTCAATTGAAAATGGATGTAAAATCTGCTTTGTGCCTGTGAATGGTCCAAGTGGATTGTCTGCAACAGATACGTGCATAGCACCTCTGTGACCACCCTTGTCAGGTGTGTCGTTGTAGATTTCAATTGAATTGTACATGTAGAATTTTCCGTCCAATTCAATGACGCTTGGTGCCCAGAATGAGTCGTGACCTTCCATTGTCATTACCTTGCCGTGGTATTCCCATCCGTCAAAAAGATTGTCTGAATGGTAAGCGTAAATAGCATCATGTCCAGTAACATAAATATAATATCTACCATTACTTTTAAGAATATATGGGTCAGCCTGTCCTACATAATGTGATTTGTCAACTTTTAATAAATGCATAATAGTCCCTTTCAAAATAATATAATATAGGTAAATTATATAATGATACGTGATTTATTGCAATAGAAAATCCATATATTTCTTTAACAAGATTTGGAGTATTAACAACTATAAAAACCTCTGTTAAAATATACATGCATATATGCAGAAAGACGAGGTGACTATGAAAAAGTTATTATCAATTTTATTAACATTAATTATTACTTTATCAATCTTTATAATGCCTATAAAATCTTATGGCGCAACACTTACTTCTCAAGCGGGAGTTGTGACAGTTTCAAGCGGAAAACTCAATGTGCGAAAGTCTGCATCAACAAGTAGTGTCATACTCACATCACTCTCGAAAGGCTCATATGTAACATTAATTTCTCAGTCAGGAAATTGGTATTATGTAGAGTATGCAGATGGTAAATACGGCTATTGTTATAAGAGCTATATTAAAGCTGATTCAGGTAAAACTGCAACAGTTAAAACAAATTCAACATCACTTAATGTGCGAAGTGGTGGGGGAGTAAACTACGGTATAAAAGATAGCTTACCAAAAGGTGAAATTGTTATTGTGCTTTCAACTTTAAATGGTTGGAGTAAAATTCTCTATAATGGCGCTAAAACAGGATTTGTAAGCAGTCAATATTTATCAACAACTTCAACACCATCTGGTTACTCAAAAGTAGCCTTGAAAGTACCAAGTTACAAACAAACCGATTCCCGATGGGCAAATGTTATTATTGGTAATTCGGGTAAAACAATTGGCAAAATCGGTTGTGCAACAACCGCAATCGCTATGATGGAATCCTATCGTATAGGAACTACCATTTATCCCGATGCTATGTCTAAAAAATTAAATTATTCTTCTTCGGGTAATGTGTATTGGCCGTCAAATTATATTGCAGTTACAAGCAGTACTAATTATCTTCAAAAGATATATCAAAAACTTAAAGAGGGTAAACCTGTAATGTTGGGCGCAAAGAAATCAAATGGCTCACAGCATTGGGTTATTATTACTGGTTATAATGGTAACGATACATTAACTGCATCAGGTTTCACAATTAATGACCCGGGTTCAAATAAGCGCACAACTCTTCAACATCTTCTGAATGATTATCCAATATTCTATAAATATTTCTATTATTAAAAAAATAGTCCGTATTTCATACAATGAGATACGGATTATTCCCGTTTATAGACAGATTATAAGTATGTGTCCTATAATAGCGAAACCTATTGAAATCAAATACACTATGTTTTATAATATACGTTGTGTTGATATTTTAATTTGGAGGTGTGCAAATGAAAAGACTTTTATCTGTTGTATTATCAATACTTATGGCGTTTTTATCTGTTTCTCAAGGCTTTTATGCATTTGCACAAGAGAATGATAAGAAAAACCTTTATAATTTTGCAAATGAATTATCTGAAATGGTTCGCGAAAATGTTGTTGATACAAATGAAAGCGAGATAGAAGAAAAAATTGAAGATGAAATCATTAAGAATGATGTTTTTTATGGTTCTTCAGAAATAGAATATTCGGGATTTTCTGATGATGCCTTTGAAACTCAAAGATTAATTGTTAAATCAAAAAAATCAATTGATTATAAAGGCGCAATTGATTGTGTTAGTGGTTACAACAACCTTTATATTTTACAGTATAATAGCGTCTTAGCTACAAAACTAGCATATAAATATTATCTTAGTTGTGATTATATTGACTATGTTGAACCTGATATTATTTTGAGTGCACAAGACGATGTTGAAGTGCCAGAAATTAATGTTGATGGTTATATTTCTGACTGGGATGATGCTACTGCAGAAGCAATTGAATGGGTATCAGAAAAAATAGGTTTTTCTAGCATTGAAGAAAAACTTAAAGAAATGATAAATGATGACTATGTTTTAGTTGCTGTTATTGATAGTGGTGTTGATACTGACCATGAATATTTTGAAAACAGACTTGTTTATTCAGATTATAATGGTAGTTCTTCAGGTGAGAGAAATAGTGTTGAAGATGATTATGGACATGGCACTCACGTTACAGGCATTATTGTAGGAAATACATTAGATAATGTTAAAATTAAACCATATAAAGTATTGAATGATATGGGTAACGGGTCATTAAGTAGTATTGCAGTTGCAGTTGATTTGGCAGTTGCGGACGGTGCTGATATTATCAATATGAGCCTTGCAGCACAGAATAAAAGTCAAACGATGATTGATTCTGTGAATAATGCTGTTGCAAATGATGTTAATGTTGTTGCAGCTGCGGGTAATAAGGGCGTAGACCTTGATAATGTTTATATAACACCAGCTTGTATAGACTCTGCCATTACTGTTAGTGCTACTGATAAAAATGATAAACTGGCAAGTTTTTCAAACTATGATAGCACAATTGATATAGCAGCTCCAGGTCAAAATATTAAAAGCTGTTACCTGAATAATACATACACTTCAATGAGTGGTACATCAATGTCAGCTCCACAGGTTTCTGCGGGTCTTGCTATTTTGCAAACAGTTTTTCTTGATAAACCTGCAGATGAATGTGAAGAAATGATTAAAGATTATGCAATTGCAATGAGTGAGTTAGAAAATCATAACTATTATGGTGCAGGTTTGCTGTATCTTGAATATTTACTTGATGGTAAGCCTACAACAGCTGACCCGGTATTCAGCGTTGACAGTTGTACATTTACAGAACCATTTAATGTTTCTATTTCTTGCCCTGACAAAGATGCAACTATATATTATATTATTTATAATGAAGGTAATTTAGCAGCAGGTGGTTTGTTTGATGGAAACGAATATACATCTCCAATTAAAATTACAACTAATACAAAAATTGCAGCTGTTGCAATCGGTAAAGGCGCAAATCCAAGCTCAATAGTTACAGCTGAATATGAACGACACACCGATTCAGAAGAACAGGATTTTGAAATAAATGCATCAGGTGAAATTACTGATTATTACGGCTCAAATGAGGAATTAGTTATACCTGAAATTGTTCAAGGTAAAGTTGTTAACGGAATTGCCTCAGGTGCTTTTAAAGAAAATTCATTTATTAAAAAAGTTATTTTACCTGAAACTGTAAGTACAATAAAATCAATTGCTTTTAAAGATTGCAAAAAACTCGAAAGTATTAGTGGTTCATCAGTTAGTATTCTTGGTGCGCAAGCTTTTATAGGTTGTGAAAATCTTGTTTCTGTCGATTTTCCAACACTTGAAGGTATTGGTGACTATGCTTTTTCAGAATCTGGAATTAAAGAAATACATTTAGAAAGCGTTACCGACTTAGGTAGTAACGTGTTTAATGGATGCGATAAGCTTGAAACTGCAATATTAACATCTGTTGAAAATATAAATATAGGTACTTTCCGTGACTGTATTGCATTAAAAACAATTGATGTTAGTTCTGCAACCAAAATATCTGCAAATGCGTTCAGAAACACAGGTTTAGAAAGAATAATCATAGAGAACATTGAAGAAATAGGGAACTATGCATTTGCTGATAATACAAGCCTTAAAGGTGTGAGCTTCCCTAATGTAAATTCAACAGGGGCTTATGTGTTCCAGAATTGCTCATCATTAAAATTTGTTTCTTTACCAAAACTCGAACAGTTGAACAGCAACACTTTTAATGGTTGTTCTCAGTTGAGTGTGTTGTATTTGCCATCAACAAAGGTTGTTGTGAAGAATGCATTTGCCGGTTCCTCTGTTCAACATCTTAAATTTGACTGTGTTGAAACTATTAAAAGTTTGCCAGATACCCTTGTAAATTTTACTGTTCCAAGCACTTTAGAAAAAATCACATCAATCCCATCAACTGATTTTAAGGTTTATGGACATAAGGGAACATATGCAGAAGAAATTGCAAGTGAAAATAACAAGGAATTTTTTGCTGTTCCCGCAATTATTTATGAACCTAACGATAATGTTGATGCTGAATCAGGATTTGTTTTTGTTTATGCACAAGGCTTTAATTGTACATATCAATGGTATAAAAATGATTCTATTTCAAATGAGAATGGTGTTCCTATTGAAGGCGCAATACATTGCTATTATAAACCTTCTCGTGATGATAAAGCAGAAGCATATTATTGTGTAATTACAAGTAACGACGGCATAAGTGTTGATACTGTTACTACAAAAGCAATTGTAAATGCACCAGAATATAAGGATGCAGATTATACCGAATTTTATGAGTTATATGAAGTATATCAGCAAATAGATAAAACGCTTTATAAAGAAGGCGAGTTTGACGAAGTTGATGCATTATTCCAGATAGATGTTACTCAATATTCGTTAGCACAACAGGCGTTATTAGACGAATATGTTAAGCAAATAAAAGATTTAATTAATAGTGCAGAGCTTAACTACATTTTATGTGATGTAAATGGTGATAATGAAATTTCTATTGTTGATGCACGTTTAGTTTTGAAAGCAGTTTTAGGTGATGTAGAATTAGATATGCTACAAACACTTGCTGCTGATATAAATGGTGATGGTGAAGTTTCAATTGCTGATTCCCGTGCAATTCTAAAAATGGTTTTAGACCAATAAAATAAAGCCTTGAGGTTACTGAACTGCCCCAAGTTATGCAGACAGTACAAAAAAGCCTACTTGGTGTAGAAAATTAAATTTTAAGCAACAAACTGATTTCGTTTTTCTAACGGAGTCAGTTTTGTTTTTGTTTGAATACGATAATTGTTGTAAAAGTTAATGTATTCGGATATGAGGAGGCTAGCCTCCTCATATCCAGCAATTTTAGTGCGATGGATACATTCTGTTTTTAGAATTGAAAAGAAATTTTCTGCCATAGCATTATCATACGGATTTCCTCGTCTTGACATTGAAGGAGTTATGCCGTATGATTTAGTTAGCGTAAAATATTCGTGTGAGATATATTGTGCGCCTTGGTCACTGTGGAGCTGCAACTCTGCAGTGACCGTTTCTTTTTGCATGGCTTTGTTGATTGTGTCAAGAACTAATTTTACAGTCATATCTTTTGAAATATGATGGGCAACAATACTATTATTATAAAGGTCTCGAATTACCGATAGATAACAAACACCTTCTTCTGTTGGTATGTATGATATATCAGTAACCCATTTTTGATTAGGTCTGACGGCATTGAATTCTCTGTTAAGTAAATTGGGATATTTATGTAAATGTTCAGATACATATTTGAATCTTTTTCTACGAACAACCGATAACAAGTTGTATTTTTGCATAATTCTTAACACAGTCTTTGGATTACGATACACACCTTGTCTTTCAAGCCATATATGTACTCTTCGATACCCATAAGTGTCATGCGATTGCTTTTGACATTCTTTTATCATATTTGCTAGGGGTAAATCTCTATCTGGTCTATACATTCGCTTGAAGAACGCGTAATATCCACTTCTTGATACGCCGAAAAATTTGCACATTTGACTGATAGTGTATTTATCCTTATGCTTCATTATTACTTGATATTTAATTGATGGTCTCACTTCCTTTCTGTGAGCGAGAGAAAATCCCGCATTAACTCATTTTCCATTTCTAATCGCTTTATATATCTGTCCTTGCTTGCCAATACATATCTCATTTGTGCAAGTTTATCTAATCGTTGTATTGATGGTGGAAGTTCATTGTCTCTTCTACAAGGTCTGCCTTTCTTATGAAGTGCTTTTCCTGCTTCAACTTGTCGTTGTTTTACATTGTGTCTATACAACATGTTTTTAACTTGTATTTCTTCAAGTCCTAATTTGCTTGCTATCGATTTTCTTCCATACCCTTGTGACTTTAATTCTAATATTTCATTTTCATATTGACTTATGTGTTTATAACTTCTTGGCATAACAAAACCCTCCTGATGTTATTCTACATCAAGAGGGCTCTTTTTTCTATAGTCCATTTTTTATGGACTTGTTCAAATAAAACCTCGCCTTTTTTAATTTATAAAATTATGCACAAAAGTCCGTTGCAACTTTCGTTTATTACCCGCTCTAACGTTTCTTGGAATTTCATTCTGGCGTCAGTTGGCATATGATAAAGTTTGTTGCGAAGACCTTCGTTTACAAGGTCGTTTAGTGATTTGCCAAAAATATTTGACTCCCAGATTTTATGGGGGTCTTCTTCAAAGCCTGCAAGAAGATATTTAACCAACTCTTCAGACTGACTTTCACTACCAACTATTGGGGCAACTTCTGTTTTAATGTCGGCGCGCATCATATGAATTGACGGTGCAGATGCACAAAGGCGTACACCATATCTGCCACCTTGCTTTACAATTTGGGGCTCTTCAAGGGTGAGCTGGTCAATGGTAGGCATTACAATTCCATAGCCTGTAGTTTCTACTTCGTCAAGGGCAGATTTAATACGCTCATATTCTTTTTTGATTGCAGATAACTCTTGCATACAAGAAAGTAGCCCTTGCTCACTGTCAATTGAAATTCCCGTAGTTTCGTGGAGTATTTTATAGAATAAATCGTTATTCATCTGGACTGAAAGCCATGCACTGCCAACGCTTAAATCCATATTGCTTATATGAGCGTTTGTAATATGGTCGCATTTGCAAAGGGAGTCAGTCATAACGCTTATATCTCGCACATAGGTTACATTTTCAATGGACTCCCAAACCTTTTTAACAACCTCTGTTTTAAGCCAATGGTCGTCAGGGAGTGACACAAGCCATAAAGGTAAGTCGATGGCAATTTCTTTAACGGGGAATTCAAAAAGGATTTGTGTAATAATCTCTTTTATTTCTTGTTCATTTAACTCTAAACAGTTAACCGCCATAACGGGTACAGAGTATTTTACTGATAACTCATCGCAGAGCTTTTGTGCAGACTCACCTTTAGGGTACATACAGTTAAGAAGCACCACAAAAGGCTTGTTAAGTTCTTTCAATTCGTTAATTACTCGTTCTTCGGCTTCTTCGTATTCATCTCGTGGAATATCACTGATACTGCCGTCAGTTGTAACCACAAGACCAATGGTTGAGTGTTCAGTAATTACCTTTTGTGTACCGATTTCTGCCGCCATATTGAAAGGTATTTCA
Source organism: Candidatus Fimenecus sp. (assembly GCA_045613585.1). Taxonomy (GTDB): domain Bacteria; phylum Bacillota; class Clostridia; order Oscillospirales; family Acutalibacteraceae; genus Fimenecus. Next base: position 2,218 of record JAZLBG010000033.1, on the reverse strand, counting down.
TTTTCAAACCAAGGGGTATGCACCATTCGTGGCCCGTCGCCCTCAATATACCCTAAAGAACTTGGCACAATATAACCAACGCAGTCAATCATTCTTACATTAAAGCTTGCATTGTCAGGAAGTGTAATTTTAACTGCATTTTCAGGTATAAATTTAGGCTCGGTAGTCATAATTGTACGCCCTGCGGAAGATTGTGGCAATTCATCAGTTGCACGGTCTTTTACAGCACCATCTTCCATATTAGGAATTACAACAGAGTCCATAAATCTTTTAATAAAGGTGGATTTGCCTGTTCTTACAGGGCCTACAACGCCAATATAAATGTCACCACCTGTACGCACTGCAATGTCGTTATAAATACTTGAACTTTTCATATTAAACCCTCCTTTACACCTTTGGAATAAGCAATTTGCACTTTTTCTCGGTAGAATTGCCTGTTAAGTGATTTTCTCGCATAATTGCTTCAACTGTTGTGTTGTATTTTTCTGCAATATTCCACAGTGACTCGTCACATTCAGCAAAATATACAGTAAGTGACGCAGTTTTAACTGCTTTGACCTTTGATTCATCAACATTGATTTCAGTAATAATACTTTTTTCATTTTCAGAAAATACAAATCCATTAATTTGTATTTCAATGCGAATATCTATTTTATTTCCCTCAACAAGCACATAGCTCCAAGCTGCTGCAACACAGTGGGGCTTGCAGGTGAGTACATTATCATTTAATTGTAAAGGGCGCTTATATTCAAAAGGAATTTGTCTTTGTGTAAAAGATATGTTCCCGTTAGTATCTTCATAAATAATATCAACAGTTACTTCACCACGAATTACAATACCATCTTCAACAACTGAAAAAACAGATGTGGTGTTTCCGCAATTAAAGCTTAAAACCTTTGATATGCCCGACGAAAAATCTGCATTACCACGACAAAGAAATGTGTCGTCAATTTTTTCGTGGAGTGTAGGCATATAAACTATAGACTTTTTAAGGTCAGACTCATATTTTGTTGAATAAGCATCTTTTATACAAGTAATCTGACGGGCGCAATAGCTTAAAGCAGAAAATGAAAGAGTAGCCGAAATGTCAAGTAGGTTTTTGCCACCGGCAGAGTCATAACGAGGTCTGATATCAAGACTTGCAACAGAAAGAAGTGCATCTACACTACAGTTTTCGTGAATATCAGGGGTCTCAATAATCTGGTTTATACTTATTGTGTTTTCAAGAGTTTGTACCCCGCAACTTTCTTGACCAGTGAAAGTTGTACGAATTGTCATAGTGCCTTTTAAGAATATTTTATTTGAAATGATTTTAAGTTCATCAATAATTGCAACTGCACTATGAGAAATAATTGCACCAATAGGCTCAGACAATGTGCCTGTTTCAACAGTTTCAGAAATTGCAAAAGTCTTTTCAGTAATTGAAACAAGGTCACAGATTTCGTCGTTTTCACATTTTGCAGTAACTGCGCCACCTGTTACAGTATTTACAAACTCGCATTTTTTCTTGTCATCTGCTTTTGCAAAAACCGTTACTGCACCATGCACTTCAAACTTTCTTTGCCCAGAAACTCGGTAATTCACATAATCAGTTTTAGCACCAACGCATATATTGGTAATTGTGTCAGCAGATTTTAACTCAATCTGTTTTGAAAAATGAAGCATCTGGTCAAAACAACGGATTTTACCCTCTTCGCAGATATATAACACTTTTACAAGGCACTCACATTCTGCCACAATTCTGTCGCCATTGATTTGGTGAGATTGTACCCCTGACACTGCACTACAACGAAGAATACGCACAATGTCAGGCATATATTCGGGTAGTGTTACATCACAGTCAATAGAATGTTCTGCGCTTGACTGAAAAACAGTGGTACATACAGAAACACAGTCTTTATTAGAATTAAATTCCATATTATCGCTCCTTTATCGTCTTTGCATTTCAATCAAATGTATGAGATAACCTTTGAAAATATGACAAGCGTAGTTTAAGGTAATAAAAAAGACTCGCTTTTCAGCAAGTCTGTTAGTGGTTAATATGGATTGAAGTTAGATAAATTGGAGTTTGTCGAGTTCTTTCAAATTCTTGTCTCCCCTGAAAGGGGAGATGTCACGAAGTGACAGAGGGGTTATACTCCCAACAAAACAAACCCCTCAGTCTCGCATTCGCTCGACAGCTCCCCTGACAAGGGGAGCCGAGAAAACGCATATAAAA
>JAZLBG010000032.1:0-38753 GCA_045613585.1 Candidatus Fimenecus sp. | reverse complement strand
AAAGCACAAGGGCAACTGATTACAAGCACCGAAATACCGCGTGCAAGTGCATAGCCAACGCTCTGCCCACCTATTAACCAACCAATAATTGTAATTACTGCAATTGTGATTACTATCGGCACAAACACACCTGAAACCTTGTCGGCAATTTTTGCAATTGGTGCTTTTGTTGCAGCCGCATCGCTTACCATTTTTATAATCTGTGAAAGGGTTGTATCCTCGCCAACTCGTAACGCCTCGCACTTAATAAAGCCTGACTGATTTATTGTACCGCCTGAAACTCTGTCCCCTACATTTTTGTCAACAGGAATACTTTCTCCCGTAAGGGCAGATTCGTCAACTGCGGTATGGCCATCTAAAATTACACCATCCACAGAAATTTGTTCACCTGGGCGGACTACGAATATATCACCTTTTTTGACTTGTTCAATTGGCACTTCCGTTTCAACACCATCTATAAGAATTGTTGCGGTTTTTGGTGCTAAATTCATTAAGGATTTAAGTGCATTTGTAGTTTTGCCTTTAGACCTTGCTTCAAGCATTTTGCCAACTGTAATAAGCGTTACAATCATAGCGGCGGACTCAAAATAAAACTGATGCAAGTAATGATGAGCCATATCACCGCCTTGAGTAATCATTTTTATAAACAAATAAACGCTATAACCAAACGATACACCCGAGCCTAAGGCTACAAGAGTATCCATATTAGGTGATTTTTTAATAAATCCTTTAAATCCATTTATAAAGAAATTGCGATTTATTACCATTATAACAAGGCTTAAAACAAACTCTAACTCCCCAATGATAATAGGATTAGTTATAGGCAACCACCAACCCCACATTACATGCCCCATTGAGATATACATTAAAACAATTAAAAAGCCTAATGATAAAAACAAGCGTTTTTTGAGTTTGGGAGTTTCAGTATCTTTAAGTGCATCTTCTTTTGATGGTGCATTTTTGCCCTCTTTAAGACTTGCACCATAGCCTGCATCTGTAACCGCTTTAATTATGGCGCTTGCACTGGCAGAGCCTTCAACACCCATTGAATTAGTGAGCAAACTGACAGAGCAAGTATTTACACCATCTACCGCATTAACTGCTTTTTCAACACGGGCAACACAAGCTGCACAGCTCATACCTGTAATATTAAATTGTGTCATTTTCTCACCTGATTTCGTTAACAATTTCTTTCTCTCACATTAATATTTTACCACAATTCAATAAAATTGTCATCATTATTTTTTCTTATCAGAAGAAAGCATTAAAAAGGGCGATTCGTGAATCGCCCCTACATTTATTCTTTTGTTTCTTCTTGTTTTTTCTTTCTTCTGTGTTTGCCTATTTGGAAACCAATGAATGTTACAACAAATGGAGTTAAATTCAAAAGGTAAATCCATTCAGAGTCAAAAAACCAATAAAAATTATTATCAGCAAAAATAAGTAATTTTCCGAGTGTAGCAAGAGAAAAATTTGAAAAGATAATAGAGTTATGATAATCTATCAACCATACATATAGAATTATTGTTAAAAGTCTTATTGACAATAATGAAACAAAATCTAATATTGCATTTCCCGTTTTCTTTACAAAGACAAATCCCAAATAGAAAGATGGCAAGAGTGTCACAATACAAACCACAAGGTAAAGAATTAAGCATATGAAAAGTGATGAGTTAATTGTTTCATAATTTAATGTATCTACAATTACTTCGGTAATAAAATATGTAACTGCAGACAGAAAATTAAAAATAAACCAACTCCCAAATCCACAAAAACCATTTGCAACAAAACTTTTGAAATATTCTTTTTTAGTCATATTGTGTCACCTCTTATTCCTAAGTTAATTTAATTATATATTAAAAAATATTAAATATCAATATATTTGCAAAAATGCAAGTTTTTTTGCACTTTTTGCAATAAAAGTAGCAAAGCCATTGATAAGTTTGACATAGAAAAGGGACGATTGAATATCGTCCCCTATATTTTTATTTATTAAAATGCTCCTTAGATGCGGTTAGTGTGTTCTTTAATAACATTGTAATTGTCATTGGGCCCACGCCACCTGGGACAGGTGTAATAAATGAGCACTTGTCTTTTACACTTTCAAAATCAACGTCTCCACAGAGTTTGCCCTCTTGGTTCCTGTTCATACCAACATCAATTACCACTGCGCCATCTTTAACCATATCTTCTTTCACGAAATATGCAATACCAACAGCAGCAACAAGAATATCCGCTCTCTTTGTTACCTCTGCAAGGTCCTTTGTACGAGAATGACAAATTGTAACTGTACCATTCTGACCAAGTAAAAGCATAGCCATAGGCTTACCTACAATATTACTTCTACCGATTACTACACATTCTTTACCCTCAACAGAAATATTGTAATATTTAAGCATTTCCATAATGCCTGCAGGTGTGCAAGGTAAAAATGAGTGGTCACCAATCATAATATGACCTGTATTTACTGGGTGAAATGCATCAACATCTTTATGTGGCACAATTGCATTGAGAACTTTTTTCTCATCAATCTGTTTTGGTAATGGCAACTGACAAAGAATACCATCAACTGCGTCGTCGTTGTTAAGTTTGTGGACTAATTCTAACAATTCTTCAGTTGTTGTTTCTTCGGGGAGTGCATATTCAAAAGACTCCATTCCCACTTCTTCGCAACCTTTTTTCTTATTGTTTACATATACGCGAGATGCAGGGTTACTACCTACAATTACAACTGCAAGACCTGTTTTTTTGCCTTGCTCACGAAGTTTTTCTACTTCTGCTTTTATTTCATTTCTGACTGATGCAGAAACTTCTTTACCATCAATAATCTTATACATTATTTTTCTCCTTATAAGCTTTAACAACTGCTTCTTTTTCTTGTTTCGCCTGAATAATTTTCACAATTGTCAACAAGACACAAGAAACAACAAGCGCCAATGAAATTACTTGAGAAATACGAATATTTGACTGACCTATATAAAGACTATCTGTGCGAAGTCCTTCCACTACTGCTCTTTCAAGACCATAGATAATGCCGTAGCCTAAAATCAACTGTCCGTCAAACTTATGGAACTTTTTACAGACAATATAAAGCACTACAAAGCCCAAAAGACACCAAACTGACTCATAAAGGAATGTTGGGTGCACAGGGCTACCTGACTCCATAACAATACCACTTGATGCTAAACTACTATAATGAGCATTTATGTAGTCGTCAATTTTTTCACTTGTCATACCCCAAGGCAAATCAGTATTTATACCAAATGCTTCTTGATTTGTAAAGTTACCCCATCTGCCAATGCCTTGACCTATAAGCAAACTCATACCTGCTAAATCGAGAAGTTTTAAAAATGGTAAATCAACCTTTTTACATACAAAATATGCAGCAGCAAGACCGCCTATAATACCGCCATAAATGGCAAGTCCACCTTCCCATATTCTGAATATAGAAAGTAAGTCGCCTTTATAATTTTCCCATTGGAAAATCACATAATAAAGTCTTGCGCCTACAATACCACCTAATGTACCCCAAATGAGAACATCAAGCATTTTATCAAGGCTCATTTTCCATTTATAAGCCATTCTGCCACCAAAAAGTACTGCAAGTGTAAAGCCAAATGCGATTATTACACCATAGAATTTAATTGTAATGTCAATATCCCAACCAGGAAGTGTAAACTCAACAAGATTTTCATATACATTCAAATCTAAATCGAGTCCTGGAAAACTGACTTCTGTATAACCTGTTAACCATTTCATAACAATTACTCCTGTCACCCTATTTTATTACTGACATTGAAGAATTTTCAATGCTAAATGCGTTTTTAAGTCGATTATCAATATCTTCTGCTGTTATGCTTTCAAGAAGTTTTAACTGGTCATAAAGACCCTCACCATTGAAATATGCACTGATAAGTGAATTGCTTATTGAGTCGATATTGTCAAAATCCATTATAAGACTACCGTAATGCTTTTTCTTAATACGCTGGAATGCTTCACGGTCAATGCCTTCACTCATAACTCTTGTGATTTCTGCATTTATTCTTTCACGAACGATTTCTGGGTCTTTACTCTCACCATTAAAAATATGAGCAGAATAGCCATATCCCTCAAAATATTCTGTATCAAAAGTTGTGTTTATAAGGTTATCTTTAAGCAAATCTTCATAAAGTGAAGATGTTGGACCTGCGATAATATCGAGTAAAATTCCGCTTTCCATAGACTCTTTTAAGCTTCTTTCAGGAGTCTTAACATTCTCTTTAAAACCAATTGCGAAAATAGGCATTGCAACTGACAAATGCTTTTCGGCATATTTTTCTACTACGCTTTCTGGCTCAAGTTGGAATTTGCGCTCAACTTTTTTACTCTGTTTTGGTTTGAGCATTTTATCTGCAATAGCTAACACTTGTGGGACTGTAACATTACCTGCAACTGCAAGTGCCATATTAGCAGGGTTATAGAATGTGTCATAGCACTCATAAAGTAAATCAGCAGTAATGTGGCTAATTGACTCAACTGTTCCTGCAATATCAATACGTACAGGGTGATTATGATACATAGCACGAAGAAGCACAAACAATGACTCCCAGCCTGGCTCGTCTTCATACATTCTGATTTCTTGACCTATAATACCTTGCTCTTTTTGTACTGTTTGCTCTGTGAAATATGGATTACTTACAAAATCTAAAAGGATTTCAAGTGATGCTTCAAAATTACCGCTACATTGGAAAAGATAACAAGTTTTATCAAAAGAAGTGTAAGCATTAGCACTAGCACCTGTTTTTGCATATCTTGCAAAAGCATCAAGCTCTTCACTTTCAAAAAGCTTATGCTCTAAAAAGTGTGCAATACCCTCTGGCACTTCTGTAAAATCTTTTTCGCCCTCTTTTTTAAAGCAAGTGTCAATTGAACCATATTTGGTGCCAAAAACTGCATAAGTTGAAGAATAATTTTCTTTAGGGTACACAAAAATCTTAAAACCAGATGAATGGTCAATTTCGAAATAACTGTCTTTTAAAAGTTCATTTCTGATTTCTTTAATATTATTCATTTTCTGCACCCTCCCCTTTAAGAAGATAAACTGAGTCGATGCTCACTCTTTTTGCAGCTTCAACAACTTGCTCACGGGTAACCTGTGAAATTTTTTCTGCAAATTCTGGTCCGCTTACAATTTCATCGTCAAAATCTTGCGAACTATAAAAATTACATACTGCAACAGGTGAATCTTCAACGCCTTTGAAAGCATCACACAATGAGATAATTGAAGAATTAAAATCTTCATCTGTAAACTCGCCTTTTTTCATAACATCAAGCTGATTGAAAATTTCACTGACTGCTTTTTCGTAATTTTCTTCCTCAATACCGCTCTGAATAACAATTATGCCTTTTTCTCGAAGTAATCTTGCGCCACAATAATAGCAAAGGCTCATTTTTTCGCGGACATTAAGGAAAAGTCGTGAATATGGTCCTCCACCAAAAATATCAGTCATAACACGGAATGCAAAATAGTTATCGTTAGCGTCATTCATACCTGCACGAAGTCCGATTACAAGTTTAGCCTGATTAACTTCCATCTCTTCAGTAAAATAACGGATTTCATCTGCTTTTGTAATAAAAATAGTTTCTAATTTTGCAGGATTTCTGTTTTCAATATTTTGGGCAAAACTTTTGAACTTTTCTGCAAGCATTTCACCATTAATACTACCACAAGCAGTGATTACAACAGTTGAATCTGTAAGCATATTTTTATATGCAGTCAGAAGTGCTTTACTATCAAGTGATTTTATGTCATTTTCAAGTTTTTCATGGTCAACTCCATAAGGCTCATCTTTACACATAAGCTGACGAAGACGAGCAACAGAATAAGCACGCTTATCATTTTTTAACGCTTCAATATTTTCAAGGGTAAATCTTATTTCACGGGCTGTAAAATCTTCGTCAAAACCATTTTCATCACAATTAGGATTTTTGAGAATATCAACAAGAAAATCTATTGCTTCTTCAGAAATAGCATTACCATCAATTGAGAATTTATCGTCAAGCACTTCCATTGAAAAGCGCATTCTTACTTTTTCACCAATAGTTGCAATTGATGCATCAAAACAAGCGTCATACATACCCTCAACTTTTGAGTTGAAAGTTTTTACTGTATTATAGTTTTTTGAGGTATGACCCATAAGAGATGCAAGCACATTAAGGGCTGCAAAATGCTCATTTATAGGCAAGTAAAAATCAACCTTAATACAGTTAGTTTTGAATTTATCACTATTTATGCAAAGTAGTTTTACTCCCTTTGCAATTTCAGTATAAGATTTAATATTCATTAAGTGTCATCCTTATATTATAATTAAAAATAAATATACCATATTTTACAGTTTTTTTCAACTATTTCAGCCTTTTGTTTATTTTTCTCTTTTAGTGTGCAAAATATAATAAAATAGTATAAAAAACATTGACTTTATTTTGAATTTGCAATAAAATATATGATGTATGATTTTTCGAAACTATGAAAGGAAGCATTATGAAATTAGTCTACAATCTTCAAAAGAAGGGTCTTGGCATTACTCTTGACAGATTACTTAAATATGTTGACAAAGACCCACATGCTAATATTGTAAAATTAAGCAAAAAGATTGAGCCTATCTTTAACAAGATTTTTCCACCTGAAAACTTTAAAAAGTTTCAACAAGTGGCTCTTGATAAAGATAATGTCTGGACTCAGTTTGCTTTGAGTATTCTTAATGATGTTGACAGAAACGTTGTTAAGCAAATGCTTCTTTCTTTTGGTATTGATGCAGGTTTATACGGCACAAAAGCTGTTCGTGAGAACCGCGAAAAATACAAATGTAATATTCCTTTCAACATTCTTTTTGACCCTACTTCTGCATGTAATCTTAACTGTAAAGGTTGTTGGTCTGCAGAATATGGTCATAACCTTAACTTAAGTCTTGAAGAAATGCAAAGTATTGTAACTCAAGGTAAGGAACTTGGTTGTCACTTCTATTGGCTTACAGGTGGTGAACCACTTATTAAGAAAAAAGAAGTGCTTGAAATCTGTCGAAACAACAAAGATTGTATTTTCCTTATTTTCACAAATGCTACTCTTGTTGATGAGGCTTTTTGCGAGGCTATGAACGAGTGTGGTAATATTACACTTGCTTTAAGCCTTGAGGGCGATGAAAACTCTAACGACTGGCGTCGCGGTGAAGGTGCATATGCAACTACACTTAAGGCTATGGATTTATTAAAAGCAAATAAATGTCTTTTTGGTTTATCTGTTTGCTATACAAGAAAGAATTTACCAATAGTTACAAGTGAAGAGTTTGTTGATTTTGCAATTGGTAAAGGTGCAAAATTTATGCTCAACTTTAACTATATGCCTGTAGGTCATGGTGCAGATAAAGAACTTATTCCTACACCTGAGCAGAGAAAAGAACTTTATTTCTGGAACAAGAAAATGCGAGATGGTAAAACAGGAAAGCCTATCTTCATTATGGACTTCCAGAATGATGGTGAATATGTTGGCGGTTGTATTGCAGGTGGCAGAAACTATTTCCACATAAACTCTGCCGGTGATATTGAGCCTTGTGTTTTCATTCACTTCTCTGACTCAAATATTCGCACACACACTTTACTTGAAGCATTACAAAATCCATTATTTATGGCATATTATAAAAATCAGCCATTTAATGATAATCATCTTCGTCCTTGTCCTATGCTTGAAAATCCCGAAAAACTTCGCAAGATTATTGAACAAACAGGCGCAAAGTCTTCTGACTTAATCCGTCAGGAAACTGCAGACGAGCTTTGTAGTAAATGTGATGAATATGCTGACAACTGGGCACCTGTTGCAGAAGAAATCTGGAACAACACAAAGCACAGAGATACTCATACACAATATTACAGAGATACTGAAGAAGGCAAAAAAGAATTCGGTGGTTGCACAGGAAACTGCGCAAGCTGTAATGCACACAAATAAGTTATAAAAAATCCCACAATCCATTATGGACTGTGGGATTAATTTTTATCTTTTTAAGCTACACGATTACCTTGAATATAACTTAAATCGTAATATCTGATAACTGTAAAATGGCGAACGAATTTGTATTTTGCCTCTAACACTTTCTTTGAAATTGAGTTATCACAGAATGAGATTACAGGTCCCATAAAAAATGCTGTAACCACTGTGCCAATACCTATTGGGCCACCAAGAACAAATGCTATTGCAGTACACACAAGGTCTGTTGCAACTCTGCACCATCTGTATTTAAGTTTTGTTTTGTCTTCCATTACAAATCCAAGTGCATCATATGGTGAAACACCAAGGTTACAATTAAAATAAAGTGATGCTGAAAGACTTAAAAGAAATACGCCTGATGCCATAAGCACAAGTCTTACACCAAAAGAATTTTCTTGTGGTAAAAACTGATTATAAATGCTTGTGAAGAATTCACACACATAACCAACGCCAACCATATTTACTATTGTGCCAATATTTATAAGTTTTTGTGCAGTAAGTGCAACCAATATGAGTACAACACCATTTACGCACATCTGATAAAATCCAAAACTCATTCCAAGTTTTGCGCTGACACTCATATTAAGTGCAGTAAATGGGTCAACACCCATTCCAGAATATGAAAAAACAGAAACTGCAAAGCCCATAAGCAAAATGCTCATAAACATTATTGCCATTCTTTTTGCGCCATCTTTTTGAGATATTAAGTTGATTAAGTTCATTTGTTTTAAAATTTTTGCCATTGTTAGTGTATTCGCCTTTTCTTTGTATATTTTGCACAAGTATTTATCGCTTGTTTTGTCATATATTACTATATACAAAAAGCAAAGTCAATGAAATATCGTTAAATTTTTGACTTTCTACCTTTGGCACAATTTCACAAAACAAACTGTGTATTTTTATGCAAAATGACAACAAAAAGAGCAGGTTTCCCTGCTCTACTCATTATATTCTTTTAATGCATTGTATTCAATGTAGTTCCAATGATATTCAAAATCCGTTTGATTTCGTATTATGTGGTCAATATAACCTCGTTGCCATAAAACATCATTTTTGTCACCAGTTAGCTCCCAATATTTTTGGGTTGTATACAATCATACTCTTGACAGGAGACCCGCCCCTACAATTTCTTTTTTAGACTTGTAGTGTGCTAATAAATGGCGTTTATCTTTAACACACATAGTTACAAAGTAGCAACCATTTTGAGAATAATCATATTCTTTTAACCTTAAACTCTTTCTTTTTGGTAATTTGTTCATTATGAAAGCTTATGAATGAAAAGACCTGATAACAACTTTGGTTCAAACCAGGTTGATTTTGGTGGCATAACCTGACCTGCATCCGCAATATCCATAAGTTCGTTAAGTGATGTAGGATACATAGCAAATGCAAGGCGCATACCCTCTGCAACACGTCTTTCAAGTTCACCCAAACCACGAATGCCACCAACAAAGTCAATTCGTTTATCTGTTCGTGGGTCAGTAATATTGAGAATTGGTGTGATAAGGTTGTTTTGAAGTATTGAAACATCAAGACACTCAACAGGGTCATTTTCATTAATAAACTCTGGTTTTGCAGTCACCTTATACCACTTATTATCAAGATACATACCAAAAGTATGGCGTTCTTCAGGGGCATATGGGCTCACAGTTGCTTCTTCAACAATGAACTTTTCACCCAGTTTTTCAATGAATTCTTCACTTGTATTTCCGTTAAGGTCAGCCATTACACGATTGTAATCCATAATTTTCAACTGGTCACAAGGGAAAACAACTGAAAGGAAGAAATTGAATTCTGCATCCTTATCATATTCCCCATCTCCACGTCTTCTCTCACCTACGCGCACTGCAGAAGCGCATCTATGGTGACCATCAGCAATATAAAGATATGGAATTTCTTGGAATTCTTTAACGAGAGTATCAATAACTGTGTCGTCATCAATTACCCATACTGTTTGTGAAACACCATCATCACTGACAAAGTCATAGCAAGGTGTGTGAGTGTTTTTCCAGTTTTCTGTAATGTCTGAAACAGTTTTGTTTTCGCGATGTGTCAAGAAAATGGGACCTGTATTGGCATCAAGAGTATCAACGTGACGAATGCGGTCTGCCTCTTTATCGGCTCTTGTAAATTCGTGCTTTTTGATTATATTATCAATGTAATCGTCAACTGCGGTGCAACCTACAATGCCTGTTTGCTCACGGCCATTCATAATTTGGCGATAAATATAGAGCATTGGTTTTTCATCTTGCTTGCAAATGCCATTTTCACTTAAAGCGTCAAGATTTTCTTTTGCTTTTTCATACACTTCGGCTGAATAAATATCAATGCCCTGTGGCAAATCAACTTCTGCTTTATCAACATGCAAGAATGAATATGGCTTTCCCTTTACCATTTCTCTTGCTTCTTCTGAATTCATAACATCATAAGGTAAAGCACCAACTTGACTTGCGTATTCGTCTTTAGGTCTAACCGCCTTAAAAGGTTTAAGTATTGCCATTTATATTTCCTCTTTTCTTAAGTATAATTTTTAATATTACAGCAGATACTGTGACACCTATCAAAGCACCTGCGCTATCAACTAAAATATCACTGAATTGAAAGGCTCTGTCAGGAACAAAAATTTGATGAATTTCATCAGTTATTGCATAAACTACTGTTCCTAAAAAAGCAATTATAGGAGTAAGGTTAATTTTCCACGTTGAATATACTGCATTAAACACAAGAAGTGAAAGTCCCATAAACTCAAGACAATGAGCAATTGTTCTTAACACTCCCTCGTCAATATTTATACCCAACAAATTCAACAACTTCATAACAAATGAGCCACTCAATTCTGATGATTCTTCGCCATTTTGTGCTGATAACAAAAAGATAATTCCCATACATAGCAGCACCAAAATCCACGATATCAGTATATATAAACTTTTGCCTTTTTTCATTATTTTTGACCCTTATAGAAATAAAGATTTTCACTGTCACCACTGAAATAAATGCCACTTACATCTTTGTGTACTGCATAAGTTGTAGTCTCTTCATAAAGCGGTAACATAACTGCATTTTTAAGCAAGTAGCTTTGACAATAAATTGTTTTTTCACTAGTTTGTGACACTTTTAAATCGTTCACAAGTCTGTCAAATTCGTCAGAAGTGTAATTCATAATATTCTTTTCGTTATCAGTTGTAAATATTGATAAAAACTCTGTCGGATTATTGCTATCAACAGTCAATGAAGAAATTGCCACTTGGAAATCATCACTTGCAAGACGCTTATTAAAATCTTTTTCTTCAAGGACTGTAACAATACCATTAAGCTCAACACCAATGTTTTTCTGCCAGTTGTTTACAAGAGCTTTTGCTGTATCTTCATATTTTGAAGTGCAAAGTATTTCTATATCAAGAGTTTTAATATTTAATTCCTCAAAAGCTTTAATCATATTATTTCGCGCATTTTTAATGTTATATGAAACAGTTTCAACTTTACTGTTATCTACCCCATAATATGATGGCAACACTGCTTTTAACGGATTTTTAGTTATAGCAGAAACATCAACACAAGAAACAAGACCTGTTCTTAAAGCATTATTCTGTATAGTTTCATCAGCCATATTAAAAACAAGTGAACAAGCCACATTTTTAAGCTCTGTTTTAACAACTGAACGACCTAACTCGTCTTTATCGGCATCTTCATAGAAAAAGCCTGCATCATAAGTGCCATCGTTAACTTTTTGAGCAATATCAAGTGTTGTTTCATTAAGATAAAAACCTACACCTGACGGAATTGGCATAAAAGCACCAGTATACTCTGTGTTTTTATTAATAACCACATTTTTTTCTTCACTTATTGAAGAAAGATAAAACCCGCCATTTGAAATTATGTATTCTTCGTCTAAACCATATCTGCCTGCAGTAACTTCAAAGAACTGCTGATTACAAGGGAATGACACAGGTTGAGTGAGTGCATAAAGGAAGTTGGCGTCTTTTCTTTCAAGAGTAATTTCAAGAGTATAGTCATTAATTACTCTAACGCCCGCCTCACTGCTGTTCATTTCACCTTTATGAATTTTTTCTGCATTTTTAATTACACTTAAAAGTGAGAAATCTGGCGCATCAGTTTCTGGAAGTAATCCACGAATTATTCCAAAAGCAAAATCATAAGCCGTAACTTTTTTATTGATAGATACACCTTTTTCTGCGAGAAAATCCTCTACATCTCCTGAAATGAAATATTGCATATCATCACGAAGATAAAAAGTATAAGTAAGACCATCAGATGAAACTTTATAATCTTTTACTGCGCATTTTTGTGGTTTGTTATTTTCATCAAGCTTAAAAAGGCCATCAAAAGTATTGATAGCTATCATTTTTTCGCTTACACTTTCTGCAATTTGCGGGTCAAAATACTGTGGCATCTGAGTTATTCCGCAAGCAAAAAATTTATTTGTAGTTTCCTCTTTTTTGCAAGATGCAAAGCAAGTTAAAATCAATATAACTGCACAAAAGAGAGCAATAATTCTTTTAATCATTTTATTCACCAAATACAGTATAACAAAAAAATAGAAATAGTTCTATATTTTCATAAAAATTTTTATAAAAAACTATCTTTTATTATATTATTTTGGTATAATAAGGTATATATTTTACATAATAGGAGTGAAAATCTTATATGACAGATATTTTATTGATTATTTCTATTGTTATTTCAATTATTTCTGTTGCTATTCTTTTTGTTGTACTTAAAAATACAAAAAACACTAGTGGCAATATTGCATTAGAACAAAAAATTGATTACATAAATAAAAATATGGGTGATGAATTTCACAGAATCCGTGTTGAAAATCAAAACTCAAACAAGGAAATCCGTGAAGACGTTAAAAAGAGTCTTGAAGATATGTCAACAAGAATTGACAATATGAACAAAGGTAATTTCGAGCATCGCGAAAAAATGAATGAAATGCTTGTTACTATGAGCGAAAAAAACGCAGAGCAAAATGACAAGCAAAACAAAACTCTTGAAGCATCAATTACAAAAATGCAAGAGTCTAATGAAAAGAAACTTGAAGAAATGCGAGTTACTGTTGACGAAAAACTTACTGCAACACTTACAACCCGTCTTAATTCTTCGTTTAAAACAGTTTCTGACCAGCTTGAAAATCTTTATAAATCTCTTGGTGAAATGCAAAAGCTTTCAACAGGTGTTACTGAAAATGTTACTGCACTTAACCGCGTACTTACAAATGTTAAGGCTCGTGGTACTTGGGCAGAAGTGCAATTAGAAGGTATTTTAGACCAGACAATACCTAATATGTATGAGAAAAATCTTGCAACTGTACCTGGCTCACTTGACCGCGTTGAATTTGCAATTCGTATTCCGTCAAGCGACAAAGATGGCAAAGATATTTTCTTACCAGTTGACTCAAAATTCCCTATGGAAGATTATGTGCGACTTTGTGACGCTGCTGACCGCGCAGATGCTGATGCAGTAAAAGTTGCCCGCAATGAACTTGAAAAGAGAGTTGTAAGTGAAGCAAAATCTATTGCAAAATATATTCACGTGCCTGACACTACACCTTTTGCAATTATGTACCTTGCAACTGAAGGTCTTTATGCAGAAATTGCATCTTCAAGAACAGGACTTCCTGAAAAGCTTCAGAATGACTATAACATTATGATTGCAGGTCCTTCAACAATTACCGCTCTTCTTAATTCTCTTTCAATGGGCTTTAAAACTATTGCTATTAATGAGAAAGCTAATGAAGTACGCGAAATTCTTGGCGCAGCAAAAGCACAATATGAAAAATTCGGTGATTTACTTGCAAAAGCAAAGAAAAAAGTTGACGAAGCAGGTAAAACATTGGAAGATGCAGAGCGCAAAAATCTGTTCATTCAAAGAAAGCTCAAAAACATTGAAGCAATTGATACAGTATCGGCTGAAAAACTTTTATTTGACGAAACCGATAGTGTTGATATATAATAGAAACGTTAAGTAATTTTATACTTTATAAAAAGGAGAAAGAATTATGGCTCTTAAACACGCTGACATTATCGCACAGATGACACTTGAAGAAAAAGCAAGTATGTGCGATGGTCTTGATTACTGGCACAGCCAACCTGTAGAAAGAGTTGGCATTAAGTCAATCAGCCTTAACGACGGACCTCATGGTATCCGTAAAAAAGGTGACCCTGAGCAAAACACAGATGTTTTGAAAGGATTACCTGCAATTTGTTTCCCAACAGCATCTGCTACTGCTTGCTCATGGGATACTGACCTTATCTACAAAATGGGTGAAGCACTTGGCGACGAATGTAGAAAAGAACAGGTTAATGTGCTTTTAGGACCTGGTACAAACATTAGACGTTCACCTCTTTGCGGACGTAACTTTGAATATTTCTCAGAAGATGGTCTTCTTGCAGGTGAAATGTCTGCAGCGTTTATCAATGGTGTTCAGAGTAAGGGTATTGGTACTTCTCTTAAACACTATGCTGCTAACAACCAAGAAACTCGTCGTATGACAGTTAATGCGGTTGTTGACGAAAGAACACTTCGCGAAACATATCTTCTTCCATTTGAAATTGCAGTTAAGAAGTCACAGCCTTGGACTGTAATGAATTCATATAACAGACTTAATGGCACTTATGCTGCTGAAAACAAATGGTTGCTTACTGATGTTCTTCGTGACGATTGGGGTTATGAAGGCGTTGTTATTACTGACTGGGGCGCAGAAAACGAAAGAGTTCCTGGACTTATTGCAGGTCAGGAAATCGAAATGCCAACATCTTCAGGTATTGGTACAAAGCTTATTATTGATGCAGTAAATGACGGTTCTCTTGATGTTGCTGTTCTTGATGCAGCAGTTGATAAGATTATTGAACTTACAAAGAAAGCTGAACCAGTTCTTGGCGGTACATATACTTATGACAGTGATGCTCACCATAAGCTTGCTCGTGAAATTGCAAGCCAGTGTATGGTTCTTATGAAGAATGACAACAATGTTCTTCCACTTAAGAAAGATGCTAAAGTTGCTCTTATTGGTGAAATGGCACATACACCTCGTTATCAGGGCGCAGGTTCATCACTTATTAACCCAATCAAACTTGATAATGCATACCAGACAATGAAAGATATGGGCATTAACCTTTCATTCTCAAGAGGTTATGAACTCAAGAAATGCAAAGAAAAGAAAGCAATGAACCTTATTCTTGAAGCTAAAGAAGCAGCAAAGAATGCAGATGTTGCAGTAGTATTTGTTGGTCTTACTGACGAATATGAAACAGAAGGTGCTGACAGACATCACCTTTCAATTCCACCAATGCACAATGTGCTTGTTGAGGAAGTGCTTAAAGCAAATCCTAACACAGTTGTTGTACTTTCAGGTGGTGCAGCTATCGAAATGCCTTGGGCTGATAAAGTTCCTGCAATTCTTAATATGTTCCTTACAGGTCAGGCTGGTGGCAGTGCAGTTTGTGATATTCTTTTTGGTGACGTTAACCCAAGTGGTAAACTTAGCGAAACATATCCATTAGCACTTTCTGATAACTCAAGCTACAACTACTTCCCTGGTACAACAGTTTCTGTTGAACACAGAGAAAGCGTATATGTAGGCTACAAATACTATGACACAGCAAATAAGGAAGTTGCATTCCCATTTGGTTTTGGTCTTTCATACACAACATTTGAATATAGTGACATTAAAGTTTCTGCTGATAAAATTCTCGATACTGACACAGTTACAGTTTCATTTAAAGTTAAGAACACAGGTGATGTTGACGGTGCAGAAGTTGCTCAGCTTTATGTAAATGACGTTGAAAGCACAATTTATCGTCCTGTTAAAGAACTTAAAGGCTTTAAGAAGGTATTCTTAAAAGCAGGTGAAGAAAAAGAAGTTGAAATCACTCTCGACAAACGTGCATTTGCTTACTACAATGTAAACATTAACGATTGGCACGTTGAAAGCGGTGAATTTAAGATTTTAGTTGGTGCATCAAGCCGTGATATTAAACTTGAAGCAACAATTAATGTTGAGTCAACTGTTGAAGCTGAAATTCCTGACTATAAAGCTACTGCTCCTTGCTACTATGGTGCAGATGTTATGAATGTAAGTGCTGATGCATTCAAGGCTGTTTACGGTAAGGAATTACCACCATCAACAAGAGATAAGACTGCTCCATTTACAGTTCTTAACACTATTGAAGATTCACAAGACAGCAAATGGGGTGGCAGAATTTATCGTCTTCTCATTAAACTTCTTGGTGCTGATACAATGGCTGGTGCAGTTGCTACTCAGCTTCCAATCAAGAACTTTATTTCAATGAGTTTCGGTCTTTTCAGCCCTGAAATGGCACAAGGTCTTATTATGATTATTCACGAAGATAAACTTGGTAAGGGTCTTAAAGTTATCTTTAAGGGTATTCCAAACCTTATTAAGAATCTTGACAGATTAAAGAAAATATAACTAACAAAAAACCTCCCGATTGGGAGGTTTTTTTTATATATTTTTTTGTGGAAAAAGAATCAATTTAATTTTTGAGCAAATTTTTCGTTAGACACGAACCTACTCAAAATTGAATTATTTTTTCGCAAGACAATATGTCAGAGGCTAAGCTGTATAAAAATACCGCGAGCCGAAAGACACGCGGTATTGCGTAAAAAGAATCAATTTTTAGAAAAGACCATCAATTTTACCGTCTGCATCAACATCAATTTTATATGCTGCAGGTACTTTTGGAAGTCCTGGCATTGTCATAATGTCACCTGTAAGGCAAACGATGAAACCTGCACCCGCTGAGAGTTTTACTTCACGGACTGTCATCATAAAGTTTTCAGGTTTGCCAAGCTTTGTTGGGTCATCTGAAAGTGAATACTGTGTTTTTGCTACACAAATTGGAAGTTTATCTTGACCAAGTGCTTCAATATCTTTAATTGCTTTTTCTGCAGCTGCTGTGAAGATTACGCCATCTGCACGATAAATTTCCTTTGCAATTGTGTTGAGTTTTTCTTTAATTGGAAGCTTTTCGTCATAGAGTGGCTTGAAATCTGCTTTGCCTTCGTCGATAACTGCGCAAACCTTTTCTGCTAAGTCCATACCGCCTTCGCCACCTTTTGCGAAAACTTCTGCAAGGGATACAGGCACTTGCATTTCTTCACAAAATTCCTTGATATAAGCAATTTCTGCTTCAGTATCTGTATGGAATTTATTGATTGCAACAACTACTGGCACATTATATTTTCTCATATTTTCAATATGAGTTTTAAGGTTTACGATACCCGCTTTAAGTGCTTCAACATTTTCATTCTGTAAATCTGCACGAGCAACGCCACCATTGTATTTAAGAGCACGAATTGTTGCAACAACTACGATACATTCAGGCTTAAGACCTGCATAACGGCACTTGATATCAAGGAATTTTTCTGCACCAAGGTCAGCACCGAAGCCTGCTTCTGTAATACAGTAATCTGCAAGTTTAAGTGCAAGTTTTGTAGCAGTAACAGAGTTACAACCATGAGCAATATTTGCAAATGGGCCACCGTGCATAATTGCAGGTGTATTTTCAAGTGTCTGCACAAGGTTTGGTTTGATTGCATCTTTCAAAAGTGCAGCCATAGCACCAACTGCATTCAAATCCTTTGCATAAACAGGAGTATTATCTAGAGTCCATGCAACAAGGATGTTTCCAAGTCTTGTTTTAAGGTCTTCAATATCTGTTGCAAGACAAAGAATAGCCATAATTTCACTTGCAACTGTAATCATAAATCCGTCTTCACGAGGAATACCGTTTACTTTACCACCAAGACCGATAATTACATTACGAAGTGCACGGTCATTCATATCAAGACAACGCTTAAAGAGAATTCTTCTCTGGTCGATTCTCAAATCGTTACCCTGCTGCATATGGTTGTCGATAATTGCACAAAGAAGGTTGTTAGCCGCTGTAATTGCGTGCATATCACCCGTGAAATGAAGGTTGATATCTTCCATAGGGATAACCTGTGAATATCCGCCACCTGCTGCACCGCCTTTAACACCGAAAACAGGTCCCATTGAAGGCTCACGGAGTGCAATACAAGCATTTTTGCCGATTTTATTCATAGCCTGACCAAGACCAACTGTAATTGTTGTTTTACCCTCACCTGCAGGAGTTGGGTTAATAGCAGTTACAAGAATAAGTTTTCCGTTTTCTCTGTCTGCATATTTTTGATTAAGAGAAAGTGGAAGTTTTGCCTTATATTTGCCATACATTTCAAGGTCGTCAACTTCAATGTTAAGTCCTTTTGCAATTTCTGTGATAGGTAAACAAGGTGTTTGCTGTGCGATTTGAATGTCTGTAAGCATAATAATTTTCCCCCTGAATTTATTTCAGTAATTTATTTAACTTGTTCATTGTTTCTTTTGATGGTGTATCTTTATCACCAAAAGGAAACTCTATTTTCATACTGTTATATTTGGTTTGACAGATTTTTTTGAATGGTAAAAGTTCAACCTTATCAATACAAGTATATTTTTTCACAATTCCATTGAGTTTGTCAATATTTTTTTCACAATCGTTGACAGTTGGAATAATAACTTGTCTTATTGTTGTTGGAATTTGTTTTTCGTTAAGATACTCTAAAAACTCCAAAGGCTTTTCTAAACTGCAACCAACATTCTCTATATAGTCTTCATTGTTTGTATATTTAATATCAAGCAACACTCTGTCAACTTCAGTAAGCATATTTTTAATATTTTCATTGAGAATGCTACCCGATGTATCAAGGCAAGTGTTTATACCGTTTTCGTGACAAAGTTTAAATACTTCATAGCAAAAATCTGCTTGCAAAAGTGGCTCACCACCAGTGAGGGTTATTCCACCCTTTTCACCGAAGTATTCACGATATTTTTTTGCCTTTTCTATAATTTCTTCTGCAGTAAATTGCTTTTCGCCCGTCATACTCCAAGTATCTGGATTATGACAACATTTGCAACGAAGATTGCACCCTTGAAGAAAAACCACAAATCGAAGCCCCGGGCCATCAACAGTACCAAGACTTTGAATTGAATGGACTTGTCCAACAATACTCATAATTACATTGCCTCATGGAATGTACGACTGATAACTTCTTTCTGTTGTACTTTTGAAAGTTTATTAAAGTTTACTGCATAACCTGATACACGAATTGTAAGGTTAGGATATTTTTCAGGATTTTCGTAAGCATCCATAAGTGTTTCACGATTAAGCACATTAATATTAATGTGATGTGCCATTTTTGCGAAATAACCGTCAAGAATTGCTACAAGATTATCTATTCTTTCATCTTCATCACGACCAAGTGCCTCAGGTGTGATTGAGAATGTGTTTGAAATACCATCGCGGCAATCTTCATAGCTGATTTTTGCAACAGAGTTAAGTGATGCAAGTGCGCCATTTTCTTCACGATTATGCATTGGGTTAGCACCTGGTGCAAATGGCTCACCATTCTTTCTGCCATCAGGTGTTGCGCCTGTGTTTTTACCATACATAACATTTGATGTGATAGTAAGAACAGAAAGTGTATGAATAGCGTTTCTGTAAGTTGGAGTCTGACGAAGTGCAGTAATTACACGATGTGACATATCTTTTGCAATAAGGTCAACACGGTCATCATCGTTACCAAATTTAGGGAATTCCCCTGCTGTTTTGAATTCTGTAATAAAGCCTTCTTCGTCTTTAAGTGGTTTAACATTTGCAAACTTAATTGCACTTAAAGAGTCTGCGACTACTGAAGGACCTGCAATACCAAAAGCCATAAAGCGTTCAACATCAGTATCATGAAGTGCCATCTGAATTTTTTCATAAGCGTATTTATCGTGCATATAATGAATTACATTCATCGTATTTACATAAAGGTGGCTAAGCCATTCAATGTAAATCTGGAAACGTTCCATAACTGCTTCAAAGTCAAGTTTTTCAACATCCATTACATCCATTTGTGGACCTATATGCATTTTGCTTGTTGTATCATAACCACCATTGATTGCAATAAGCAACAACTTTGCAAGGTTGCAACGAGCACCAAAGAACTGCATCTGTTTACCAACTTTCATAGCAGATACACAACATGCTATTGCATAGTCATCACCATAGTCAGGACGCATTACATCATCATTTTCATACTGAATTGAGTCAGTATCAGCTGAAACCTTTGCACAGAACTTCTTGAAATTTTCAGGAAGTTTTGTTGACCAAAGAATTGTAATATTTGGTTCAGGTGATGAACCAAGAGTATAAAGAGTATTAAGCATTCTGAAACAGTTCTTTGTTACAAGAGTTCTGCCGTCTTCACCCATACCGCCAAGAGCTTCAGTAATCCACATTGGGTCGCCACCGAAAAGCTCGTTGTATTCAGGTGTTCTAAGATGACGAGCCATACGAAGTTTCATAACGAAATCGTCCATAAGCTCTTGTGCACCTTTTTCATCAAGAATTCCTCTTGCAATATCGCGTTCAATATAAATATCAAAGAATGTGCTGACACGACCTAATGACATAGCCGCACCATTCTGTTCTTTAATAGCACCAAGATATGCAAAATATGTCCATTGAATTGCTTCACGAGCATTTTTTGCAGGCTGACTGATGTCATAACCATAAGATGCTGCCATTTCTTTAAGATAACCCAAGAAAGCAATCTGCTGATAAAGTTCTTCAAAAAGACGAATTTGGTCTGTATTGAAATTACCATTTGCTTTTGCTGCTTTATCTTTTTTCTTTTCTTCAATAAGCTTGTCAACACCATAAAGAGCAACTCTACGATAGTCACCAATAATTCTACCACGACCATAAGCATCAGGAAGACCTGTAATTACATGGCATTTACGAGCTGCACGCATTTCGTCAGTATAAGCACGGAAAACACCGTCATTATGAGTTGTTCTGTATTTAAATTCTTCTTCAACCTTATCGCTAAGTTTATAACCATAAGCCTCACAAGCCTGACGCACCATTCTGATACCACCAAATGGATTTACGCCACGCTTTAATGGACGATTAGTCTGAAGGCCAACAATCAATTCATTTTGCTTATCAATATAACCTGGCAAAAAAGTTGTAAGTGAAGATGCATTTGTTGTGTCAATATCAAGCACACCGCCATACTGTCTTTCAAGCGCAAAAAGTGAGTTGATTTTTTTCATCATAGCATCAGTACGAGGTGTTGCACCCTCAAGGAATGAATGGTCACCTTTATATTCTTTATAGTTTGTCTGAATGAAATCACGAACATTAATTTCGTCTTGCCAAACACCTTTTTTAAATCCGTTCCAGTTTTTATGTTCCATAGTGTTCCTCCTGCAAAATATCAAAAACAAAAAGGACAATTCAACTAAACAAACAAGTTGAATTGCCCAGACGGTCGACATTATTAAGTTTGCGTTCCCTTGTGGTAACCCACAAAATCCGTCAGTTACGCAAACAACTATATGTTGTGATTTAATTATACCATAGCACAACATTTTGTCAAGTAAAATTACTTAAGGATAGGCGTATTATTTTTGTCAAATGTGACTAATTTAATTCTTGCATGACGACATGGGTCATAAAGAGGCTCATCACAATACGAACCACATTCTTTGTCGAAATGTGAGAATGGACGAGCGTGATAAACTATGAGTAAATCACCATTTTCGTCAACTACAAAACTATTGTGACCTGGACCTGCCTGGTCTGTTAAATCTTCAGTTTGTAATGCGGGTACAGGTGATTTTGTCCAGTTGTTTATATCCATTAAATCTGCGTTTTTATCGGCATAAACCATACCCATACAATACTCTGCACCTGTGCCAGAAGCAGAAAAGAAAACATAAACTTTATCGTCTGTTTTAAGTACCGCAGGACCCTCATTCACACGAAAACGAACACATTCCCAATCATATTCAGGTTTCGTAAGAAGAATTGGTTTTGAAATAAGTTTATTAGGCTCATTCTCATCAATTTCTGCCATAAACAGTGAAGAATCATCAAGTTTTTCTGCCCAGATAAGATAGTGTTTTCCGTTATTTTCAAAATAGGTCATATCAAGTGAAAACTCAGTAAAAGAACGATTATCACCATCACTTGCCTGCATTTTTCCAAGCTCAACCCACTTGTCATTTATAGGGTCTTGACCCTCACACACAAGCACAAATGGACGAATATTCCATATTGCTTCTTTCTCACCTGCTGCAAAGAAAACGTACCATTTGCCACCAATGTAATGGATTTCAGGCGCCCAAATATGTTTTGACATTACACCCTCATTATGTGCAGACCAAATTGTATGCTCTTGTGCAGTTGCCAAACCAATTACTGTTTCGCTTTTTCTTAAAATAATTCTGTCATAACCTGAGTCAACATTCATATATGCAGGGTATGAAGCTGTGAAATAATAAAATCCATCAGGACCTTTTACAACATATGGGTCTGCGCGCTGTGGAATGAAAGGATTTGGATAGTTTTGCATATTATTCATCTCTTGTCCTCTAACTCTTCAACGCGCTTTTCTAATTCGGCGATTTTTTTGTCATAATCTCTTACCATTGAGTCCATACCTGCGAGAAGAGCACCAAACAATAAGCCAATTACAACTGATGCACCAATCTCAATTAAAATTACATCACCTGATTCAAAAAGTTTCCATCCTCCAGCAAAGACAAATAGATAGATGAAAACAAAAGTAGCAACTACACTACCAAGCAAAATAAGTAAAAGTCGTAAAGTGTTTTTCTTCATAAAATCACCTCAAATATATGTTAGCATAAAACAAAAGCGATTTCAAGCAAGTTCATGTGTTTTACTGTATGATGTTACAAATTGGAGTTTGTAGGGGTCTTTTAATTTCTTGTCTCCCCTGAAAGGGGAGATGTCACGAAGTGACAGAGGGGTTATACTCCCAACAAAACAAACCCCTCAGTCTCGCATTCGCTCGACAGCTCCCCTTTCAGGTGAGCCGAGAAAATACCTATAAAACAATTCGCCAAACTCAAATTCATCGAACTCTTTTTTATTCTCGGGTTCCAATCCCAAACCATTTTCATAGATAAAAAAATAGTGTTTGACGGTGCTTTTATATTTTGACATAGCAACTCAATATCAGTTGCTAACTGTTCAGAATAAATAAGCAAATAATTTTTTGACATATAATCAAAAATACACACCTACGGTGTGATGAGATACAACACGGCAAAGCCGTGTTGATGATATACACGCTAACGCGTGATGATATGCCAAGCCTGTCGGCTTGGATAAAAAAATAGTCATCACCGAAGTGATGACTATTTTTATGGCTGGGGAATAGGGATTCGAACCCCAACAAACAGAGTCAGAGTCTGTCGTGCTACCGTTACACTATTCCCCAACGAGCAAAAGCAATTATATATCAACGAGTTGTAATTGTCAAGAGATTTTTAATAATTTTTTTATTTTTTATGAATAGTGCATCTCTTTAAGAGTTAATTCAATGCCATCTGCTATGGCTTTTGCATATTCTTTTATATTTTCATCATAATTCTTGTTATCATTTTTATTTGAAATAAAGTCTATTTCAGCAAGCACTGACGGCATTTTTGTATGACGATTAATATAATAATTCATATCTTTACCATCACGATAGCCTGTGTGTATTCCTCTATTTGTTATTTTGAGATTATCAAGACAATCAAGAATATTCTGGGCTAAAAGCATATCGTCAGTCGGGCCTGTGGAATGCACCCACATTTCCATTCCCGTAGCGTCTTTGGCTGCGCTACTGTTTCTGTGAATCGAAACAAAAAGCGACGCTCTTGCCTTATTTGCAATTTTGCATCTGTCGGCAAGGGAAACGTCGCTATCATCATCACGAGTCATAACAACGGTGTAACCTCTTTCTGCCAATATATCACGGACAATTAGTGACAAACGCAAAGTATCGTCTTTTTCAAGGCGGTTACCAAGTGCCGCACCTGAACTACTACCCCCATGACCAGGGTCAATGCACACTGTTTTTTCATCGGGTTCAAAGTTTAATTGTTGTAATTCATAAATTACTTCTTCGCCACCCACAAGCACCAACGCCAACACTGCACAAATGCTTAAAGAAAACAATGCTATTATTGGAAAAAGAAAGGATTTTCCATTGTTTTTTGCTCTTGAATTTTTCATATTTTCATATTAAAGATTTGAAAACTTCTCTTTAATCTCGGCTGCTCTGCCACAAGTCATTCTGCCTTCAGGACAAGCACCTACAAAGCAACTTGGTCCATAGAATTTGAAAATTGATGGTGCAACTTTACGAAGCTTAATAAGAGCGTCTACTGCATACTCCTGAATTTCCCATTGAGCACGAGTACATGAACGAAGTCTTAAAAACAAGAGAAGTTGTCTTGCGTTCATAGTTGTTACAATATCAAGTGTATTACCTGAAAGCTGATAATATACCAAAAGTTCTTCTGCCACACCAAGATTTTTAAGTCTTGCATATTCTTCAGCAGTTTCTTTAAAGGCATTTTTATATTTTTCTAAAAGTTCAGGCTTATCACGAAGAACTGGTGGAATAATAAACTTACTTCTATCAGTTTTTGTAAGTTCAGGAATTTCAATTGATTGTATTCTGTGACGAGCAAAGTGAGTAATGCAAGAAAGCGAAACATTGTTGAAACGGAATGTATAATTTGCACATTCCAACGCTCTTGAGCGCTTACATTTAACAACTGCTTCAACAATTTTTTCAGTTGTGTTATCGTCTGCAATAATATTTTCAATTTGCTCTGTTGAATAATTTTTGTTTGAAATCAAAGCATTTCTTGCAACACATTTTGCAGCATCTGGTGTATATGCCAAAAGTTCAACAGGAGTTTCTGTGTGTTCTGGTGTCACATCGATAAATGAAAGGTCAGGAACATCATTAACTACTCTGTCAGGATTAAAGCTTGACATAATTCCAGGTGCTTTTTCTTTTGCTTGTTCGTAAAGCTCAAGACCAAGTTTTTTGATTTCAGGATATTTTGCACCTCTGCCACAAATCATAGCAGTAAGCATATTAAGAAATTCGCGACCATTTACTGAACAGAAGAAATTACTGTAAAGGCAATACGGTAACACAAAACGAGCGTCTTCACGAAGAACACCATTAGCGCAAAGTTCATCATAAAGCGCGAACATTTTGCCCATATGTTCTTTATATGATTTTTCAATTTCTGCATTATTAAACTCAGGAACATAGAAACCTGCATCACTAAAGTTTACATATCTTCTTGACTTAACTGTGTATGAAGCAAGTCTGAACTCAATAATGAACTGTTCAACCACTGCTGTTACATTCTGAAAAGCAAGTTGAAAATATGTATGCTCAACTGTACTTGTATGACCTGATGCAGTAACTTTGCCGATAAGGTTTGCATTTTTCTCTTTATCTTGTGATTTATCCCAAATAGAAAGGGCTGTACCCTCTTGTGTTGAAATTCGACCACTTGCAGCAGTAACTTTTTCGTCAGTATCGGTCATACCAATAATGAGCGCTGTACTTTTATTGTAATCGTATGCCATAAAAACCCCTCTTTTTTACGAAAATCTTTTATTTTTTATAGTTTACCACAAAAATTTGTACTGTGCAATAATAGTTTATTTTTTATCAATTTTAATTGCATTTAATATTGTATTATTAAAAAAGATTTGATATAATATAGTCTGTATATCTATGTATTTTGGAGAACTGCGTTATGAACAGAAAAATGATAGTAATTGAAGGTCTTGACGGAAGTGGTAAATCAACACAAGTTGAACTTCTTAAATCAAAATTACAAGACAATAATATTGAACTTCGACAGATTAAATTGCCTGATTATGATAACAAATCAAGTACTTTAGTAAAAATGTATTTAAATGGTGAATTCGGCAGTAACCCTGCAGATGTAAATATCTATTCTGCGTCACTTTTTTATGCCGTTGACAGATATGCAAGTTATAAAAATATCTGGGGTGACGATTATAACAACGGCACACTTATTCTTGCTGACCGTTACACCACTTCAAACGCTGTTCACCAGACAGTTAAACTCCCTCGTGAAGATTGGGACAAGTATCTTGACTGGCTTTTTCATACAGAATATGAAATGATGGAAATCCCAAAACCTGATGCAGTTATTTATCTTGATATGGATGTTGATATTTCACAACGTCTTATGTCAAAGCGTTATAATGGTGAAGAAACTAAAAAAGATGTTCATGAAGCAAATGTGGATTATCTTAAATCTTGCCGTGAGGCTGCCCTTTATGCGGCAGACCGTTTCGGTTGGAATGTAGTTAAATGCTTTGAGGGTGGCGAACCTTTATCAATCGAAGAAATTGGAAATACTATATTCAATATAGTTAAGGAGATTTTATAATGGAGTTTCACTCCCCTACACTTGAAGATGCACAATGGGTGCACAAGGCTTTTGATGCTGAGCAGACAGACTGTTGTGAATATTGTTTTGGCAACATTTATATGTGGTCACAAATCTATGACAACAGAATTTGTGACGATAATGGTGTTTTCGTTTCTGCAGATTTTACTGATAAACCAGTATTCTGCTACCCTATTGGCATCGGCAACAAAAAAGCTACTATTAGCAAATTAATTGAATACACAAAAGAGAATAATATTACTCTTGAGTTTTTTGGTCTTACGGAAAAAGATAAAGATGAATTAAACTTTTTGTTTCCTAAAAAGTTTGAAATAATTGAAGACCGTGACTCTTTTGATTATCTTTACGCATCAGAAAGTCTTGCAAACCTTGCAGGCAGAAAACTTGCAAGCAAACGAAATCATATTTCATATTTTGAAAGAACTTTCGACTGGAAATATGAACCGATTACAAAAGAAAATATTAATCAATGTGCTATTCTTAATGAGCATTGGGAAAGACTTAATCGAGAGAAAAATCCTGAAGAAATCGGTGACGAAAATCAAGCTATTAAAATTGCGCTTGAAAACTATTTCGATTTAGGTTTTGAAGGCGGTATCCTGACAATTCAAGGTGAGGCTGTTGCATTCACTTTCGGTGAAAGATTAAACGACAACACATTCTGCACCCATGTTGAAAAGGCTTATGGTAATATTCGTGGTGCTTACCAAATGATAAACCGTGAATTTGCCCGACAATTACAAGATAGATATGATTTTATTAATCGTGAAGAAGATACAGGCAGTGAAGGGTTGCGCCGTGCAAAGCTTTCATATTACCCACACAGATTAGTTATTAAATATTCAGCAATTTACAAGGATTAATTTATGATTACTTTTGCTAGTATTGAAGATAAAAAAGAATTGCAATCTCTTTGGCAGATAACCTTTTTGGAAGATAGTCAGATTATAAACCATTTCTTTGATAATATCTTTAAGGATGTTATCACTCTCGTTATAAAAATCGACGGAGAAATTGTGTCCGCACTTTTCCTTTTGCCTTGTAGTATTGGTAATTTTAATGGTAAATGTGTTTACTGTGCTATGACTAAATACTCACATCGTGGCAAGGGATATATGACAGAGTTATTGGACTTTTCCTATGAATATTGCAAGGAAAATGGTTTTGATTTTCTCTTTTTAGTCCCTGCAGAACCATCACTTTTTGATTATTACAGAAAATGCGGATTTGAAAAATTCGGAATCGCAAGAACTTATACTTTTGATGGTGCAACCCCCGAAAAGCAAGAAAAACTAAATTATCAATATGAGTTAGAATTCAACAAACCAATATTTGATTATTGGAAAAACTCCTGCATTGTTTATGGCGGAGAAGTTACAGATTTTGGACTTATTTTTGCTGATGATGAAATTGTTATAAGAAATGCAAAATGCAATTTTGATGAAATTCCTGAAAACTACAGAAAAAAGGATTTCGTAATCAAAGGTAACATAACTTTCGGGGATGACTACACCCCATCTATGATTAAAACTGAAAATGTAGAAATAAAAAATTCTATTTGTTATATAGGCATTACATTGGAGTGATATTATGATTTATGTATTTTTAGCACCTGGATTTGAAGAAATTGAAGCATTAGCAGTTGTTGATGTACTTCGTCGTGCAGAATTAGATGTTTTAACAGTTGGTGTTGGTGAAGATTTTGTAATCGGCTCACATCAAATCCCTGTTGCAGCAGATATTTCTGAAAAAGCTTTAGTGCTTGACGAAAAAGTTGAAGCTATTGTGCTTCCTGGTGGTATGCCTGGCACATTAAATCTTGAAAAAAGCCCTGTTGTGCAAAAAGCTATTGACTGGGCTGTTGAAAATAATAAGTTAATCTGCGCAATTTGTGCCGCACCATCAATTTTAGGTCACAAAGGACTTCTTGATGGTAAAAAAGCAACTTGCTTCCCTGGATTCCAAGAGGAACTTTTTGGTGCTGAAGTTTCAAAAGACTTTGTTGTTCGTGATGGTAACTTTATTACTGCAAAAGGTATGGGGAGTGCAATAGAATTTGGTTTGCAGATTGCCGAAATTCTTACAAATCCTCTTGAAGTTAAGAAAATCAGAGCATCTTTACAGATTTATAATGGATAAGAAAGAAATACGCAAAGAGCTTTTAAGTAAGCGTAAAAAAATTCCCGTAGAAAAAAAGGTAATATACGATAAAGAAATCAGCAAGTTTATAACAGACAGTGACTATTTCAAAAAGGCTGAACAGGTGCTTGTTTTTGCATCTGCTGATTATGAATTTGACACCCGCTACATAATTGAGCGTTGCAGATTTCTATACAAACGAATTTTTTACCCTGTTTGCATTGACAATGTGGGAAATATGGAGTTTTTAAAGGTTGAAAGCGTTGGTGATTTGCAATACGGAATGTATAACATTCTCGAACCAAAACCAACTTGCAAAAAATATATTCCAAAGGAAAATGACATTATAATAGTACCTGCTTTATCAGTCGATAAAAACGGAAACCGCATTGGTTATGGCAAAGGGTATTATGACAGATTTTTAAAGAATTTTAACGGTGTGAGCATTTGTCCTTGCTATGAAGAAATAATGGCAGACACGCTCCCTACCGATGAAAATGATATAAATGTAAACATTATTGTTACACAGAATCAGTTAAAGGAGGTAATCCTGTGAATAAATTTTCAGACGGATTTTCCGACAATTCTTATGAAGAACTCTTAAATCAATATGCAGGTGAAAGCCTTGGCAGTAAATCAAAAAACACAGATGAAGAAACAAAAAATTCTTCTTTTGATGAAAAAAATTCTGATGTTCCTGCTTATACAGAACCTGTTTTCAATATTGATATAAAGAAAAAATCAAAACCTGTTATTGAAAAAGAATTTGACATTGACTTTGCAGCGCGTGTTAAAGAACCTGCAAAAAAACCTCAACCAGTAATTGAGAAAAAATACGAATCACCAAATATTGTTCGCAAAAGTGCTCCAAGTCAAAGTTCTAATACAATGGAATTCAAGAAGCCTAACAAATGTAAATTCGCAGTATCTTCTGCTAAAAACTTTGTTGCAGACAAAATTAAAAGAATTGATTCAACAGAAATTTCTTCTATCAATGAAGCAAATGAACAGTCTTCTCCTGCTCCTAAAATTTTAATTAAACGAAACGGCAAAACCAAAATTGACTTTAAAGCTTTAAAACCTCTCATTTTGAAATCTTTTAAAGAAAACAAGCAAATATATATTGGTTTTGCATGTTGTTTGTTAGTTTCAATTATTCTTGCATCTTGCGCACTTAGTTGTATCAATGATGTTCTTGCACTTAATAGAGACGATAAGGAAACTGTTGAAGTTGTTCTTCCTAATGATGCTACTACTTTCAAAGCAGTAGCAGCGCTTGACAAAGCAGGGCTCATTAAAAATTCTATGTTCTGTAATCTATATCTTAAAATAATGGGTTATAGTGATGAAAATTATCTTCCTGGCGTTTATTATTTTACAGAAAAAATGGGCGTTGAGAAGATGATTACCCGATTCAAAACAAGCACTACACGAGGTGCGGTCATCAGCGTTACTATTCCTGAAGGTTACACCATTGACCAGATTTTTGAACGTCTTGAAAAAAATGAAATTTGTTCAAAAGAGGCTCTTTATAAAACTATTGACAATGTTGATTTTGGTGCAGAATACGATTTTCTTGCAAATCTTGAAAATGCAGACAAGCGTTATCATGTGCTTGAAGGTTATATGTTCCCTGCAACTTATGAATTTGAGCAAGGGGCAGACCCTGCAACAGTTATACGCAAATTCCTTGACACATTTAAATCTCGTTGGTCAGAAGAATATGCTAAACGTGCAGAAGAACTTGGAATGAGTGTTGACGAACTTATCACAACTGCTTCTATTATTGAAAAAGAAGGCGCTAATAAAGACCAATTTGCTTTAGTTTCTTCTGTTCTTCACAACAGACTTAATCGTTCAGGTCTTTACCCAACACTTGAATGTAACTCTACTCAGGACTATGTTACTAACACAGTTTCTAAACGTATTACAACTGCTTCAATTCTTAGTTCTTATATTTCTGAATATAGCACTTATGAAAGTGACGGACTTCCACCAGGCGCTATCTGTAACCCCGGTGCGGCTGCAATTAAAGCGGCTCTCTACCCTGAATCTTCACAATACTATTTCTTCAGACACGATAAAAATGGTAAGATTTATATGGCAGAGAACATTGAAGAGCATAGTGCTAATGGCAGACTTGTTGAGAAAGTAAACGCAGAGGAGAACTAAAATGATAATTCCCGAATTATTAGCTCCAGCAGGTGACCGCGAAAGACTTGAAGCGGCGCTTATGTATGGTGCTGATGCCGTATATTTAGGTGGTGACGCTTTTGGAATGAGAGCCGCCCCACAAAACTTTAATTTTGAACAGTTAGAAGATGCAGTTAAGCTTTGTCACCAAAAAGGAGTTAAAGTGTATCTTACTTGCAACACTCTTGCACGAAATGACGAGATTTTGATGCTTCCATCTTATCTTGAAAGATGGGCTGACATTGGTGTTGATGCATTTATTGTTGCAGATATTGGTGTATTGTCACTTTGTAAAAAATATGCACCAAATGTGCCAATTCATATTTCAACTCAGGCAGGAATTGTAAACCACGTTACTGCTAACGAGTTTTATAATATGGGTGCTTCTCGTGTTGTTACTGCAAGAGAATTATCAATGACAGAAATTGCAGAAATTCGTGCTAAAGTACCTAAAGAGCTTGAAATTGAGTGCTTTGTTCATGGTGCTATGTGTGTTTCTTTCTCTGGCAGATGCTTACTTTCAAACTATCTTGTAAACCGCGACGCTAACCGTGGTGAATGTGCTCAACCTTGCAGATGGGAATACGCCATTATGGAAGTTAAGCGTGACGGTATGTACTTCCCTATTCAAGACTCAAAAGAAGGCACTTACATTCTAAACTCAAAGGATATGTGTATGATTGAGCATATTCCTGAAATGGTTAAGGCGGGTATTTCTAGTTTTAAAATTGAAGGTCGTGCAAAATCTGCTTACTATGCAGCAGTTATTACAAACGCTTATAGAGTTGCTATTGATGAATATCTTAAAAATCCATCAATGGATTATACCCCACCACAATGGGTAATTGATGAGGTTTATAAAGTTAGTTATCGTGATTATTGCACAGGTTTCTATTTTAATGCACCTAACGAAGATGCTAACATCAGTTTTGAGGGCGGTTACAAACGTCATTATGATGTTATGGCAGAAGTTAAAGGCTATGAAGATGGCTATCTTATTTGCGAACAAAGAAACAAGTTTTCTCGTGGTGATGTGCTTGATGCACTTCAACCATCAACTGAGCCTGTTGTTTTCACAGCAGATGAAATCTTTGATAAAGATGGTAATGAAATTGAGTCAGCCCCTCATCCTATGATGATTGTTAAAATCAAGAGTGATTTACAATTCCCTTCAGGCACACTTTTGAGAAAAGAGAAATAATTTTATGTTATTAAAAGTTTTATTAGCGTTCTGCTACATTTTATTTTTGGTATTTGTACCACTTTATGACAAGGCATATTGGCCTGAACCTACAAAAAAATCACTTACTTGCAAAATGATTGCAGCAACTGCCTTTGTTGGTGTAGGTTTTTTTGCTATGAATATTACAGGTAACGAGTCTGATTATGCCAAAGTAATGCTTATAGGTCTTATTCTTGGTTGGATTGGGGACTTATTTATGCACATTCCTCACCCACCAAACAACCCAAGAATGTCTGTTGTTTATATTGGTGCAACAGGATTTCTTATAGGCCATATTTTCTATGTTTATGCTTTTGTTAAATCAACAATTGCACTAACCACTGATTACAAATTCTTTACACTTGCTGAAATTATTGCATTTTTTGTAATCTTTATTGCTTTTTCACTTATGCTTGAACCTGTATTCAAGTTTAAATATGCAAACAAGTTTATGAAGGTAACATTACACATATACAGCGTTTTTCTTATTGTAATGCTTATAAAATCTTGCGGTTTTGGTGTTAAGTATTTTATGAGCGGTGCAGAAAACGGAATTATTGCTATGCTTATTCTTATAGTTGGTGCAATTTTCTTCTTTGTTTCTGACTTTACATTAGGACTTCGCCTTATAGGTGGTGGCAAAGGCAACAAGACAATTAAAACTGTTAGTCTTTACTCATATTTCTTTGCACAATTATTACTTGCAACATCAATTTTATTCATAAAAATATAAGAGGTATTTATGAGACCAAGAAAAATTAGAAACCTTACTACTCGACGCGAAAACTGCACAGATTTAAGAATTCCTTATGAACTTAAATCTTTTGATTTTCGTACAAACGAAGAGCATACAGACTTTTTTGATTTAGACGAGATTTTCGGAAGAAAAGCCCCTGTGGTAATGGAAATCGGTTGTGGTAAAGGTCAATTCGTTTGCGAATATGCAAAACGCAATCCTGAAAAAAATATTATCGCTATTGAATGTGTGCCAACTGTTTTGGTTGAGGCATGCGAAAAAGTTAAAGAAGAAGGCATTACTAACATTCGTTTTCTTGAAATGAGAGCCGAATATCTTTCTCTTTTCATTAAAGAAAAAAGCATTTCTGAAATTTATCTTAATTTCAGCACACCTTATCCTAAAAACAAGCACGAATGTCATAGACTTACATATAAAGAGTTTCTTGATATTTATAAAAAACTTCTTGTTGATGATGGTTTTATTGCGCAGAAAACTGATAGTCAGGGATTTTTTGAGTATTCACTTGAAAGTTTCTCACAAAACGGATTTGTGCTTTCTAGTATTTCTCTTGATTTACATAAAAGTGATTTCGAGGGTAATATTGTTACAGAATATGAAAGTAAGTTTGTAAGTCAAGGCTTACCAATTTACAGACTTGAAGCAAGAAAAAAATAGGGGGATTTTTATGAGTAGCACTAACACTATTCAAACTCAAAACGAACAAAAACACGTTGGGAAAAGTGAATTTGTTCTCTATCTTATGGGTGTATTTTTCTATACAACCATGACCGGTATGGTTGGCGGTAACCGTAATGCATATCTTGTTAATGTTTTACGCTTACCTGAAGAGCAAACAGCACTTTTCAACTTATTAACACAGATTATTCCATTTGTACTTAACTTCTTTATTGTTATGTATATTGACGGAAGAAAAATGGGCAAGGGTGGTAAATTCAGACCTCTTACTATGCTCGCAATAATTCCTATGGCAATTGTTATGGTGCTTTCTTTCTGGGCACCTCCTGGACTTTCAGGCACAGTTCTTTTCATCTATATTATTACACTTGCCGTTCTTTGGGCAATACTTGGTACATTCGGTAACTCAATTAATATGATTGCTAATGTTATGACGCCTAATCTTAAAGAGCGTGACCAAGTACTTTCATTCCGTAGTATTTCATCTGCAGTTGGTAACTCTGCACCTGTTGTTATTGTTCTTGTTATTGGTCTTATCTGGAAGAAAGACGATTTGGCTCTTATTGATGCGGTTACCGGCACAAGCATTCGAAGTGTTGAAGGTCTTCAGTACATAATTTCTGCAGCGCTTTGTGGTGTTGTTGGTGTTATCACAGTTCTTCTTGGTATGAAAGTTGTTCGTGAAAGAACAGTTTATACTGCAGAAAAGAAAAATCCACTTGTGGGCTTTAAAGATATTGTTACAAACAAATACGCTTGGACAATTATCGTTTCAGAATTTTTGAAGAGTTTCCGTGGTATTTCAACATATATGGAAGCATTTATGGCAGCTGCAGTTCTTGGTGATATTTCAAAGAAGATTTTATTCGTTCTTCCTGTTGGTATTGGTACTGCAGTTGGTATGCTTGTAATCAACTTCTTGCTTAAAAAGTTTGATGCACGTCAGCTTTATATTGCAAGTGGTATTTACTCACTTTGCGCTAACTGTGCCGCATTCGGCATTGGTTATGCTTATTTCACAACAGGAAATGGTGCATTACAGGTTGTATTCATTATCTTCTTGTTCCTTATCGGTCTTCAGTTTGGTGCATCTAACCTTCTTCCATCAATGTTCCAGGCTGACGTTCTTGAAACAATTGAGCTTAAAACAGGTAAACGTCTTGATGCATCATTCCCATTCATTATTGGTATTGGTACACTTATCAGTGGTGCAATTGCAAGTACAGTTGCTCCACTTCTTCTCTATGGTGACGGCTCAATTATCGGTTATATTCAGCCAACTGACCTTGTGCCAAACCCAATACAAAGCCTTGATACAAAGGTTACACTCTTATTCTTCTACACAATTATGCATGGTATTATGATGTTCCTTGCAGGTGTTCCATTCTTCTTCTATAAGCTTACTGGTAAAACAAAAGAAGAATATCACGAAGCATTACTTAAAAAGCGTGCTGAAATAGCTGAACAACAAGATGCATAAAATTAAATAGACATACAAAAAGGCGGGGCACATAGCCCCGCCTTATGTTATTTAATTATTTCAATACGCCTACATTAGCTTCTGGAAGATAATAGTTTATAATTGTTCCATCTTCATAAACAACATAAACATATTTTCCATTATCTTTATGGACAAAATAATTAGATGTACACTGTTCAAGCACTTTGTCAACCTCTGTATCTTTAAGCTTCAACAATGGCATATCCGCTTCTTTATACACCTCTTTAATAAGGTCTAACACTTTAGTGTCTTTATTTATGCAGCCTTTAAGTTCTCTAAATAAATTTGTAGAGAGTCCTGATGTAAAGAAAGTGTAATCAGGGTTCGCATTAAATGACTTGCCCCATTCATTAAAAAATCTTCCAGGATTTTTATCTTCGTAAACTGAACAAGCGGAAGAGAATTTCATTGGACCATATGTATAATAAACCTCTTTTATTTCACCCTTATACTGCCCTGCAAAAGTGATGTTATTATCTTTGAAATATTTAATAGTTTCAGTCATTTGTGGGTAAATAAAGAAAGTTGCATCAACTATGTATTCAAGTAAATCTTTACTTGTACCAATTAAAATGTCATTCTCATAATATTCAGCATAATCGCCTTTAAGCTTATCACTATATGAATATGAATATATTTCGTTACTATCAGTTGCTGGCTTTATAACCATATCTGCATTAATACAAAATGATGTAGCAAAACCTAATGCTGCAACAGGCTTTTCAGGGTTTCTGAAAAGGTCGTCAAAATTCATTTTTGACAAATCTTGATAAAGCGCAACCGCTAACTCATCGCCCTTATTCAGATTTATTACTCTATCATTCCAATCAGTTGTAATTTTACCAATAGGAGCCGCTCCGCCATGATTTTCATAATCATATTCATGAGCAACAACCATCTGGTTGTCTAAATAATGGAAACGATGTATCAAACCTTCATCAAATCCGTCAGGCACATTTAAAGAACCATCAGCTTTATGTAATGAATAATACTTATTGCTTGACATATTTTTCTCGTTAAAGCCTATAAGTTTGTTTTCAATAACTGCATCAAACAAATCAGAATTATATGTACTTTCAAGATATTTCACATAAAGGTCAAGATTGAAAACTCTGAACTGACGATACATTATTTCCCCATTTTTTGTTTCAATAGCAAATTCCACAACACCTATGATGTCTTCTCTTTTGCCGTCATCATCTTTAATTTCATCGAAAAGTCCCATAACCATTTCAATGTCTTTAGGATTTGAACTTACAACGTAATTAAAACCTCTGTTTATAGTATTATAAACAGTACCCCATTCATTAACGCTAAAAGAAACACTCTTTACATCTTCTTTTTCAGGAAGCTTATTAAATGTTCCAAAATAGCTTGTATCAATTGCTACAAAGCCTAATGCAGTAACCCCTACAAGTGCTACCCATACTACTAAGGTTTTTAATGAAGCTTTGATTTTTCGTGTCATAACAAGTTGTACTGCAAACCATGCAATAAAGGATACTCCTACGCTATATAAGAACACTAAAATCATATCTTCCTTATAAGAAAATTCTTCTGTTATAGCAAATACTGCAATTGCGAATGCACACAATGAAATAATTACTCTTGAAACTGTAAAGTGACCGAAAGAGTTTGCGTGTTCAGCTTTTCTCTTATTAATAAGCATATTTGCCAAAACTAAAAGTACCGCTGACACACCAAACCATACAACTAACGGAATAATAAAATTGCCAAAGCTATCAATTTTTTTTACAAGTTCACCGCTATCAATTGATTCTCTTAAAATTTTCCCTAATATATCAGTTATCGTTGCACTTTTATTATAGTTGTTATAATCAATTTCACTTATATTATTTACAAATGCAAGTGGATTTAAAGTGCGAATCAGTCCGCTTTGATGAACATCTTCAGCCCTACCCCTAAGGTAATTATACCTTAAATTGATAAACACATAATAAATTATTGTTGGTAATGCTGATAGTGAAACAGTCGTTAATGCACACTCAAAAAGATTACCTGAAATTGTTATTGCAAAGGTGCCTATCGCAAATCCTGTAAGACCGCTTATAAACAAACCTGACACAAAATAAAGGAATGTAAAGGTCATAAAACTTGTAAATCCAAATTTTGCTATATTTACAATAAATACAATAAAAATCGGAATAAATGTAACTGCAAAAAGCCACACAATTGCTGATAAAAATCTGTTAGCAAGCATTCTTGTTCTTGTTACACCAAGACTTAAATATACATTGACCTGTTTTTTGCTTAAAAGGAAATAAAACGATTTTAATGCCATAAACAATCCACACAAAGTCATTCCCGCAAAAAGATATTCAGGCACGTCACCAAACATATTGTTGTTTGGTAAAAATATCTGTACTGTCTTGCCAAACCCTTCTGACTGTATAAAACCTGGAGATGTGACAAAATCAATCACCGCAAATGTTACGGAAAAGAGAAGAACAAACAGCGCAATAACAGGGAACATTGCTGACTCTTTAAGACTTCTTTTGAAATCGTTGAAGTTTACATTATTTTTCAAAGATTTTTGTGATGTCATATTTCTTGTCCTCCATTTCATTTAAGAATACTTCTTCCATAGTGAGTTGATATTCATCAATAGCCATTGGATTAAGCGTATTAAGTTTTTCTTTTTCTTCTACAGTTGCTTTATCAAAAATAATCATTGCAACTCTACCGTCAATTTCAAGAGATTTATACTTAATGTCTTTAAAGTCGTCTTCAGTAACATCCCGGTCAAAAATAAGACGGATTTTACTGTAATTCTTGGAAATGTCATAAACTGAACAATCCATTACAAGTTGTTTACCATTAACAAGACCAACATTGTCACAAAGTTCAGAAAGCTCTGGTAAATTGTGTGATGAAATTACAAGTGAGCATTCACTTTCGGCAACATATTCAATAAAAAGCTTCTTTGTAACTTCTTTTTTATGTGGGTCAAGTCCATCAAAAGTTTCGTCAAGAAGCATATATTTTGGGTGTGATGCCAAAGCAAGAATTATTTCTGTCTGGCGTTGCATACCCTTTGAAAATCCACGAATTTTCTTTTTAGGGTCAAGACCGAATATCTCAACAAGATTTTCAAGGGTTTTAAAACTGAAATTCGGATAATAATCAGCATAAAACTTTGCCATACTTTTGATTGTCGCATTCATTGGGAAATACAAATCATCAGGAATATAAAACATCTGGCGACGGATTGTGTCGTTATTATAGGTTGAAACGCCATCCATGAGCACTTCGCCCTCTTCTGCTTTATAAATGCCTGCTGCTGTTTTTAAAAGTGTAGTTTTACCCGCTCCGTTATAGCCGATAAGACCGTATATTGATGACGGTTGAATCACGAATGAAATATCTTCAACCGCTGTGAAATCACCGAATTTTTTGGTAACATTCTTAAATTCAATCATTCTTTATTCAACTCCTTTAAAAAGTTCTTTAACCATTGCAGTAATTTTTTCTTCACTTGCCCCCATCTGTTTAGCATTGATGAGTGCAGTTTTTACTGCATCTAATGATTGTTCGAGATAAATGTTCTGAGATTCTGCGTTGCCGCTGATGAATATACCTTTACCCGCAACAGAGTAAATTACCCCTTGTGCTTCGAGCTCTGATAAAGCACGCTTGACAGTGTTAATATTAATTCCTAACTGCGCAGACAACTGTCTTAAAGATGGTAGCTGGTCATCTTTTTTGAGAATACCCCTGCTTATATCAAGCACGATTTGCTCCTTAATCTGCTCGTAAATAGGAGTTCTTGAATGGTAATCGAGAAATATATTCTCCTTTATCACCTCCTGTTTCGGACTGTACTAACTGTGCTATTTCAATTAGCACAGTTTGATA
>JAZLBG010000031.1:0-3596 GCA_045613585.1 Candidatus Fimenecus sp. | reverse complement strand
ATGTGTGACGGACTACAGAGCAGTTATCCGTTCACATTTACTGCTAAATGACACTCCGTACCGGGCCGCAGTTCTCCCGGGGGAATGCTCGCCGCTAATTAAGCAGCAAGAAGTACTTTTTCGTTTTTGTCGTTTATTTTTGATAAACCGTCCGTTTTAAAGTGGTCAGACTCCACTACTCGCTTATCGCAGTTCAAAATCCCCGTCGAAATCCTTTCATCCCCATATATTTCGCTTTGCTCAAGTGAAGAGTGAAGAATGAATAGTGAAGAGGTGTTGCGAATTATCGTAATTGTTCTTTTAAGGAGCGTTCAATTGTGCGCTGGGCATCTTTTTTAGCGGCAACATCACGCTTGTCGTAAAGCTTTTTACCTTTACAGAGTCCCACTTGCACCTTTGCTCTACCTTTTTTAAAATAAAGAGATATAGGAATAAGTGTTAATCCATCTTGTTTTGTTGTACCTAAAAGTCGCATAATCTCTTTTTTGTGCATTAAGAGTTTACGGACTCTCATTGGGTCACGGTTAAAGATATTTCCATGGTCATAAGGACTTATGTGCATACCGTTAACAAAGATTTCACCATCAACGATGCTACACCAAGCATCCTTAAGGTTGCATTTGCCTTGTCTTAAAGATTTTACTTCCGTACCAACAAGCTCAATGCCGGCTTCAAAACTCTCAATTACGAAATAATCATGGAGAGCTTTTTTGTTTTGTGCAATTGTAGTGTTTTCTTTTTTCTCTGCCACAATTATTCCTCCTTATATTATGCTTAATGAAAATGAACGGGACGATGTGGGCATCGTCCCCTACATAATTATAACAAATTTCTGCCTTGAAGTGCTCTGGAAAGTGTTACCTCATCTGCATATTCAAGGTCGCTACCAACAGGAATACCATATGCAAGCCTACTTACTTTTATGCCCATTGGTTTTAAAAGACGAGCAATATACATTGCAGTTGCTCCACCTTCGGCAGTAGGATTTGTAGCCATAATAACCTCATTTACAGAGTCGTCTGCCATTCTGCTTATTAACTCTTTAATGCGAATATTGTCAGGGCCAATACCATTCATTGGTGAGATTACACCATGTAAAACGTGGTATGTACCTTTATATTCGTGTGTACGCTCAAAGGCTGTAACATCACGAGGGTTTTCAACCACGCAGATTACAGAATTATCACGTTTTGGGTTGCTACAAATACCACACTTATCACCTTCGGTGAGATTACAACAGATATTGCAAGTATGTATATTAGTATGTGCATTGTTTATGGCATCTACTAAACTTTTTGTTTCACTATCATCAAGACCAAGAATGTAATATGCCATTCTCTCCGCCGATTTTACACCGACAGAGGGCATTTTACGAAATTCTTCTATCAATTTTTCTAAAGATAGTATAGCCATAAAAATAATACTCCAATATTATTGGTTAAATTTAGAAGCCAAAACCAGGAAGATTCATTCCGCCTGTGATTTTGCCCATTTCTCTTTCCATTGTTTCGTCTGCTTTTCTCATTGCTTCGTTAACTGCCGCAACAAGCAAATCTTCAAGCATTTCAACATCTTCAGGGTCAACAACATCTGGCTGAATTTTAACAGAAACTACCTGATGTGAGCCATTTACTGTTACGTCAATTGCTCCGCCACCTGCAGATGCACTGTATTCTGCTTCTTCGCATTCTTTTTGTACGCGAGCCATATCGTCTTGCATTTGTTGAAGACGCTTCATCATATTAGCCTGACCGCCCTGATTTGGGATTCTTGCTTTCATTTGTTATTCCTCCTTAATTTCTACACCAAGACTTTTTGCCTTTGAAATAAGGTCAGAAAGTGGATTCTTAGGTGCTTCTTCTTGCTTGTTATTATAAACAGCAAGAGTATATGTTTTACCTGTTACTTCTGCAACAGCTTCTCTTATGATTTTTGAATAATCACCTGTTTTAAGATAAAGCTCAAGGACAGGTGAGCCCTTAATAAGTAAATATTTATTTTGATGAATAAATGCGCTTGAGCCTGTAAGCATTGCAATAAGACTAGGGTCTTTTGCGAAGAGTTTTTCTGTAACCTCAGGCCAGATATCGAAAGGAACTGTGCCTGAATTTTCAGGGACAATAGTTTTTTCTTCTTTTACCGGTTGAGGTTGTGTAATTTGTTCTTCTTTTATTGTTTCTTTTACTGTTTCATTAGTTTCTTCTGTTTTTGTTTCAACAGGTGCAGGGGTTGGTTTAGGCTCCTCTTTAACAGGAGTAGAAGATTGTGGCTTAACAGCAACTCTACCAGATGCAATTGCACTTTCCAACTCACTAATTCTGCGAAGAAGAGCATTCATATCACTATCAAGTGATGGTGTGCAAAGACGAATAATGCAAAGTTCTGCACTAGTTCTGCGGTTTGCACCTTGTTTCATAGTAGATGCAGATGCAGTAAGTATGTCGATACAAGACATAATTGTTGCAAGAGTTGTTTTTGCACTCTGTTCACGAACAATTTCTATTTCACCTTGTGAACAGATAATCATATCTTGAAAATTCTTAACAGCCTTTGAAACCATAAGATTTCTGAAATGACTTGTAAGCTCAGTAATAAGACGCTCCATATCACAAGAGTCATTATAAAGTTTATCAATAACCTCAAGAGCTTTTGCAGAGTCTTTTTCTAAAATACAATCGCAAAGTTCAAAAATGTATTCGCGACCTGCAAGACCTGCACTGCTTGCAACTGCAGCAGAGTCGATAACGCCTTCACAAGATGAACAACGGTCAAGGAGAGACAGAGCATCACGCATAGCACCGTCAGCAATACGGGCAATAAGCATAGCGCCATCTTGGGAAAGCTGAAGATTTTCTTTTTCTGCCACTTCTTTAAGTCTTGTTGCCATATCTTCAGGCGGAATACGCTTGAAATCAAAACGTTGACAACGAGAAAGAATAGTTGATGGAAGCTTGTGTACTTCAGTTGT
The DNA here is from genome assembly GCA_045613585.1 of Candidatus Fimenecus sp. Taxonomy (GTDB): domain Bacteria; phylum Bacillota; class Clostridia; order Oscillospirales; family Acutalibacteraceae; genus Fimenecus. The sequence continues at coordinate 628 of JAZLBG010000031.1, read as the reverse complement.
TGCAAGAATGAAAATTACATGAACAGGTGGCTCTTCAAGAGTTTTAAGAAGTGCATTAAATGCGCCAATTGAAAGCATATGAACTTCGTCAATAATATAAACTCTGAACTTTGCATTTGCAGGTGTGAAGTTTGCCTCTTCTCTTAAATCACGAATATTATCAACGCCATTATTTGAAGCAGCGTCAATTTCAATAATATCAAGGATAGCGCCTGAGTCAATTCCCTTACAGATTTCACATTCATTACAAGGGTTTCCGTTTTGTGGGTTTAAGCAGTTAACTGCTTTTGAAAGAATTTTTGCACAAGAGGTTTTACCTGTACCACGAGAGCCGGTGAAAAGGTAAGCGTGACTTGTTTTGCCTGATTTAACAGCGTTTTCAAGTGTTGTTGTAATGTGCTGTTGCCCAACAACATCAGTAAATGTAGATGGTCGGTATTTACGATAAAAAGCACGATACATCAAAAATCCCCCTTGTTAAAAATTGAAGCCTTAACTCAGTCATGTGTCGTGCAGGCAGACTGTGGCGCCCGGTGCAAACCGCTTAATGCTGCTCGGTTCCCCGCCTGACATGGTTCACAGCGCCCCGCCGCACAGGACCCACACGGCACACGACTGAATTAAGGCA
>JAZLBG010000030.1:0-24669 GCA_045613585.1 Candidatus Fimenecus sp. | reverse complement strand
TGCATCATATTCATAACTATATGACACACTGAAATTAGGCACGGACATCTTTTTTACCATTGATGTTGTACGTGTTGAGCCAACATCAACGTATGAATAGTATGTTTCAAACGGCGTAGTTAATATATCTTTACCGTGAACTTTGCCTGTTAATCTGCCTAAATCGTCATAATAGAAACGTAAGGCTGTTTTGTCGTTCCAATCAACTATATAAATATGGTCAGGTATATAACCATATTTCATACTACCATAAGTGTATTTTATATTTTGCGTACCTAACGCATTTTTATGCTTAACACCTGTAAGATAGTTTGTTTTATTAGAATAGGTGTATTCTACAAATGATTTAGCACCTAAATGCTCAGAATTTCCGTTTGTATAGTCCCTTATGCTGACAAGTCTGCCTGAAAGGTCGTAAACGTATTTTGTATCAGTATTTGTTGAATAGTCAACAGTGCGTGCAATATTGCCGTCTGCACCATAAAAATACTTTACTTTATTTGTACTACTACCATTATATGACTTACCTGTCAATCTGTCAAGATTATCATAAGTAAAGCTTATATAATCACCGTTACCATAGGTTTGTTTCGACATTAGACCATTAGTATTATAAGTAAGCGTAGACAAATTATTATATGTTGTTCCGTTACCTACCTGTGTAGCAGTTGTTCTACCGAAACTATCATAAAGGAACTTATATCGTGTACCACCATTCACATTAATAGTTGTAAGTCTGTCATTTGAATAACTATAACTATTTGTCATTCCGGCTGATGCAACAGATTTTAAAGCATTTGTGTTAGTGTCATAACTATACGAAGTAGTGTTGCCTGATGGGTCAACTGAAGATGTGAGTGTACCTTTGGTTTCGTTATAATTATATGTTGTCACATTACCTCTTTGGTCAGTTTGTGTGCTGACAAAGTTTTGACTATCAGTATATGTGGCAGTTGTAACAATAGTTCTTGATATTGGTTTTTCAACAGGATAAAAATACCAACGAACACTTTCTTTGGGATTTGATGTGCTATAAGAGTTTTGCTTTATTACCCTTACGCCCTCAGTGCCGTTTCCACCATATTGTGCGTCAATTGCCAATGTGTAATCAGAACTACCTGTAGTTATTACAAATGTATTGTCACTTTGCTTTGTGATTTTAAACTTCTGTGCAGGGTAATTGTCTCTGTCATAAATCTGTATTGTTCCGCCAACCGTTGAAACATTACTTGCAACATCAAGACAAAAATCATTATCAGGAAAAGCCACAGGAATAATTCTGTAAACATCTGTTTCACCTGAAACGGCTTCTAATCGCCATTGTTGATATGCTGAAGTAGGCTTATAGTTAATGGTACAAGTATCATCACCTTTAACACCCGTATTCCCACTATATAATGATTTACCAGAATATGCATTTACTAAAATATATTCTTTTCCGTCTTCAAGTTCCAAAACAGGCTTTCGTGTTGCAATTTGAGTTTTGGTAACATTGCCTTTGTCGTCATAAGTAAATCCATACTGCAAACCACTTGATGAAAGTGCATAAGTAAGTCTGTATTTACTGTCATGAGCATAAATATATCTGCTTCCCGACGGATTTAGCATTTTTGCCATTTGGTTTCCAAAATATGCAAACTTTGACTGAATGTTTGCTAAATCAACAGCTGAAATAACATTACCATCTTCATCATAAGTGTAAGTTTGTCCAAATTCTTCGCGATAGCAGAATCCGCCTGTCATCATTACGGTGTTGACATTACTGTAATAAATTACTTCAAAGCAACAATAGCTGTAGTCAGCAGGAGCAATAACTTCGCCCGAAACAAATTGCCATGTATTAATGTCGTCATTTGCTTTAATTTCTTCTGTACCTATACACGTACCCGAAGTGTTATAAAAATGTAATGCAAGTGCAAAGCGAGGTTTGTATGCATCATCATCTTCTTCGCCTTCACCGTTGTCTTTTAAATTGTTTATAGGTGCTGAATAGGCTTTAATCCACGAACCAATACTGAAAACATCGCCTTTTTTGCCGTTATTTGGGTAAACGAACTGTGAAAGTCCAAGCCATTTTTCAGTTGGTGAGCCAACTTTATAAATAGCTTGTGAAAATCCCGGTAAAGCGTTAATTGTTTTAAGCGTTGCAGCGTCTGACCAATCTTTTTTTCCGTTTGTAAAACCTGAGTTATCAAGAAGATTGTAACTGCTTGGTCCTGCACTCTTTTCAAGCTGATAATCATCAAACCAGGCTGTTCCAGTACCATTAAGTGAGTTATAACTAAATCCCGTTACAATTCGTACCGCTTCGCCACTAGCTACATCGAATGTGACGCTTACGCGTTCCCAACCGTCTGTTGACATAATCGGCTCAGTTGCACCACTTCTTGTAATGTTGCCGTCGGCATCCAATATTCTATAGCCTACGTGCACACCCTTACCCGTTGCAGTTCCGCCAAAAGTATTCACATAACAAGAAAAAGTATATGTACCGGCAGAAAGATTTGTGAATTTTTGATAAGCATATACATAATCTGTACTATCAGCGGGTTTATACACTTTAATTGAGTTTTTAGTAAGATTACCTTTAGTTGTATCAAGAGTAACTGTAGATGTTGTTGCAGTACTTGGCTTAGATATTGAATATGTACCACTTAAAGCATCTTCAACATCAGAGTTAACCATATAGTTTGTAACACTATGAATAACTTTTGACTGAGAAATGAGTTTGTTTGCATTAGGGCTGTCATTTTCAGTTGGAGCAGTATAATCAAAATACTGTGCTTTGCCGTCTTTATTTGAAACTATACCCGTTGTTTGTCCAAAGTCATTAAACTGATATGTATATTTTCTGTCTTGTAAATCAGTAATCTTAGTTTCATTCTGCTTATATGCAAATGCATAACTTTCAAGCAGATTTGTATCACTTGTACCCCAATTGATAGTTGTTACACGTTTTTGTGACGTAGAATCATAAGCTATTTTAGCACGTGTACCATCAATAGCTGTAATCTTTGTCATTAATCCACTGCTATAAGTTAAAGACACACTTTTGCCATCAGGATATGTAATTTTTGTCATATATCCGCTTGAATATGTGAATGAAACCTTTCTGCCTGCAGGGTCCTCTATTGCAGTGCAAAGTGCTACATTAGAAGTGTCACCATAATGAAATTTATAGGTTCGTCCTGCACCATCGACAATTGATTTTATGCGAATTGTATCACTGTCACCATACTCATAATTCAAGATAATTGAATTTCCTGACGTGTCAGTTATCTGTACAAGTCTACCATTTGAGTGGAAATACATTTTTGTCTTGTCTTTATCTGTAATACGATAAGATGCTCTTGTGCAAATTGTATCAGAATCCTCTTCAATTATATCTAGAGTGTATCCAAGGCCATCTTCATCTTTTGCTTGTGTGGCATCAGCACTTTCAAACCAAAACCAATGACGTGTTCCATCAGAATCGTTGAAGTAATACCTATATCCATTTGTTTTAAGTTGACCTTTTTCGCTGCGTAAATACATATGAAAATTGGTCTGCATTTTTTCGCCTACTAACGAATGTGACGGAGTTGTTCCATTAGAATTATACACAAGTGAAAGAGCCACAGGCATAAGATTTCCACCATCGCCATTTGTTATTGGCTGTGAAAATACGAAATTACCATTGAAATTGTTTACGCTCGCTGCACCACCTCTACCTGCAGAAACACCTGTGTATGACCAATAATCTTCATAACCAGACATATTGCGGTAATGAATAACAAATACCGGTCTAACTGTTGCAAAGGTTGGATAATCAGTTGAAAACATTCTTGCTCTTGCTTGAGTTGTACTTGTTTCTTTATCTGAACGTAACAGAACACCATTATTAGCAATTTCTCCGCTATACCAACCACGAACGAGGTCTGTAACTTCAAAATGTTGCCAACGATTTTTTGCCGCTGTATCAGTTTCTTCAATATGCTGGACTACCTGGTAATCAATAATTTCAGAATCATATGTTATATCGCTATTCCAACAAACAGAACTTGAATTCCATGATTTTGTAACATTGTGCAAATTCATAATCAGTTCAGGATAACAAGCATAAACCCAAACTGCCATTTCTGCGTAAATGACTTTATCTGCAACACCAAGTTCTGGCAACTCAGTCATTTTAATAAGACTTCTTGTTTTTCCTCTGTCATTTGTGTATCCAACATACAAGCTACCCTCATAACCATTGCCATTACGACCATAACAAGTACTTGGAGTTGAAGACGCAATATATGCACTGGTACAAGCCTCATCTTCCCACTCCTGACTTGTTGTAAGATGTGGGTCAACCGTTACAGGATATGCACGGTCATTATTGTTAAGCCAATCTTCGTCAAGTGTTGTTGTAACTGTAAATTTGTTGTTTTTAACATTTGACAAGGTTAATGTAATGCCATCTGAATACTCCATGTTGGCATCAGTCATATATGGTGCATTGATTGTGTAAATCACTGTACCATCGTCTGCTCTTAATTCAATTGTTTTATCATTAACCTGAACAGGATTAAGTCCGTTTGCCTTATATTCAGCAACAAATTCAGTTAGAGTATCTTCACTTTTGAGAATGATGTTCTCTTTAAGCCCCTCTGAACCTACAATATACTCAAAATCGGTATTTTCATATACTTCTTCATAAATCACTTGTGAGGACAATTTTTCAAGAGTTGCGTCATCGCCATCATCGGTGATTTCTGTAATCTGTGCTGTTACCTTGTTCGCCTTTTTGTAATACCAAGACAATTTGTATCCGTTTTTTTCAATACGAACAAACTTTTTACCATTTGTCTTTTTTGAAAGACGAACAGAATAATCTGCCAAGGTATTTTTCAAGTCTTTATTACTTGCAGTTTCACCATCTTCTGTGTCAGCATCAACTTCTGTAAGAGTATTGTCATAGTCTGTCCACTGGTCATTCTGAATAAAATGAACAGGAACTTCATATTGAGTTGCACGGTACGAGCCGTCACTCATACGGAAATGCTTAACATACTGTTCTCTCTTGGAAGTTTCTTCTGCAAGAATTTCTGCCTCAGGGTCTGTTGTATCGATATCATCTAAATTTACACCCAATGTGTTTTCAGTATTTTCATCAACTGTTGCTTCGTGATATGCATCTGCAATAATCTGCATTGGTGCTATTTGCACTACAAGCAAAACTGAAAGAAAAACCGAAAGAATTTTACATGCTAGTTTAATTCCTTTTTCCATAAATATACCTCCTTGTTTTTTGATAGGTAAGCTTAATTAGTAAAAAAATTAAACCATTGGATTCACCCCATTCCGTTTTATACATATTAAGTCGTATTTTATAGATGTTTTGTTATAACAAATAAATCCTTTATTAAGAGGATGTTTCCATAAAGTGAAAATGCATGTTGTATCAATAAAAAGGACAGAGATTATTTTCTCTGTCCTTTCTTCATTGATTTTGATTAATGGCTTATATCGATTCAAACAGTTAAAAGGTTAGCATACTTGTGAGAGTTCGTATTCAAAACACAGTGCCTTCAAGAACTCGTGGTTTGATGGTTTTCCATTAGCAAAAGAAACTCTTTTGAATGTATTAATGTTATACATTTTACAATTTTCATATGCCTCTTCGATTGCATATCGGATAGCACGTTCAGTGCGAGATACATTTGAATTATTCATTTCGGCTACTTTTTCATACAACTCTATTACAGAAATGTTTGGGTCCTGAGATAGAATGTATATTGCATTTAAAATCATTCGATATCCGAGAAGATGTTTTGGAATACAGAATTCATTTAGTAATTCAGCAATTTTAACATATTCTTTTGTATTCATTTTATTCACCTCTTTTCTTTGGGTTTCTACAAAAAGTATGACAGATACTATATAAATTCAACGAAAAAAGAAACACCTTGAAACATAAATAAGAAAATGCTATACTTTATAAAGAAATACGATATTTATTTGGAGGCATTGATATGTCAAAAGGTTATATTTACATAATGACAAATCCATGTTTAAAAGATATGGTTAAAATAGGATATGCTGCTAATGTGGAAGAGAGAAGAAAGCAATTAAGCACTACTGCTCTCCCCTACGAATACGAAATATATGCTACATATGAAACATCTGGAAAACTTGAAGACAAGAAACTTCACAAGTTAATTGATAATCTTAACCCTGACCTTCGTGTATCAAAGAATCGTGAATTCTTTGTAATGTCCGCTGAAGATGCATATGAATTATTAGAATCAATTGCAACAATTAGTGGTTCGCAAGATAAACTTAAGAGAGTTGCAAATATAACAAGTAAACAAAATGCTGAAGCAAGAAAAAAGAAACCTGCTGTCAACTTTGCAAAATGCAATATTCCTGTTGGTGCAGAACTTGTTTTCATCGAAGACCCCACCGTTAAGGTAATAGTAGAAAGCGAAAGAAAAGTTTCATACAACAATGAAATCACATCATTATCTGCTGTTGCAGGTAGAATTAAAGGTGTTAAAGCAATCGCAGGGCCCTCTTATTTCACATACAATGGAAAATTGGTTTGCGATATTGCTAAAGAAACACAGTGGAAAGAATAACTCATATATAAGAAAACACCGCCTAAGTTATTAAAACTTGGGCGGTTATTTTTAATCAAACACATGAAAGATATCATCCAATTGTTTGCGTTCGTAATCATCATATTCTTGTGTTAATTTATCTTTGAGAACTTGCATTTCTTTAATCAATTCTTCGTGGCAGTTGTAGTCCTTCAACGTCTTACGGACTGCAGCATTTTTTGTGCTCATTTCTTTAGCAAGTTGTTTGAGTTCATTTTGCTTTTTAATTACTAATTTGATTTGTTTATCGTAGTTTTCTCTTTCTTTTAATGAAATAATCAACTTTGCAATTAAAAGGATTATTATCTCCAATAAACTGTTGCTTCTGAATAGTAATTGATTAATATAATTCAATTCTAATATTCGTTGCTCCTCAGGAGATTTTAGACTTGAACGCATCACATTCATAAGCGTTTTTTCACGTTTGTACCAGTCCCAGAAATCAGAACTTACGGTTTTATATTGCTCCCACAGATTAGACATTTCTTTATTTTTAAAGTAATCTAATTTATAGTTGTTATCAGATATTGATTCGTAGAATTTGTTATTAAATGTTTGATAGTCATCATAGGAATTATTTATTTCTTTTTTAAGTTTTGATAATGAGTTTGCATATTCCTTATACTCCTGAATACTCATATGCTTACGCTTACTTCCAGTAGGTTCAGCCCTCTTCCAACCATAGGAAGCATACATCTCTTTTTCAATATAATTCTTAATTTCGTCAATCCAATCAAGGACACCTTTTTTATCAACTTCCTTTTTATATACAACATTACCCTGAGCATCTGTAACAATGCATCCTTCCTTATCCCTTTTAGGAATGCGATTCCCCTTTTCATCTAATGCATAAGTATAAGTTGTAGGATAACCCATATTTTCAAAACAACGACTTAAAGAGTTTTGAACTTTACAACCTCTGGTTGATGATGCAACCGGAATCAGGGTTGTATGTATGTGAGGAGAATTCTCATCCTCATTGCTTACAATATTCAAAATAATAACTCCATTATCAAATGGGAGTTTCCAATTAGGGTCATTTAACTCCTTTTCTGTGATAACTGCAGTATTAGGCAAATTACAAATATAGTCAATAGTCTTACGCATCAAAGCACAACCCTTAGCATAATCGTCTGGGTTAGAGTTGTAGCCAGTATCATCACTGTTACCCACTTGGAATATAATTTCATATGCTTCATATGGAACTTTAGATTTAGAATTAGAATTCTTGTTTTTAGATTCTTCTAATTGTTTTTGTATTATGTAATCTAAGTAAGTGCCATTGAAACGTCTTGCCGGTCTTTGTTTTTGTTGATACTCTTGCCATGAAGGTTCAAAGACTTTATATACTTCTTCAATGGATGCACAGTAAACATCATCACAGTTTTTAGAACCAGCCGTAACTTTGTTATAGTTGTTTTTTGTTCGGCTGGTATCAATGTTTGATGATAAGTTTTTACCAGTTCTGTTATTATGGTTAATATAATACTTATGTGAGAAGTGACCACTTATAGATTTAACATTCATACGAATCAACGTCCTTTCATAAAAAAATAAAAATAAATAAGTTAAACATTAAGCAATACAAAATAAAAAAACAAGTTAACAACCATGCAGTTGAAAAATAAAAACAAAAAAACAAAAAGCAAAAAAATTAAAACATTAATATAAAAAATATAAAGTGGTTAACATTAACCATAAAAACATACACCCTGCGGAGCACACTATTATTATGATAGATAACACTGGCTTGCACGCGAAAGTGTGCAAACAGTTATTAAGTTAATTGAACGCCAAAGCGTTCAAAAAATAAAGCAGTTGGTAACAACCGCTGATAAAGAACCCATATTCCAGAGCAGTGGACACGTTTTTAGAGATGGGCAGACTTGTACCTATATATAAAATAGGGACAAGTCATCTTCCGTCACAGATTTGTATCTTTGTCGAAGCGGTGCGGACTCACATTTAATGTTACGTATTTAATCATCATTCTTGCCCCTGATGACATACAATTTCTTGTATTTACGTAGTCCTGATACCTAATCCAAGTCAGTATCTCGGCAAGTTCAACCCCCGGCTATTATTCTTAATCCTTCTGATTAAAATCAGTTAGGACAAACGTCATCAAAGCCTCTTAACGCCTTTCGAAAACCTTCTCCGCACGCTCTAAGAAGAATTCCGTATCCCTTTTCTGAATCGGCGGGATAAGACCCACAGTTTATACACTTGTTCCTGTGTAACATAATGAAATGTTATATTGGAATACACCCCATTATGCTTTCTCAATTTAACTACTTGAGCGAGTGTTTATGTTTCAATCCATAAACCGACTGTTAACATTAATGCCTGTTAACTGGCGTAAAAATAGTATGAAAGATTTAAATCGAAAACGCACGAATATATAAAAAAACGAGGGTGGTTAATATTAACCACCCCCTGTTATTCTTCAACATATGTAGCAAAAACCTGCCAATATTGTGATGTTGTCTTTTTAGGTCTATCAGTTCTCATATCATAAAAATAGTAATGAGGTAAATATTGAAACTTATATACCTTTTGGAAATGTTGGTCTTCTCTTCGCAAGTCACCTTCATATTTTTTCAATTCAGGATGTTTCAACAAAAACTTATTAATATTATGTTCTACATCAAGCAATCCATCACGACGGCGTTTCGCACTCCCCATTTTCTTATATATGATATTTTGCTTTTCTTTTGGCATTCAAATCAATCCTTTCAAAATTTGTATATATAAAATATGAAATAAAATATTGAAATGAATTTTTATATATAAAAAATCCGCCCAATTTCTCGGACAGATTTTTTGTTTAAGATAAGTTTTCACCTTATTACTTGATGATTGCTTGTGTTACAGTTAGCAAAGTGGGGAAATGGCTTATTACTTGATTTAACATACAGATAATTGTATAATAAAAATGTAATTCACGATGAAATAATAAATGTATTGACTTGATGTGATTTTGAGGTGACTCTTGATGTGGTATTACATAGGCGAAAATATAAACGGCACCTTTGTGATTCAAAAGGAAATTACAAAGGAAGAGTTCCAAACTTGGAAGGAAAGCGTAGAACAACTAAAATATTACACTTTAGCCAACCGTTTTAAAGATATAACTATAAAAAATGGCCTGGAATTAGAAAAGTATTTAAAAAGAATCGCAAGCATTTCAGATATTGAATCTATAAGAAATGCAAACACTTCAATAATAGGAACTGAATCGAATCGTTTAATGTTGAATTATTTGGTATCTTTTAGAACATTTGTTGATAATCTACAAGCATATTCAAAAAACATAAAAAAAGGTGCCGATTTTCAAAAAAACATTCTCAATTACATATATGACACTGAACCCATTTACCCTTTTTTATATAAACTTAGAAATTTTGCTACTCACTTTAGTATGGTATTTGACTGTATATCGATTGAATATCGCAAGGTGAATTTGCAATGTAGCAAAGAGCATTTGTTAGAATATAATGAGTGGAATAAAAAAAGTAGAGATTTTATTAATGCGTGCGATGAATTTTTACCGATTGCTGAGTATGTTGAGCATAATAATGTTTTGATAATGAGCATTTATTTAGGATTTTTAAATTATTTTGCAGACGACATACAAGAAATTCACAATAAACTAATGAATTTAATGAAACAATATCAAGTTATTAACCCCTTGTTTTTTGAATGTGAATCTGCTGACAAATTGGAAGGTGCAAAGGTGTCGGGACTTGCATTATCCGATTTAAAAAATGCTACAAGTGAATTGTCGAAAATGCCAAATATCAATATCGATTATGTCGGTCCAGAACAAATTTTAAACAATAATTGAATCTTAACAAAACAACAAAAATTGCCACCCAATTGGGTGGCAATTTCATTAGTTCATAACAACCGCTTGTACTGCAGTTGGTGATGTGGGAAAATTAGTCGTCGCACCAACCATAACTTTCACCATCAAGAATACCAACATCATATTTGCTATTGGTTTTGCTTTGCAACTTGGTTGCTTGTTGGTTTGCAACATTGGCTTTATATGCTTTATTATTTGGGTTGTGTTGGTTAGCATAGTTGTTCAACTGTTGCTTGGTATGAGTCTTGCCAGATACACCTTTTTTTGCCATGTTTTTCTCCTTTCTCCACAAAACAAAATATGTAAAGTCTGCATACGAAATAGCCGACCACCTAGGGCCCTTTTTAAGCCTAAACATAATAAATAATTATTTGAAATCAATGCATTCTTTATCCTTTGTGGCTGGAGCCAAATTTGTTAACTCAACAAATTTCTGCATATTCATTATAGCATACACACATGTAACATTCAACACATCTAAATAATAAAACCTAAAAACTTACTAACCCGTTGAATTTTAATTTTAATTGTTGTATAATAGAATTTGCAAGGTTACTATATCCCAAGGCAAACTCATTCAGCCTTAAAAGGACAAATTCGTTTATCCTCTAAACCGCTGACTAACCGCTGAATTTAGAGGCAAAAGAAAAACTTAAAACTCGAAAAAATTATGACCTTGCATTTCACATGCAAGGTCTTCTTTTTTTATCAAAAAACAAACCGCTGAATTACAAGATAAAAAAAGATAAATTCTTAACAGAATTTATATAATTTTTTCTCGTCGCTACGCCTCCACAACTGCGTTTCGTTCCTTTCTTTTTTTCTTCTGTTATTCTTCCCTTTTCTTTTTTCCAAAATGGCTCTACTGCGTGGTTTGTGGGCATATCCTTTCAAGTAGATTTCTCGAAAAATTGGAGAAAAAGTTTTAATTTCTTTCAAGAAAAATTAAAAGAAAATTTTTAATAAATTAATGAAAAAACAAAGGAAAAATAACAGAAAGAATTTGTTGTTTTTTAAGGGATAAATAACAGAAAAATAAAAGAAAAAATTTCTGAAAAATTAAAGAAAATTAAGAGAAAAATTTTATTTATTCAGCAGAAAAAGCAACAGAAAATATGACCTTGCACACGATAAAAATTTTTGCCCTGAACAGGCTAAATGAAATTTGCTATGACAAAGTAAATCCCGAAAAATATATTTTTCGGAAAAAATCCGGAAAATACTCTTGATTTTCTTAACACAAAGGGCTTATTACGTCTATTTAAAGGTGAATTTTTTCCGAAAAAATTCCCGAAAAATTAAAAAATCCCGAAAAAATTCCGAAAAAATTAATTTTTCGGAAAATTCAAATATTTTTCGGAACTGAAAGGAGTACTTTATGAGACCAGCAAAAATTAAAGACAGATGTACAAAGAGAAAACTAATAAAGTGCGAGGAGATTGCTCGTACCTACGACAAAATCCAGACTAAATATGCTGACATACTTGATAGAGATGAGAATATCAAATCTATAAGAGTTAATGTTGTATTAGAAGGTTTGGATGAGGGTGAATTTACATCGGATTTTGTCTGTACTAAAACTGATGGTGACTTAATGGTTAGAGAGTGTGTATTCCGTAAGAAACTTTCTCTTCCTCGCACTTGTAAATTGCTTGATGCCAGTATGCAGTACTGGGCTAAACGAGGAGTTACCGATTGGGGTATCGTTGTTGAAATGGAGGAAGAAACAAATGAAGAAGAATGACTTAATCAAAACTGGTAGCAGTATTTTCAGAATCCTTAGTGCTAGTGACAATGTTCTTGCAATTGATTGTAACAAGAAAACTATGCCACAGTTTTTCTCTTATGATTTCTTTAGTGACGGAGAAACTATCAATTATATTTCTTCAGATTATCTTGATTTTGATGAACTCTCCCCTGCTGACCGTAAGATAGCACAACAGCGATACACAATGATTGCAAGTGCTATTTCAGTTTTAGAAGATGTAAAGCAAAGAAATCTGATGCTTGAAAATTCTTCAAAGCAGTTTGGGATTAGTAAACAAACTCTCCGTTCGTATTTATGTACCTATCTTGTTTATCAGGACATTGCAGCACTTGCACCAAAACACTCAAAGGGAAAAGAACTTACTCAAGACCAAAAGAATATGAGATGGGCATTAAACAAGTTCTTTTATACAAGAAATCAAAACTCATTACCTACTGCATATACAATGATGCTCAAAACAAAGTATTGCGATGATTATGGTGTGTTGTTACCTGAGTATCCATCGTTTAACCAATTCAGATATTTCTATCGTAAACATAGAAAGATGGAAAATTTCTTTATTAGCAGAGATGGTATTAAAGATTACCAAATGAATAATCGTCCTTTATTAGGTGATGGTGTTCAGGAGTTTGCCCCATCAGTTGGCACAGCGATGCTTGATGGAACAATTTGCGATATTTATCTTGTTAATGATAAATGGCAACTCATCGGCCGACCGGTTCTCGTTGTTGCTTGTGATGCCAATACCTCTATGTGTTTAGGGTATTCTTTATCGTGGCAAGGTGGTACATATTCTTTGCAAAATTTGATGCTAAACATCTTAGAAGATAAGGTTTCTCTTTGTGAAAGAATGGGTATTCATATTACTGTTGACCAATGGTATGTGAATCAACTACCGGGTATTATGGTTACCGATGGTGGCTCTGAATACAAAGGTAAAACCTTTGAACAAATTGCAGAGTTAGGTGTTAGTTTGATTCATTTGCCACCGTACAGACCAGAACTCAAAGGTCAGGTTGAAAAGTTGTTTGATTTAATTCAAAACTCATATAAAGACATATTGAAAGGCAAGGGTGTAATTATGCCAGACTTTCAAGAACGCGGCTCACATGATTACAGAAAGGATGCTGTTTTAACATTAGAAGAATTTGAAAGAATTGTTGTAAGGTGTATTATTCATTACAACTGCGAAAGAGTTATTAAAACTTATCCTTACACATCTGAAATGCTTGAAAACAATGTTAACCCATATGCTAATGAGATATGGAATTGGAAAGTTGAAAACGATATTGGAACAAATCTAATTTCAGTTTCAAGTAAAGATTTAGTCCTTACTCTCCTGCCCCGCACTAATGGCAAATTTACAAAGTATGGACTAAAAGTAAACCGTCTTCGATATCATGCAGAGGGCTACAAAGAAAGATATTTACAAGGCGGAGATGTTGTTGTGGCATACAACCCAGACAATTGTAATAAAGTCTGGCTCAAAGAAAAAGATGGCTCTTTTGTTGAATTCTCATTGATTGAAAGTCGTTTTGAAAATATGTCACTTGATAGTGTTCAAGAGATTCAACAAAAACAAAAAGAACTAATGAAAGACACAATGAGAGATAATTATCAATCAAAAATTGAATTGATGTCTTTTATTGAATCTGTTGCATCAAAATCTAAACCATCAGATGTACAAATTAAAGATACAAGGGCCGCGAGAAAATCGGCTACCCGAAAGCAGCACAAAAATATCGGAGGTGTAATTGATGAATGATTTTTTAAGAATATTGCCTGAAATGATAACAGGAAGTGAATTGGATAACAGACTTTGTATATTGCCTGTATATGATGAGAACATAAAGTATAAAAGTATTCCTGAACGATTGATTGCCTTACAAGATATATACCGTGTTTTCATTCCCAATAAAATGAGTCGAGAGATTTATAGCAAATTGTATTTATCCTTACTTCGCTCTTTACAAAAGAAACAATCAATCATTGCAACAAGACAAGCAAATGAGAATAACAAAATGATTAGACAACAATCATATGAAAGCATTATCGGTGGAAGTGATTCATTTACAATAATCGGTCCGAGTGGCATTGGAAAAAGTTCTGCTATCAGCAGAGCAATCAACATCTTAACTGAAGTACCCATATTAAATCTTGGTAATACAAATGTTATTGCTTGTCTGCAAGTTCAAGCCCCTGCTGATTCTTCAGTTAAAGGATTGCTTTTAGAAATCCTTCGAAAAGCAGATGAAGTGCTTAATACAAAATATCACTCAAATGCTATGAAATCGCACGCAACAACTGATATGCTCATTGGTGCTGTTAGTCAGGTCGCATTAAATCACATTGGGTTGCTTGTTGTTGATGAAATCCAAAATGTAGTTAACAATAAAAATGGCAAAACAGTTATTGGAACCCTTACGCAGTTAATCAATAATAGTGGCGTTTCAATTTGTATGGTAGGCACGCCTGAAAGCACCCTATTCTTTGAAAGAGAAGCAATGTTAGCACGTAGGTCGTTAGGGCTCAGTTATACAATGATGGAATACAATGATGAATTTCGTGAGTTCTGCAAAACTCTACTTCAATATTGTTATGTTAAGAATGCTCCAACAATAGATGAAGCAATGCTTATGTGGTTATTCAACCATTCAAATGGCAATGCAAGTGTAGTTGTCAGTTTAATCCACGATGCTCAAGAAATTGCAATTATGGAAGGATTAGAAAACCTTGACATTTCAACATTGAATATTGCCTTTGAAAAACGAATGACAATGCTGCACGATTTTATTACTCCACCTGTAACAAAGGCAAATCCGCCTAAAAAGAAAAAGGAAATCCTTCCGGAGATTAAAGAGGACAATGTTGAGATTGTGAGCATCTATCAGATTGCAATGGGAGCAAAAGAGTTGAACAAAAATATTGTTGCAGCACTTAAAGAGAATGGTATTAATATATTGGAGGTGGCAATATGATTGCTTTCTTTCCCGAGATATATCCTGATGAATTGCTATACTCTCAAATTGCAAGATACCATAGCAGGAGTGGTTATGCTCGTTATGTTTATACAGTTTCTGATATATATCAAAACGGCAAACTAGTACATCCTTGTGTTGATTTTGTGAATAAATATACATCTGATGCGATGAATTGGATTACTAAAAATGACACTTGGGAAAATATTGTATTTGAACATACAATGTATCCTGCATATATTAGATTTTTGCCAAAGCAAAGAAAAATTGATGCTGTAAATGGAATTATTACTTGTGAAGGTAATTGGAAAAATCTTATGTGTATCCCCCTTCTCAACGAGCCACGATACATACGATATTGTCCTGAATGTGCCAAGGAAGACCGTGAAAAATATGGTGAAACATATTGGCACAGGTCGCATCAGATACCAAGAGTCCGTATTTGCCCTGAACATAGATGCTTTTTAGAAAACAGTGAAATCCCCGTATCTTCAAAATCGTCGCCAGGGTTATATGATGCAGAAAACAACATCCCTAACGAACTTAAAACAAGAATTTGTAAAAATAAAACTGAAATTGCTTTCACCCAGTATGTCATTGATGTTATGCGAGAACCTATTGATTTAGGCACTTCTGTTCCAATCGGTACTTTTCTTCATTCTAATCTTAAGAGCGAATATATATGCAAATCCGGGCTTGTAAGGAACATCTCAAAATTGTATGAAGATTATCTTGAGTTTTATAAAGATATGCCTACAATGGAACTAAGTTATATGCAAAAAATCTTTAACAATTATCGGTATGACACATACTTTATTCTACAGATTGCTTTTTTATTGGGAATATCTTCAAATCACATTTCTCATATTCCTTACGATATAGATATGGGTAGAAATACAAACTTGTATATGAGTTTGGCAAAGAAACATAACCTTGACTATGATGTGGTTGCTGACATATGTGATACTATTTTGAAAACAACATATGTTTCGCGTAAAACAGGCCCTAAACAACTTTTATACGAAGAATTAGACAACCAGTATCTTCCACAAGTAAAGCGAACTATAAGGCAATTTCTTAACAATAAAGGTCGTCCTGAAAAAGTATCTTTTGCGAAAGTTCAAAAAGCGTTAGGTCTTCCGCAAAAACAAATAAACAAACTACCGAAATGCAAAACATATATACAAAAAAACATTGAAAGTCAACCTGAATACTGGGCCCGCGAAATTGAATGGGCTGTCAATGAATTGATACAAGAAAACAAACCGCTGAACACATCAAGGATTATAAAACTGACAAATATGAGATTAAGGGATATTGAGATTTCAGTTTCATATATAAAAAATCAAGAAATACAGGCATCAGTTCGTGAGTTGCTTTCTTATCGTGATATTTAGACAAAAGAAAACAGGTGCTACAATCGTAACACCTGTCCCCTTCTGAAAGATAAAAAATTAAAAAGGAAGTGGTAAATGAAATAACTAATCTGGTTATTTCACATAAGAGACCTGACACTTTAGAATTTTTTAGACGCTTTCAAAACTCCTATCGTGTTCAGTCAATAATATTATGAATTTTGAAAACCAGTTGCAAACGAAAAAAGTCACTCGAAAGAGTGACTTTTTAATCATTTGTTTTTTGTTCATTAAAACAAATACCAACTTCTTATTTAATGCATTGTAAAATATGAATATTATCGTTTAGTTAATAATTCTTCAGAAGTTCTATTATGCTTATCAATATCTTTTGATAATTCATTTATTGTATAACTTAGTTGTTCCTTTTGCTCAAGTTTTATATTGTTTTTTGCAAAATACTTTTCTTGTTGTTGCTTAACAATGTTATCTGTCCATTTAAATATATTAAAACTTTTTCCAGTAATGGCAAAATACGCATAAGTTATAACAGCAAATACTACCGGGGCTAAAAAAGTGTATAAAGAAAAGAGGTCATATTTTTTTGAAACAGTCCAGAAATAAACGCCTACAAGTGCATATATGATTAAAAAAGCTATATATATTATGCCTAAATTTCTTTTATGTTTCTTTGCTTTATTATATGCAATTTTTTCATGTTTTTCAATACTTGCATAATTCTCTTCGGCATTTGATTTATCTTGAATTGCTATTCTTTTTTTCAATTCGGAAATTACAATTTGCTGGTCAATATCCTTACGTTGAAGATTTTGATTTTCTTTATCTTTCGCATCTAATTTGTTGCTAATAGACTCAATTTCCTTATTCGCTTTTTCTCGTTCAACTTGAATACCTTCTTGAAATCCTTCTTCTTTACCCTCATTGTGTATTGCTTGAAGAATTTCTAAAGGTGTTTGTTGAGTGAACAGTTCTGGGTCACCTTTCGTAATATCCATTAGATATTTATGTGCTAAATGGGTTGTTTTCAACATGTAGCATTCTTCTGGTGAAATTTTACCAGCATCGACACATTTTTCTAGTGAAGAAACAAGTTTTTCTAATAATGCTTCTTTAGGTAAGAATGCGGCATTCATAGCAACCATTAATCGATTGCGAGTATAATCTGCAATTTTATCTGGTGCGGTTTTCCATAATACGACACCTAAAAAACTATCTGTTACGCAGAACGGAATACCATAGTCATTTATTCTTTTGCGTTCGGACAAAAGTTTTTTCAATGCAAATGCTAAAGAAAAATTGGTTGTAACAAATAAATGTTTTATATCGGAAATACTATTTGCTATAAAACCATTAGATAGATAGTCTGTATAAAAGAAAGATTTTGCATCCATCCAAATAGTATTTCTTTTTTCTTCTTCATCAAAATCGTCATTATTCTCTTTATATTGATTGACTATAGCATCATAATAGTCCATTTCACTTATTACGTTTTGTGGAACACTTTGTGGATATGACATACTTTCTATTTCAACGCCAAGGTCATTAAGTGTTTTTCTTAAATTGGTAGCATAATCCTCTACATATTCTTTAGTGTAAGAATTTCTAACAAAATAATCTATGGTTTCACTAGACATAACTGGGTCATATTCAAGGTTATCAATCCATTGAATACTATTTAAAATGATTCCAGATATTTCACTGTAAGTATGTTCATAAACTTTTATTTTCATACCCAAAGATTGCATTTGCCTTAATAATTGATTATAAATTTCTTTGCGATTTAACCCATCTATACCAAGCAACCTGAAAACAAAACCAGTATCTAAATATACAGTTACATCACTTAAGTATTCTTTATCATCCTCAGTATAAAGAAGATACTCTGAAAGTAATCTGCCCACTATCAATTCATTAATATACTCAAATTGGCTGCTATCCTTCAAATATAATTCTTCTAAATATTTTGCAAACAAATATTCTTCATGACAACTATTAAAATAATTATCCTTTTCGTTAAAAAGTAACATACCTTGTTCTTCAATAAAACTTGAGATAATTTTATCAGCATCGTCATCTGTTAAACTTTCATTATTAGTTCTTAAAACAAAACTTTTAAAATCTCGAAGCAAAGCAGTAAACTTTTTGTTTTCATTATTAATGTCATTCATAAAAACACTCTTATCAATATTACTAAAGTTTGGAATATATTTCTTATCCTTAGTATATTCAATAAATCCGTCTTTTAATGCTTCAGTTAATAATTTTTTCATTGGAAAGTATGGTATTACAAACCCAATAATTTTTTCAAAGTCTTTGCAAAGTATTTCAACATCAATTTCATCATAATGTTTTTTCTTAATAACATAAAGAATAAACTGCAACATTGCTTCATTATATTCGTTATCAATATTAGCTTTGATTAAAGCAAAATAAGCATATTTAAAATTTTCATTTCCCATAAATTAAACCTCACAGTTTTCTTTTATAAACAAATCTATACAAACGTTTCCTTTTACTTAATTAAAACATCCTATCTAATTTATATATCGCAAAAAATTGACAGTTTGTGACAAAATATTGGTGTTTTTTCAAAAAAATAGCCGATGGTGGGAAACCATCGGTTTTGTTTTGAGATATAAAATTTTAAATATTGGATTATTCGTTTGTCGGAGTGGCAATCGCAGAATCGCTCCCTGACTATCATAAATTTCTTTAACAATTAAAACACCCCTTCTATTATATTTTATATTTCAACAAGAGAGGATTTTTTATAACCTAAACCTATACCAATAACTGTATGTATATTTTTTTATAGAAGCAACCCTCTCACTTATTTTTTATTTAATAACGCTAATGTATTTACGGGGTTCTGCATATTGTATGCACTTCGCATTCCATAAAATAACAGATTCGTTTCAGGAAATAGTTTATTTGAAAAGTAATTTTTACTTGTAAAAGCAAAATCCATAATTATTGAATATCCAGATTGCAAATATAGTGACATTTCTTTACCAATTTTACTCCCAAAATTCACAATACATTCACATTCCGCTTTGGAAAAAGTGTTATAGTGGTTTGGAAACTCATCATCTTTCCAAAGAAAATCATTTTGAATTGTATAATCCGTATTCTCTCCACAAACTTTTTCTATACAATAATAATCTTGATGAATAATTAATTTTCCAAAACTAGTCGCTTCAAAGTATTTGTAATAGAAAAAATTATAATCTGAATCTTCTTTTAACAATTTGCTTGTCCAATTGCTAATTTCTTTTACAGTAATTTCCTTTATAATTGGCAAATTAAAGTCAAGAAATGGATCAAATGTTGTGCAACTGGAACAATCTTTCAACTTTGATTCTTTACAGTTTTTATCACAAGTATTATTTTCCTTAACCGCTTTGACTGTATAGTAATCTTTTGATAAACCATCTATATTAATTAGTTGTTTACTTCTTACGCAAGGGGCAATTCCTCTATCCACAAAGTGTCCCATACGCAAAAAGCCATGTAATTTATCAAGTTCCAATGAAATAATTCTCGGCATTTGCTGTATCCTACTTCTTCTTTCTTTTATTTTTTTTGAACAAACCAGAGAATAAATCCTGGATAGTTGTATCAAATCCCCATCTAACAATAAAATATAACATCGCAATAAACTCTGACAGTGTTGCTCCTATGTAAAATTTTATATTATCCAAAATTTCTGAATATAAATCAAAAAAGTTTAGTGCTAGAACTTTGTCAACATCTTTTAATAAGAGCAAAGACATATTAGTATCGTAATACAATTTGTTCATAAAAACAAGTTGAACAAATAAAAATATTAACAGACCTATTATTAGGATAATACGAAATATAAATTTAGAACTTTGTTCTCTATTAAAGGAACCCAACAAAACGTCTTGAGGGCTAATCGGTGGGCTTGATCTATTAATTAAAGTTGTATTTTCATCTGCAGTCTTTTTTATTATATTATACAAATCATTTATATTGTTAGAACTATTATCAAGCAATGCAACCAATCTCCTTCAATTTAATTTCCATTTCTGTTTCAGGAACTAAAAATAGATTTGATAAATCACTTAACAAGTTTTTATTATTTGCACCAAAAAGGTTAATAAAATTTTGCAAGAGGTCGGTTGGTATCAAAAAATCTCGAGCAAACTTATTGCAAATAACTTCATGCAAGTCGCTTTGACAAGAAGTTTCAATTATATTCGCACAATCATCTAAATCTCCATGACAAAATTCAGCAACACGCACCCCATTTTTCATAATATCAAAATGATTAATAATGTGCCCCAACTCATGTGCAATGATAAATCTTTGCGTAGGAATACTAATTTCAACATTATTATTGTAAAAAATCTCCGCAGAATCTGTATTTCCATTTTCAGTAACTGCAGCCATACCTAAAATAGTGCCTTTTCCTTGCATAATGGCTTCTATTTGAGGGTCATTTTGTAGCAGTTTAAAATCCATTCCTTTTATGATTACATTAAAGTCTTTAGAAATATTATCGAATGAAATCGGCAAAATATTTCCAATATTGCATTTTTTAAAAAATTCATTTACTGTAAGATTCTTGAGTTCACTAGCATTATTCATTAAAAAGCTCCTTTTATGTTTTTAAAATGTAAGAATTCACAAGTTAATATACGATTATTAATATGCAAAGACACTCTTTTTCCATTAGTATTGTTGCTTACATCTCTAATATTATATATCGAATCGAAAAACCTTTTTGTGACAATTTATTATCTAATTGTAAATTATATAATAAATATACTTTTCAAATCCTTCTTTTTTCAATATAGAATATGTATGAATTTTATGATATGTAACAATTTTGGAAATATTCCTTATACTCTTTAGAATTTATCAAATCCTTATGACTTTTGAAATTATTTTTCATTTGATTTTTCCTTCTCTATATTGTTATACAAGTACAGCAGCTTTCAATTTGAAATATTATGAATTAATTGTTATGTTATTTGTAATTGAAACATCAACCACAGAATATTGTCTTTCCACTTCGTTTGCTTCATCTTGTGACAAAGGAAGCTCGTTTATTTCAAAATTCGAAAGCAGCTCCAAATCAGATATAAATATACTTTTTTTAACATTTGCAAGTTTAATGACTGACTTAATCAATTCAAAAAACATGTTATACATAATAATAAGCCATATTGTCAAAAACAATAAAACCAAGCTAAAAATCAACTTTGATTCTAATGTATTTGTTTCTGTCTCATCTTTCAATATATAGCTAATTACTGCCAGCACGGTAGGTATCATCAACACTTTCACTATATTATCAGCAGTTTTTTTTAAGTATTTAATCGAACTAAATTTCCCATTATAGTTTTCTTTTGCGAGAGATGAAAAAACTTTGATATCGTGTCGATTTTTAATATTCAATATTTGGTGATTGTATAATTCCGTTCTTACCAAAATCAATCTTTCATGGAGATTCCCTTGTAATTTAATATGCTCATTATAATCACAACTATAAAATCCAGTAGCAACTTCAGCAATAATAACAAATACCATTGATATTAGTAAAAGAATCATTGATTTTTCATTATCTCTTAATATGTACCAAGCAATTCCAAATCCTTCTGCTATTACAACAGCAATTATTGTTATTATGTCATATATATTAGAAAATAGATTTTCCCATTTAAATTTATATCCAATTTTTTTAATAAGGTTCTTAATAATCAAGTTCATATAGAAAATTCCTTTCTTTTAGTTTAATTGTAATACTTATTTAACCCTATATTATAAATCGTAAAAATTGGATGTTTTGTGATGGAAAATGTAAAAATTTGTAGAAAGTGTAAAATAGGGCAAGAAAAAACTGGGCGAGATTCTTCAGTAACCTCGTCCTGTTTTATTGTAAATATTAAGTTTTAGTTACTAGATTCATTGAATACAGAAGAACCAGCCCCTTGTGTTCATGTTTCCTATTATTTTAATGCTTCTTTAAAAGAAAAGGTGATGTCGTATTGACACATACCATTTTTTTGTTCAACATAAACAGTATACTTTTCATCGCTGTTAAGGATTATATCTTCATTTTCTTTATGACGTATATCGTTTGTTTCAAATACATTTTCATTTTTTGAACTGAAAATTTTCAGTCTTAATGATGTATTTGCATCTGACAAATCAAATGTGAAAGTATATTTTCCAGTTTGAGTTATAGATATTTCATAAATATCTTGTTGTCCAATAAAAGAAATATTACCTAAAATTTTATTGTCTGTTATACTTGTTTTTTCTTTTGGCACTCCTATCTTCAGCTCATAATCAGCAAAATTTTCTCTTTGCTTAATGCTAAGGAAATAGGTTTTTCCTTTAACTAATTTGGCGGTAATCCCATCAGGACCTTGAAAATATTCTTCTTTAATTAAAAGTTTAGTTGATTCTTCAAGTTTCACATGATATTGCAAGGTATAATCATTAGGAGTTAAATCAAATCTATACATTCCATCTTCTGGTGCAGTGTAAGTATAACAATCAAGTTTATCGATATAATTTAACGAACCTTTAACGAAGTTTTTGTTGATTGTTTGAATTGGATTAGGAATACCAATATTCATAATAAATTCAGAAAAACCTTTTTGTTGTTCAATAAATATTTGATATGTCTTGTTTTCCTCAAGTTTAACTGTTATACCTTTGAAATTGTTTATGTCATATTCTTCTTTTAATACTAAGTTTGTTTGGTCTTTTATAATGAATTTGAAATATGCATTAGCATCAGTTGTTAGTTCGAAGTCAAAACGATATATGCCTGATACAGGGGCGAGAAAGAGCCTTTCGATAAGCTTGTCCTCGTAATCAATGTTGCCATTAAAAGGATTAGTTAGAAACGGAGGTTGTTCTTCTTCGGGCTCTGTTGTTGTAGTAGTAGAAAAGTCAGGAGGTTGAGTACCACCAGTAACGATGGTATCATCTGGTTCAGTTTGATGGCTTGTGGTATTATTTGTTGTAGTGATATGAGATATTGGTGTATTCTGGGTGCATGAACAGAGTGAACATACAATTATTATAATTAAGACCAAAACATAAATAAGTTTTTTATATGTTTTCATGAAGAGATGCTCCTTTAATTGTCTGGAAGATTAATTTTTATTGTAAAGTCAAAAGGTGTGTCAAAATTGTTGGCTGTAACAATAATAGTATATTGTTCATTCTTTTTTAATTCTTTTACCGTCATTCCCTTATCAGAATAATATGCACTATCTATTGCTTCTCCAGTCGAGTTTTTGATAACAACATAATAGTTGTTTTCAACATTTGAAATTTCAAAATCTAAACGATAGCGTCCAGTTTTAGGTGGAGAATAGGATTGATGTAGTTCTTTGTTTTTGGAAGAAATGTGTCCTATTATCATATTGTCCTGAAGAACAATATAGTTGTATTTATTTTGATATGTAGTTTCTTCAGTGGTAGTTGGTTCAGTAGTAGTCGTGGTCCGTGTTGTGGTAGTGACAACATTATCAAAAGACAGGGTTGTTGAAGGGAGTTCTTCAACAAGTGTGGTGGTTGTAGTATCATTTTCAGGTTTTGTATTATTCTTTTGAAATATAGGAATTATGGATATAAATAGAGAAACTCCCGTTAAAGTCCATGAAATTATTTTATACATTTGTTCATCCTTGTTCATATAATAGAACCCAGAAAAAAATGCAACAATAGCAATAATAGAAAATACCTGAGAAATAAATTCCATTAGTAAACGAACCCTTCATTAGTTTTTTGAATTAATATAACCCTAACTATAATTTATCGTTTTATCTTTATAGTTTGTGACAAAAATCATCATATTTTTTTATTTTAAATTAAAGTTTATAAAAAATATGATAATTAATTGATTCACATAAAAAAGCCCCCTTTTTTGTGAACTGCCCCAAGTTATGCAGACAGTACAAAAAAGCCTACTTGGTGTAGAAAATTAAATTTTAAGCAACAAACTGATTTCGTTTTTCTAACGGAGTCAGTTTTGTTTTTGTTTGAATACGATAATTGTTGTAAAAGT
>JAZLBG010000029.1:0-2537 GCA_045613585.1 Candidatus Fimenecus sp. | reverse complement strand
ATTGCTCTTGCTGCTGAAAAATCAGCAAATGAAGGCAGACCAGTTAAGCTTTCAGAAATTCAATAATTTTGTAGGGGACGGTGCCCACACCGTCCCGCTATTTTTACGGGTCGATGTAGGCATCGACCCCTACATTTAATTTAAAGGAATGATTAAAATGTCCATAGAAAAAGGCAGAGAATATTTCCGTCAGTTCGGTATGGAAGACCGAGTGCAGGAATTTGAGGTTTCAAGTGCAACAGTTGAACTTGCAGCGCAGGCATTAGGTGTTGAAGGTGCAAAAATTGCAAAAACTCTCTCATTTATGGTGGGTGAACAACCAATTCTTATACTTATGGCAGGGGATGTTAAGGTTGACAATCCAAAATACAAAGCACAATTCCATACAAAGGCAAAAATGATGTCACCTGAACAACTTGAAGAATTTGTTGGTCATCAGATTGGTGGCGTTTGCCCATTCGGTATCAAAGATGGCGTTGAAGTGTATCTCGATGAGTCAATGAAACGATTTCAGACTGTTTTCCCTGCAGTAGGTAGCAGCAACAGTGCAATAGAACTCACAATCGAAGAACTAGAAAAATACTCAAACTATAAAGAATGGGTAGATGTATCAAAAATAATTGAATAAAAAACAAAGGCCACTCCGCATTGGAGTGGCCTTTGTAATTCTATATTGAATTATTTATTAAAGTTTTTTGCTTTTTCAAGACATTCTTTACAAATTGGAAGTTCGTCGTCAACAATTTCGTTGCATTCACAGATTTTACATTTTGGTGCAACTGCCTCAATGGTGAGTTTACCGTTTACTTCATGCAAAATAACTTTTGTGCCAGGTTCAAGCCCCATTTTTGTGCGGTATTCTCGTGGTAATACTATTCGACCTGCATAGTCGATGGTTTTAACTGTGCCATATAACATAAAAAACGCCCCATTTCTTTATTAATATATTTTTTATGGGCTAAATATATCATAAATGCCAAAATTTGTCAACATATTATGCCATATTTTGTCAAAAAAGAAAACCATAAGTATAAAACTTACGGTTTTTGGTATATATTAATCTTTTGCAAAGAAAATTCCAGCAATACTGAAAACGGTAAAGGCTATTATCCCAACAGTCAATGCAGTTTTCAGCAGATTTATTATTCTTAACGCGTTTGCCATTCTATAAACGGCTTCAAGTTCTTTATCTATATTCATTTTATTCGTCTCCCGATGTTAATAGAACTCCGTGTGCAATTGATGGAATGCTTTCGCCCTGCATTGTTGAGGTAGGGGAGAGCAATGCACCTGTCCCTACAAAAAGCACCCTATTTAGCCTTTTCTCTTTAAGTTGTCTTACGATATATGAATTTACCACAGAGCCGCTACAACCGCATCCAGAGCCACCAGCGTGTACATCTTGCACATTTAAATCATAAAGCATAAGTCCGCAGTCACCATGAACAGAAGAAATATCATAATTGTAATCTTTTTTTAGCAATTCTATAAGCAATTCTGCACCCACTTTGCCTAAATCTCCTGTCAGAATTAAATCGTAATCAGTAGGTTTGGTGTGAGTGTCATTCAAAAAATCTCCAATAGTAGATGCGGCTGCAGGTGCCATAGCAGCACCCATATTGTTTGCATCTTTAATACCAAAATCCATAATTTTACCGAATGTAACGGCTTCAATGCAAGGTGTATTTGCTTTATTTTCTGCTATAACTGATGCCCCAGACGCTGTTGCTGTACGCTGTGCTGACGGTGGACGCTGACCTCCATATTCAAGAGGCAAACGGAATTGCCTTTCTGCTGATGCAAAATGAGATGATGTTGATGCAACAGCATAGTTTAATGCCCTAGAATCTACAAGCACAGAAGCTACCGCCATAGAAAGTGCCATTGTTGAGCATGCACCATAAAGCCCTAAAAAGGGGATTGCTAATTCGCGAATACCAAAAGATGTGCCAATGCATTGGTCAAGCAAATCTCCCGCCATAATAAGATTTATATCTTCAGGTGAGAGTCCTGCTTTTGCAATAGCGCGGGTAATTGCTTCATATTGCAGTGCACTTTCTGCCTTTTCCCAAGATGGACATCCGTCAATAGTGTCATCAGAATAGCAATAGTCAAATTCTTTTGCCAAAGGACCTTCGCCCTCAGCCTTGCCAACAACTGCCGCATGACCGATAATTGATGGCCTTGAGGGTAAAATTAATGTATATTTTCCTACACGAGTAGCCAATTTTCTCGTTCCTTTCATTTGCGTTTATTTATATTTTTGCCCAAATTTTTTTAATAATGCAAATTATTTCAATAAATTTGAGTTTGTCTAACAGAATGCAAAGCGCAAAATGCAAAGCGCAAAATTTCGGAACTGCGTTGCAATTATAGAAGGTTTACAAAGAAAAAGTCTCTTGTAGGGGCAGGTCTCCTGTCAAGAGTATGATTGTATACAGTAGTGCAAGATGATTGTATACACATTACAATCTAGAAATTTTACGATTAATGAGTTGTCCTGTTGTATTAGAAAATTCAGCGATTTTGAAGTTTCG
>JAZLBG010000028.1:0-90101 GCA_045613585.1 Candidatus Fimenecus sp. | reverse complement strand
TTCAAAGAAAAGAGTTGCAAGAATTTTACCTTTACATTTTTCGCTATATTTAGCTGGATTATCAATTATATCGTTAGCAACCTTCACAAGCTCATCAATTTCCTCAACAGTAAGCTCACGAATATCAATAAGACTTCTCATATTATACTTCCTTATTCTTTAGCACCGTTTACTTCAAGGTACTTTTTGATTCTTTCTACATTTTCACGATTAGCATCATCTTCTTCAAGATATTCAATAATATCATACACATCAACTACTGAATATACAGGAAAACCAAATTGCTCTTCAATTTCCTGCATAGCACCTTTTTCTGACTGTCCCTTTTCCTTACGGTCAACCATAATAAAGGTAGCAATAACCTTTGTGCCTTCAAGATATTTAAGTATCTCCATTGATTCACGAATTGCAGTACCTGCAGTAATTACATCTTCAATAATAACAATTTCTTCACCAGCTTCAGGAACATAACCAACAAATGTTCCGCCTTCACCATGGTCCTTTACTTCCTTACGATTAAAGAAGAATGGAACATTAAGATCATTCTTTGAAAGTGCAACTGCCGCAGAAATTGACAAAGAAATTCCTTTATATGCAGGGCCATAAAGAACGGCTTGTTTCTTACCAAGCTTATCAAAATAAGCCTTTGCATAGAATTCACCCATTTTGGTAATCTGGTCACCAGTTTTAATCATACCTGCATTTACAAAATAAGGAATTTTTCTACCACTCTTGGCTGTAAAATCACCAAACTTAAGAACGCCGGCACCCTCTAAAAACTGTATAAACTCTCTTTTATAAGCTTCCATTTTCATTTCTCCTTATCCAACAAATTCTGCAACGCATCTCTTGTATGCTGCAACAGGGTCTTCTGCTGCAGTAATTGGTCTGCCAACAACAATATAGTCAGAACCGGCTTCTTTTGCTTTTTCAGGTGTCATTACACGAACCTGGTCACCAATATCACCATCTGCAAAACGAATTCCAGGAGTTACTGTAACAAAATCACTACCGCATCTGTTATGAACTTTGTCAGCTTCAAGTGGTGAACAAACAACACCATCAAGACCTGCAATTTTAGCATTATGAGCATAATGCATAACAACTTCATCAATTGGCTCTTTAATAAGCAAATCTCTTTCCATAACTTTCTGGCTTGTTGATGTCAACTGTGTAACAGCAATAAGAATTGGTCTTGTACCATCAGCACGTGTTAAACCTTCAAGAGCACCCTCCATCATTGGAATTGCACCACCTGCATGAAGATTAGTCATATCAACATCAAGGTTAGAAAGAACCGCCATTGATTTTTTTACTGTATTTGGAATGTCATGAAGTTTAAGATCAAGGAAAATCTTGTGACCTCTTGCTTTAATTTCTTTAACAATTGATGGACCTTCTGCATAATAAAGCTCCATACCAATTTTCACGAATGGTTTTACATCTGTGAACTTATCAAGAAAAGCCATTACATCTGCTTTGCTTGAAAAGTCACAAGCAATAATTACGTCCTTACCCATTAGTGTGCGCCTCCTATAATTTCATTTATATCTTTTACATTAAGTTTTGCTAACTCATTTGGCAAGTCTTCAATAATAGTCTTACAAGCGTATGGGTCAACAAGATTTGCTGCACCCACCTGAACTGCAGTAGCGCCCGCCATCATAAGTTCGATAACATCTTTAGCAGTAGAAACACCACCCATTCCAATGATAGGAATTTTAACTGCGTCATAAACCTGATAAACCATTCTGACTGCAACCGGGAAAATTGCTGAGCCTGAGAAACCGCCCATTTTGTTAGCAATTACTGGTTGACGTCGATTAATATCAATTCTCATACCAAGCAATGTGTTAATAAGGCTTATTCCGTCAGCACCTGCTGATTCAGCAGCTTTTGCAATTGAAACAATATCAGTTACATTTGGTGAAAGTTTAATGATAATAGGCTTTGTTGTTACTGCCTTTACAGCTTTAGCAACCTTTTCAACTGCTGCAGGCTCTGTACCAAAACTCATACCACCATTATGAACATTAGGACAAGATACATTTACCTCAATCCAACCAACCTGTTCACAAGCATTGATTTTTTCGCAAGTATATGCATATTCATCAACTGAGAACCCACTAACATTAGCCATAACTGGTTTGTTGAAAACTTTTGCAAGTTTTGGTAGCTCTTCACTGATAACCTTATCAACACCAGGATTTTGAAGCCCAACTGAATTTATCATACCTGAACTGCATTCTGCAATTCTTGGTGTTGGATTACCAAAGCGTGGTTCTTTTGTTGTACCTTTAAATGAAAAAGTACCAAGAATATTTATATCATAGAGCTCTGCAAATTCATAACCAAATCCATATGTGCCACTTGCAGGGATAATAGGATTGTCAATATCGATACCAAGAAGATTAACTTTTGTATTTACCATATTATCTCCTCCCTTTCAAGTACCGGACCATCTTTACAGATTCGTTTATTTCCATATTTTGTCTTACATGAACAACCCATACAAGCACCAAAGCCACAGCCCATTCTTTCTTCAAAGCTATACTGGCCACTTGTTGTAGCAGTTGCTTCAATAGCCTTAAACATTGGCATAGGTCCACAAGTATAGAAATATGAATAATCAGTTTCTTTAAGTGCATCCGTTACAAAACCTTTAATTCCATACGAACCATCAACTGTTGTAACTTTTACGTCAGCACCAAGTTTCTTAAATTCATCTTCATAGAAGATTTCTTCTCTTTTGTTAAATCCAAGAATAACTGTTACTGTTTTGCCATCTTCGATAAGTTTTTTACAAAGATTATACATTGGAGGAACACCAACACCACCACCAATAAGAACAGGTTTATCCATTGATTTTGAAACATCAAAGCCATTACCTAAACCACAAAGAACATCCAGTTTTTCACCAGCGTTCATTTTACTCATAACTTCTGTTCCTTCACCAACTACCTTGTAAATAATTGTGATTGTTGAATCATCATAATCACAAATTGAGATTGGTCGACGAAGGTAGAAGCCGTCAAGTTTTATATTAATAAACTGACCTGGTGCGGTAATTGAAGTTGTATCACCAATAAGCACCATTTCAAAAATACTATCAGTTAATTTGTTGTTGGATTTAATTTCATAAAACCCTTGATACATTATTTATCCTCCCAAACAACTTTTCCGTTGCAAATTGTCATTTTGCATTTACCGTAAACCTCTACACCTTCAAATGGAGTGCTTTTACCCATTGAAAGAAAATCATCAGGGTTTACAATGTATTTTTCATCTAAGTCAAAAACTGTTAAATTAGCTTCTTGACCAATCTGAATTTCACCGCCAATATTAAATCTCTTATTTGCATTTATTGAAAGTAATTCAACAAGTTTTTCAAGTGATATAACATTTGTTTTAACAAAATTTGTGTACATTATAGGAAATGCTGTTTCTATTCCAACAACCCCCATATTGCTCTTTTCAAGACCCTTTGCTTTTTCTTCGTCACTATGAGGTGCATGGTCAGTAGCAATCATATCAATTGTACCGTCAAGCATACCTTGAATCAACGCTTCTTTATCACTTTCATCACGAAGAGGTGGATTCATTTTAAACCTGCCATGTTCTTGTAAATCTTTGTCAGAAAGCACAAGATAGTGTGGACCGGTTTCACAAGTTATATCTACACCATCTTTTTTTGCTTGTCGGATAAGTTCAACACTTTCTTTAGTTGAAATATGACATACATGATATGAACAACTTGTTTGTTTTACAAGTTCAATATCCCTTTCAATCTGTTTCCATTCACTTTCAGAACAGATACCTCTATGACCATGCTCATCCGCATATTTACCTTTGTGAATATATCCACCTTGCAATAAATCGTTTACTTCACAGTGAGCAACAATCATTTTATTATGTTCTTTTGCTATTCTCATAGCTTTAAACATCATTTCGTCACTCTGCACACCCTTGCCATCATCGGAATATGCAATACACATATCAGCCATACCAGATAAATCTGAAAGCTCCTCGCCCATTTGTCCAACAGTAATTGATGCATAAGGATAAACATTAATTACTGCATCTTTTTCAATTATATCAAGTTGCTGTTCAAGATGTTCAACTGAATCTGGAACTGGATTTAAATTAGGCATTGAACAAACAGATGTGTATCCACCACGTGCTGAAGCCATTGTACCTGTTTTTATTGTTTCTTTATAAGAAAATCCCGGCTCACGCAAATGTACATGTACATCTGTAAAACCGGGAAATACATAGCAATTTTCAAAATTATAAACAACATCAGCACATTCAGGCGCTAATGAGTTAGAAATTTCGACAATTATTCCTTGGTCAATTAAAATGTCTTTTTTAGTAAATTTAGAATCATAAAAAATTGTAGCATTTTTAATTAACTGTTTCATTTTATCACCTATTAAAAGCCGAAATTCCGTTCTTTAAAATAATAACATATTTATATATTGTATGTCAATAAATTAGAAGCACAATATATGTAAAAAAGTGGAGTATTTCTACCCCACTTTTTGTAAGATTTAATAATTATCTGCTTTTTCCATAAAGTATGCCTGTGGATGAGCACATACAGGGCAAAGTTCAGGTGCTTTTTTACCAATATGAACATGACCGCAGTTTGAACAAATCCAAACAATATCATTGTCTTTAGAGAATACTACTCCGCCTTCGATATTAGCAAGTAATTTCTTATATCTTTCTTCATGTTCTTTTTCAATCTTAGCAACCATTTCAAAAAGTGCTGCAATATCATTAAATCCTTCTTCTTTTGCTACTGTTGCAAATTCTGCATACATTTCTGTCCACTCGTAGTTTTCGCCTTCAGCAGCGTCTTTAAGATTTTCAATAGTTGTAGGAATACCACCATCATGAAGAAGTTTAAACCAAATTTTTGCATGTTCTTTTTCATTATTAGCTGTTTCTTCAAAAATCTGTGCTATTTGAACATATCCATCTTTCTTTGCTTTAGAAGCGTAATATGAGTATTTATTTCTCGCCTGTGACTCACCTGCAAAAGCAGTCATAAGATTAGCTTCAGTTCTTGAACCTTTAAGTTCCATTTAAAATCACTCCTTATTGTTTATAATTTTATTTTACCATATTTTTCAAAAAATACAACAACAAGTAGAAAAATATTTTTGAATATGTTATAATTCATAAGAGGTGTTAAAATATGGAAAGAATTACAATTGAGCCAATTGGGTACATACAAAATGACTATAAAGAAAAATTTGGTATACCAAGGCAAAGCGGATTAACTGAAAATGTAATTTCTAAAATAATTTTTGAAAAGGATTATAAGGACCCTAATTTCTTTAAAGGATTAGAAAATTACACTCATTTATGGTTAATCTGGTATTTTTCCGATGTTGATAAGAAACATATAAAACCAACTGTTAGGCCACCGAAATTAGGAGGAAATCAACGAGTTGGAGTTTTTGCTACACGCTCACCTTTCAGGCCCAACAGAATAGGAATTTCTTGTGTTAAAGTTATAAAAAACGAATGGTGTCATAAACAAGGAAAAATCTTATATGTAATTGGTGCAGATTTGATGGATGGTACACCAATTATTGATATCAAACCATATTTACCATACACAGATAGTCATCCTGATGCATCAAATGGATTTGCATTAGACGATATTAACGGTTTGCTTGATATTAAATGTACTGATGAAATATTAAGTAAAATCCCATTTGATTTGGTTGACGGATTATTTGAAACATTAAAACATGACCCAAGACCATCATACCAAAATGATAGTGATAGAATTTATGGTATGCGCTATGGTGATTTGCAGGTTAAATTTAAGGTTGATGGTAATGAACTTGAAATTGTTGAAATTTCATAATTTTTTTAACTAACAGGACGAGGTATAAAACCTCGTCCTGTTAGTTATTGCATACAAATTTATATTTCTTTAAAATAACTAATATTTTTCTCTTTTAAGAATTCTATATCTTTTTTACTTTCATTATGTATCCATATTATATTCTCATGTGAAATTGTTTCCAACCAAATACTGTGATTTTTGTATATAATTATATCTTCAGGCAAATTTGGAAAGGTCCAATTTTCAAACATATTCACACTTAAAAATTTTTTGAGTTTTTGATTCGGTACAACGAAAAAAACTTTAGACTGATAGCTATATCTTTGAGTGCCATATTTTGAATTAGTGTCACTTTTAGAAACTATTAAATTTAATTCTTTAATTAATCCTTTTGTGTTTTGATAATGTAAGGAAAAATCACTGTCATCGTTTCCTGAATCATCTTTCAATATGTTTTGATTATTATTACTGGAATGATTGTAGTTTTGAACAATAAACGAAACACTATCACAAAAACCGAATGCATAATCAATAAGTTCATTATGTTGTTCATTGTTTAAATTACATATTTTTAACATTTAAATCACCATATTATAATTTAATTTTTCTGTCCTTAAAATAATATTCTTTATCATGGTCGTTGATTTCGCGTAATACTTTACAGGGGTTGCCTACTGCAACTACATTTGCAGGAATATCTTTTGTTACAACACTACCTGCACCAATAACTGTATTGTCACCAATTGTAATACCTGGTAATACAATAACACCTGCACCAAGCCAACAGTTTTTACCAATATGAACAGGCATATTATACTGATATGCTAAAGGTCTTAATTCAGGTAATATTGGATGGCCTGCAGTAGCTAGAACTACATTAGGTCCAAGCATTGTGTAGTCACCAACATAAATATGTGTATCATCAACAAGTGTTAAATTAAAATTAGCATAAACGCCTTTACCGAAATGAACATGCCTTCCTGCCCAATTTGCGTGAAGTGGTGGTTCAATATAACAATCCTCTCCAATTTCAGCAAACATATTTTTAAGCATTTCTGTTCTTTTTTCAAGTTCTAATGGTCTTGTTGCATTAAAATCATATAATTTATCAAGATATGTAAGCTGTTCATTAAACAAATCTTCATCCATTGATAAGTACAAATCTCCGCTATGCATTTTTTCACGAATATCCATAGTTACTCCTTATTTTATACTGAAGTTTTCACAATCGATAATTTTCTTAAATTTACGATATGTTTTATCGCGTGGTTTTACATTGATATTTTCTAAACATATATTTTTTGCGTGTCTTACAAATACTCCGTATGCATTTATATTTCTGAAACGGTTGCATTCGGGGTATTCTTTTTCTTGTTCAGGAATCTTAAATCTTAAATCAAAATAATCCTTACCCTCAGCATATCTTAAATCAAAGTTTTTAAGATTAACATCAGAAACCTTTTGATTTGGTATCCCCATAATCATAATTGGGATTTCAATGTTATCAGCTTTAATATTTTTAATTGAAATATCGGTGATTTCTCCCCTACTATCAAGCTCAGGTTTGTTATCACCGTTACGATTGCAAAGTCTGATAAATAAAGGACAAGCCATTGAATCCATTTCAATGTTTGAAATATTTACATTGTTAATCTTTGCACCATCGCAAGACTCAATTGAAATACCACTAACGCCTGCAGGGTAAATATCATTAAGATAGAATTTACAATTTTCAACAGTAACATCACTTATATCTAATGAAGTTTCAGTACCAATTTTGAAAGAATTTGTGCAAGAAACAACCTCACAATCATGAATATAAATATTGCTCATACCACGCTTGCAAGTAACATCAAGATTATTTTTAATTTTCAAGCCATCATCACCCGATGTTGCAATACTCATATTGTTTTTAAGTACAATTCCGTCATCAGCAGTAGATACAAAGCAGTTTTTAATGATTACATTTGACGAACCACAAATATCAATGCCATCTGTGTTTGCAATATGTCGATTATTGTTGATTATTACATTTGAGACATTAATATCATTTGATGAGTTAACATTTAATGTCCACATTGCAGCATTTTCAAGAACAAAATTATAAAGTTTTACACATTTACAATTCTTTATAAATATTAAAAAGCCATATTTACTTTTATGTGGAAAACGTATTCTTTTTCTGTATTCCTGACGCAAATCCCACACATCAAGTGTTTTAGTAAATGGTTCGGTCTTTGGTGGCAAATATGGAGCTAGTGAAAAGAAGTTGCCTTCACCACAGATTTTACCAGGACCAACAATACCGATATTTTCACAATTATCAGCATAAATCAAAGCATTATCTGTGTAATCATCAGTATTATGTGATGCAATTATTGACGAATCTTTTGCAATATAAAACACAACATTACTTTTAAGATATATGGTACCACTTGTGTAATTACCACCATCAACTACAACAATTCCGCCACCATTATTACTACACTTTTCAATTGCATTATTGATATATTTTGAATTGTTAATTGATGTATCGTTTGGTTTTGCACCAAAATCGCGAATAAATACTGCATTCTCTAAAGGCAATTTCAAGTTATAATTTATATACTTTGAATAAGGAATATTTTTATAAAAATCACCATTATAAACTTCCGAAAAAACTTCGCCTTCATAAATTTTGAAATCTTTTTGAAGTTTAGGGAAAAATGAGCCTATATGATTAATTAATCTTGACATAATATCACCAATTGATATATTAACACAATTATTTTCAAAATAAAAGATTAATCAAGTATTTTTTATACTTAAATTCATATGCTATTATGAAGTATTTATTTAGAGGTGATTTTATGTGTGGAATTGCAGGAGAAGTGTCATTTTCAAGCTCATTAATAAAAAACAAAGATTCCTTTTTAAGAATGCAAAAAGTTTTAGAACCAAGAGGTCCTGACCAAAATGGAATATTTATAAAAGAAAATGTTGCACTTATACATTCTCGATTATGCGTTATTGATATTGAGAATGGATTACAACCCATGACTGCCAAATATGGTGACAACGAATATACGCTTGTATATAATGGTGAACTTTATAATACTGATGAAATCCGTAACGAATTAAAAATACTAGGCCATCATTTTTTAGGACATTCAGATACTGAAGTAATATTAAAATCATATATTCAATGGAAAGATGAATGTGTTAATAAATTTAATGGTATTTTTGCTTTTGCAGTATGGGACGATAACGACCAACGCTTGTTTTTTGCTCGTGATAGAATTGGTGTTAAGCCATTGTTCTATACAGTTGCAAACAATTCATTTATATTTGGTTCTGAGATAAAAGCATTACTTGCACATAATTTTGTTGAGCCTATAATTGATGAAAATTCAATAGCGGAAATTATGTTTATTGGACCTGGCAGAACACCAGGTTGTGGAGTTTTCAAAGGAATAAACGAAATTAAGCCTGCATGCTGTGGTTATTATAATAAAAGTGGAATTAAAATAAGAAAATATTGGACTTTAAAAGACCAAACACATACAGATAATTTTGAACAAACCGTTGAAAAAGTTCGTGCACTTGTAAAAGATTCAATTACACGACAATTAGTTTCGGATGTACCTGTTGGTACTTTTCTTTCGGGCGGACTTGATTCAAGTATTATTTCATCAATAGCAAACTCATATTTTAAAGAAAAAGGTCAAAAACTTATGACCTTTTCAGTAACTTATGAAGATAACGATAAATATTTTAAAACAAGCAAATTTCAACCTAATAGCGACACTGAATATATAAAAAAAATGGTTGAATATCTTGGTTGTGAACACCATTTAATAACACTTAAAAACAGTGAACTTGCCAACGCATTATATATGGCTGTTGATGCACGAGATTTACCAGGAATGAGTGATGTTGATTCGTCTTTATTGTTATTCTGTAAAGAGATTAAAAAGCATTGTACTGTCGCACTATCAGGTGAATGTGCTGACGAAATTTTTGGCGGATACCCTTGGTATCGTGACAAAGAAATTCGCGCAATAAATGGTTTTCCATGGGCTCAATCAACAGATTATAGAAAGTCATTTATTAAAGACGAATTATGTTTGCCTGACGCTGAAGATTATGTTTATTCAAGATATAAAGATACGCTCATAAACACTTCAAAAATTGATAATCTTTCCCCTCTTGAATCACGAATGAAAGAAATGGTAAGGTTAAATCTTGATTGGTTTATGCAAACACTTCTAGACCGTAAAGACAGAATGAGTATGTATAATGCACTTGAAGTGAGAGTGCCGTTTTGTGATTATAGAATTGCTGAATATCTTTATTCTGTGCCTTGGGAATATAAAGACTATAATTCGTATGAAAAAGGTCTGTTACGAAAAGCAGTTGAAGGGTTCTTGCCTGAAGAAGTACTTTGGAGAAAGAAAAGCCCATATCCAAAAACACATAACCCTGAATACCTTGCAACTGTTTCAGAAAAACTACGAGAAATTATTGAAAATAATAACTCACCTATATTATCATTTATAAAAAAATCAGAATTGGAAAAACTATTGAATAGTGAAAAAGCAGAACCTTGGTATGGTCAATTAATGACGACACCACAGACAATAGCATATTTTATACAAATCAACTATTGGCTTGAAAAGTACAAAATTATTATAAAATAAAGGATGACTTAAATGAAAAACAGCGACTTAAAAAAAGTAGCTCTTGTTGGTACTGGCTTTGTCGGAATGAGTTTTGCCTATGCGCTTCTAAATAGCGGAGAATGTGACCAATTGGTGCTAATTGATATAAACAAAGTTAAAGCACATGGTGAAGCTATGGATATGAATCACGGACTTCCCTTTGCTAAAAGGAATATGCTTATTTTTGATGGAGAATATTGTGACTGTCACGATGCTGACATTGTTGTAATTGCCGCAGGTGTAGCGCAAAAAGAGGGCGAAGACAGAATATCTTTACTAAAAAGAAACTATGAAGTTTTTAAATCGATAATTGACCCTATTGTTAAGAGCGGATTTAATGGCATTTTTCTTGTTGCTACAAATCCAGTTGATATTATGACAAAAATAACTCTTGAATTGTCAGGTTTTGACTCTTCACGTGTTATTGGTAGTGGGACCACACTCGATACCGCAAGATTACGGTATTTACTTGGTGATTATTTCTCAATAGACCCGAGAAATGTTCATGCTTACGTAATTGGTGAGCATGGTGATAGCGAAATAATTCCATGGTCACAAGCATATATTACAACGAAAAAAATCCATGATATTATAGACTCTTCTAATAACAAGTTTAAATTTGAGGATTTATATAAAATCAGTAAAAATGTTACCGAAGCAGCACAAGAAATTATAAGAGCAAAATCTGCAACATATTACGGTATTGGTATGGCGCTAGTTAGAATTGTCAGAACAATTTTTGGTGACGAAAAGAGTGCTTTAACTGTATCAGTAATGCTTAATGGTCAATACGGAATTGAAGGTGTATATGCAGGACTACCTGCAATAATTGGCAGAAATGGTGTTGAAGATATTATCGTTCTTGACCTTAAAGAAAATGAAAGAACATCTTTTATTGAATCTTGCAATTTCTTAAAAGCGACCGCAAAAGAAATAGGGTTTTAATAAAACACCGGGGCGAGGTTTGAAATCTCGTCCTGTTTTGTTGTGTTCGAAAACCCCTGGCTGTGCAGGGGTTCAAAAAAGCTTTAGCGATGAACAGAAAAAATTAAAACTCCTTCTGTAAGTAATGCAGCTACCAACAGCATAATAACAAAAGGAGGTTATCTAAAACGATAACATAAAAAATATAACATATTTTATCTTCAAGTTCAAATTAATGGGTGGAGTATAACGATAAATTGGAATGTAAGTATTAAAATATATTAATAACTAAAAGTATAGGTATGCAAAAGACGAAAAAGAGTGCTCCTTTAGGAGTTGCTGGTAATATAGGGCTTTGCCCGCATATGAAGAACCCCCGGCTAAGCCGGGGGGTTACTATTTAATTTTTAAGTTTTAGTTGTTGGATTTAAGGAACACAGAGAACTGTCCCATTGTGTTATCTGTGTTCAAATGAACTACCCCTCTGTTTTATTCCATAAATGCTTAGTTTGTTCCAAAATGTTATCAATTTCTTTTTCAATATCAATTTTCGTTTTTTCTCTTTGATAAGCTCTTATTGATATCAAAAAGACACTATCGTCATCTTCCAATAGCACAGTAAAATATGTAGTGTTTTTTAAGACACCATTATTGGTTGCGATAATATAACAATATTGAAATGATACATCATTTTTCTCGCCAACAACAATATTGTCGTCATCAAATTCTATATCAGCAACACTGTAAGCATATTCACTATGGAAATACATTTTATTTATTTTATTTTTTATTTTTTCTGAAAATATATAATTATCAAAACAATACATATCAACACAAATACTATCTGTTATTTTTTCTTGCTCAATATCATAATCGTTATAAGATTCAATTAATAATGAATCTTTCCACGCGTATGATGTGCCCTGCACCAGCCCTGTTTTTACATCTTTAATATTTTCAAAAAAAATATTGTTAACAGTTTGTTGTGGAATATTTTTAATATTTGAAAGCTTATCGTGATTTGTAACATTATAATAACCAACTAGTGAAAAACATACTATATAATACACTATAGGTATACATGTTAAAATAACCGCTAATATTTTCAAATATTTGTTTTTTATTATATATATACTAATGAGATACACAACAGTTCCAATCAATAAAACCGAAAAAGGAATATATACAAAAACTGGACCAATAAAATACCTAACAATATAACTTGGTGCCTCTGCAGTATGAATTGAAATCATACAAAAACTAATTAACACTATAAACAGAGCAATAGTAAACACACATTTTATTGATTTTCTCTGTACCATTCTTTATACTCCTTTACGTAATCACGTTCAACATAATTTACCATAGTTACTCTTGAGAATATTTTCTCTTTTTCATAATGACTATAGCTAATTAACACTGCTGTTGCACTATCACCATAAATACTTTGTTGTTCCATTTGATAATCAATAAATGTAAAACACAGGGGACGGTTCTTCTGTGTTCGTCCCATTTGTGTTTTTCACTAACCTTAAATTAAATATAGCACTGTTATTATGAAAAGTCAATAAAATAGGACGAGAAACACTCTCGCCCTTATGCTCTACATTTTCTCATATTTTCTTATTCTTTCACGGATTTCATCTTTAAATATAAAACGATAACCATTGTTTTCAAGCAAGTTATCATCCATCATAAGCTCACCAAGTCCACGAATTTTTGCTTGTATTGGCTCGTCAACAAGGCTACATCTTATATCTAATTCGGATTCGATTCTTTCCGCCATATCAAATATCAGACCGCCACCACCACAAAGCAAAATTCCATGGTCAGCAGCATCAGCTAAAAGTTCAGGTAATATTTCAGAAATTCCAGAATGTATATCTTTCACAAGCATATTAATTTGCTCATCAACATAAGGAAAAACCTCATTTGAAGTAATCTCAAACGAAATAGGCATTTCATCAAGGTTACTTTTACCAGACACCATTAAAGCTGTTTCGCAATCACGTTTTTGAGCTGACGAGATTTTGTATTTAATTTCTCTTGCGGTGTGTGGACCAATTATAATATCGCGGTCACGTTTAAGATGTTTAATAATTGCTTTATCAATTTCATCACTGCCACGCCTTATAGTACCACTTACAGCAATACTACCCATTGATACAATTGCATATTCAGTAACATTATGGCCTATATCTACAACCATTCTTCCACCAATTTTATCGGTTGCAACGCCTGAG
This sequence comes from Candidatus Fimenecus sp., assembly GCA_045613585.1. Lineage (GTDB taxonomy): Bacteria > Bacillota > Clostridia > Oscillospirales > Acutalibacteraceae > Fimenecus. The sequence goes on along the minus strand of JAZLBG010000028.1, from coordinate 76,368 downwards.
CCAAAAGCAGAAGCAAGAATACCCTCAACCATACAAACTCTACCTGCACCTGCAAGTGTAACAACATCAAGATATGTTTTCTTTTCAAGTGCAGAAATGTCAGACAAAAGTGAAATTATAACATTAGGTTTATAAATGCGATTACCACAGACACGCTGTAAATAATAACGCAACATTCTTTCAGCAAGAACAAAGTCAGAAATAACCCCATCACGGATTACTTTTACAACCTTAATATCTTCAACTGTTCTGCCATAAACTGAATCCGCAGCTTTACCGAAAGCAATAGGTTTGCCTGTTTCTGTTTCAACTGCAACAATAGATGGCTCATCAACAACTATGCCCTTACCCTCAGCATAAATTTTAAGAGAAGCCGAGCCAAAATCAATACCAATTTTCATACCTTTCACTTTTGTCACCTCCAATACAGGTTTTTATATAATTATTTTTTCTTGAACTGTTGTTTAAGTCTTAAATCTTTTGAAAGAATTGTTTTTCGAAGACGAATATTTATAGGAGTAACTTCCATAAGTTCATCATCCTTAATAAATTCCATTGACTGCTCGAGACTTAATACTGTATGTGGAACAAGTCTTAAAGCATCATCAGAGCCAGATGCACGAGTATTTGTGAGATGTTTTGTCTTGCAAATATTACAAGTCAAATCTTCATTTTTAGCACATTCACCAACAATCATACCTTCATATACAGGTACGCCAGGACCTATAAACAATCTACCTCTGTCTTGTGTATTAAACAATCCATACGCGGTACTCTCACCTGTTTCGTGAGCAACAATTGAGCCACGTTCACGAGTTTCAATTTCACCTTTGTATTCTTCATATCCTGCAAAAAGATTATTCATAATACCGTTACCATTAGTATCAGTCATAAATTCTGAACGATAACCAATAAGTCCACGAGCAGGAATCTTAAATTCAAGATGAGTTGCTCCACCATCACGAGCACCCATATTTTCAAGTTCACCACGACGAGCACCAATTTTCATCATTACGGCACCAACATATTCTTCAGGCACTTCAACAATAAGTAATTCCATAGGTTCTAAAAGTTTACCATTTTCCATTTTAGTAATAACTTTTGGACGAGAAACCTGAAATTCATAGCCTTGGCGTCGCATAGTTTCAATAAGAATTGAAAGATGCAATTCACCGCGACCAGAAACTTTAAATGTATCAGTCGAATCAGTTTCTTCAACTCTCATACTAACATTTGTTTCGACCTCTTTGAAAAGACGGTCACGAAGATTACGAGATGTGACAAACTTACCCTCTTTACCTGCAAATGGACTATCATTAACAATAAAGTTCATTGAAAGGGTTGGCTCATCAATCTTAATAAATGGTAAAGGCTCAACACAATCTGGTGAGCATATTGTTTCACCAATATTAAGATCTGTAATACCTGAAATACATACGATGTCACCAATTGCAGCAGATTCAACTTCAACTCGACGAAGACCCTCAAATTGATACAAACGAGAAATTCGCACATTCAGTTGTGTTCCATCAGTTTTACAAAGTGTCACCATATCATTACGATTAATTCTGCCACGCTCAACTCGACCAACACCGATTCTACCTATATAATCATCATAATCAAGACTTGAAAACAAAATCTGTAATGGAGCGTCAATATCACCAACTGGTGCTTCAATATTTTCAATAATAGCATCAAAAAGTGGTCGCATATCACCCTCGCGAACACTTGAATCAAGAGATGAATAACCATCTCTTGCAGATGCATAAACAACAGGAAATTCGATTTGTTCGTCACTAGCACCTAATTCAATAAACAAATCAAGCACTTCGTCAATCACTTCATCAGGACGAGCACCTGGTCTGTCAATTTTATTTACAACTACAACAACTTTTTTGTTAAGTCCTAACGCCTTTTTAAGAACAAATCTTGTTTGTGGCATACAACCCTCAAAAGCATCGACAAGTAAAAGTACACCATCAACCATAGTAAGTATTCGTTCAACTTCGCCACCAAAATCTGCGTGACCAGGAGTATCAACAATATTAATTTTAATATCTTTATAATGAACAGAAGTATTTTTTGAAAGAATTGTGATACCACGCTCTCTTTCTAAGTCGTTTGAGTCCATAACTCTGTCTTGAACAACCTCATTACTTCTGAAAATACCGCTCTGTTTCAACAATTCGTCGACCAGCGTTGTTTTACCATGGTCAACGTGAGCAATAATTGCTATATTTCTTACATCTTCTCTTCTTTTCAAGAAATTCACCTACATTTTCAATTTCGACTATATATTTTACCACTATATAGTTATTAGTGCAAGAATAAAATAGCATTTAATTCTTTACAAATTAAATAAAATAGACTAAAATTATTCTATAACGATAAGGGGTGATACATTTGAATAATCAAGTAACAATTAAAGTTATATCTTCACTTGAAAAGATTTATCATGGTGATAATATACCTACAAATACTTTATCTGATTTTTCTATGCTTAAAAACGAAAAGAAGTCTTTTCAAATTGCCATTGAAAGTGAAACAAATTTTGATGCCGAACTTGTATTAAACTCCCCTTTCGATAAAACATCAGTTTATATTATTGAACATATTAAATCAGATTTTCCAATGTTTAAAGGTGCTGACGAATATTACCGTTACAGTGAAGATGGTTATTATCCCGACTTACTTTTGTCAACAGAAAAAAACATTAAAATTACTAAAGGTATTAATGTGTTCTGGGTTGAAATCTGTTCTGATTCAAGTTCGACTAGTGAAAATATAGTTGAAATTTTATTATCAGAATATGGAACAATTATTGCTGAAACATCAGTTAAAGTAGAAGTAATTAATTGTGAACTAGAATTTAGTGACTTTGTTTACACTAATTGGTTTCATACAGATTGTTTAATGTCACACTATGGATTTGAAGCATTTTCTGATGAATATTGGCGTGTAACTGAAAACTATTTAAAAACTGCAAGTGAATATGGAATGAATTGTGTTTTAACACCAATTTTCACTCCCCCACTTGATACAGAAATTGGCAGAGAAAGACCAACAGTACAGTTAGTTGATATCTTTATTAATAATGGTATTTATTCATTTAATTTTGATAAACTTACCAAATGGATTGAACTGTCTGAAAGATGTGGAATCAAACATTTTGAAATGGCACATTTCTTTACACAATGGGGTGCGCGCCATGCCCCAAAGATTATGGCTACGGTTAATGGTGAATACAAAAAAATCTTTGGATGGGAAACAAAATCAACTTCAAAAGAATATAAAAAATTCTTAACTGATTTTTCAATTGAATTCAAAAAATATCTTGAAGAGAAAAATCTTAAAGATAGAGTATTAATACATGTTAGCGACGAGCCTAATTTATCAATGTTGCTCTCATATACAAAAGCATCAAAATTAATTCATAAACTTTATAAAGGATATAAAATTGTTGATGCATTATCTGATGTTTGGTTTTATAAGCTCGGTATTGTTTCAAATCCTATTCCGTCAAATGACCATATACATAAATTCATTGGCAAAAGTAAAGATTTATGGACTTATTACTGTAGTGCACAGAATAAAAATTATGTTTCTAACAGATTTTTCTGTAACGATTCAATTCGCACACGAGTGATAGGTTATCAGATGTTTAAATATGATATTAAAGGCTTTTTACATTGGGGTTATAATTTCTATTATACACAGCTCTCAAAAGCTATTATAGACCCATATAAAGTAAGTGATGCAGGCGGAAAATTCCCGTCTGGTGATAGTTATACAGTTTATCCTGCAAAAGATGGCACTGCATATCACTCAATTAGATTAAAAGTATTTTTTGACGCTTTGCAAGATATGGCAGCATTAAATACATTAGAAAAGTTGACTAATAAAGAAGAATGTCTTAAAATAATAGAAGAAAACGGGAAAAATTCAATTACTTTTTCTGATTATCCACATGATGACAAGTGGCTACTCAGCACAAGAGAAAAAGTTAATGCAAAAATTAAAGAATTAATAATTACTGGAGATTTAAAATGAGGAAATTTTTTAAATCAATAAAAAATTTCATAAAAGAAACTGATAAGATATTACTCTTGTTATGCACACTGGCTTCAGCATATGGTTGTGTAAGTGTTTTAAGTGCAACGCTCTGGACTGTTAATGAAGGAGAAAAATTTTCACGTGACTTTATAGTTATGTGTGCAGCTTGTATTGCAGGCATTGTAATCGCGCTTATAATTTCTCTTATTGACTATGAGTTTATAATGAAAATGGCACCACTAATAGGACTATTCTGTATTGGAATTATGTTGTTACTTTTTGCAGTGGGTGTTGGCCCTATTGAAAGACCCGATGCTAAAACATGGCTTAAGTTTGGCTCAATATTTTTTCAACCATCAGAAATTGTTAAAATCGGCTTCATTATAACTTTTGGTGTTCATCTTGAAAAATTAAAAGGCAATATTAATCACCCATTTTCATTATTACAATTAGGATTTCATGCCTTAATTCCTATTTTACTTGTTATGAAATCTGGTGATATGGGTTCTGCACTTGTGTTTATTATTATTACAATTGCTATGCTTTTTGTTGCAGGACTTCACTGGGGGTATTTCTTAGGTGGTGGACTTTTAGTAGTTGCTGCATTACCACTTGCTTGGTTATTTGTTCTTGATAATATTCAAAAAGAACGATTTCTAGCACTTGCATACCCTGAACTTTACCCTGATATTATATATCAACAAGAGCGTGGGATGGCAGCAATCGGTGGAGGTGGAATTACCGGCCAAGGATTATTCCAAGGTAGGCTCACACAAACACCTGATGCTATTCCTGAAGCAGAAAATGATATGATTTTTACAGTTATTGGTGAAGAATTAGGTCTAGTTGGTACAGTTCTTGCGCTGCTTTTACTTACATTTATTGTTATAAGAATTATTCGCACAGGCAGACATGATAACATCGGCAATACAAAAGTTATGTGTTATGGCGTTGCAGGTATGATTGCAGGACAAGTTATAATTAATGTTGGTATGTGCTTAATGCTTTTACCTGTTATTGGTATTACATTACCATTTTTCAGTGCTGGTGGTTCGTCAAATATCTGTATTTATTTCTCAATAGGTTTAATTTTAAGTTTCTACAGATATAACCAACAAAGAGATTTAATCCATGTAAGTCAACAAAACATTTACAATCCATTTTCGGAGATATAAAAAGAGGTCGCAAATGCGACCTCTTTTTTATGCCTTTTTAACAGCACCCATATTTGCCATAATCTTTTTTATTCCTACTTTTTCAAAGGCAATTTCCATAAGTGTGTCATTACCCATTGGTTTAAGTGAAACAATCATGCCTTTACCGAATACGCGGTGTGTAACTTGCTCACCTACTATAAATGTATCTGTTGATTTCTTTGGCTGATTACCAAAACCAATACCAAATCCACTTGTATTAGTTTTAGTGCTAGTATCAACAGGTTTACGCTGAATTGGTTTCTTTGGTTTAACTAAAGTTTCACAGCATTCTGCTGGTAATTCATTCAAAAATCTTGATGACAAATTATATTTTGTTGAACCAAAAATCATTCTTGAACGAGTATTAAGAAGATACAACTTTTGCTTAGCACGGGTAATGCCAACATAAGCCAAGCGTCTTTCTTCTTCAATTTCAGTTGGGTCATACATTGACTGCATTCCTGGGAATACCCCTTCTTCCATACCCGGAATAAATACAACTGGGAATTCAAGACCTTTTGAAGCGTGAAGTGTCATAAGTACAACTGTATCAGCATCTGCATTGTAATTATCAATGTCTGTCATCAATGCAACTTCTTCAAGGAAGTCTGAAAGTTCTGCTTCAGGATTTTCTTCTTTATATCTGATTAAGTTGTTATTAAGCTCATCTAAGTTTTGTAATCTTTCTTCACCTTTTTCTTTATCAGCCATTGTCATTGATTTATATCCTGTTTCATCAAGTAATGATATAAATACTGAAGACATCGACTCTCTTGTTAAAAGGTCTGCAAAACTTTCAATCATCTGTGTAAATGCAATAAGTTTATCAGAACCACGCTTTAATTTTTCATATTCATTTGACGTCTTAAACACTTCAAACAAGCTTATTCCAAGCGCATCTGCAATCTCCTTAGCATTGGCAATAGTTGTAGCACCAATACCACGCTTAGGCACATTGATGATTCTTTCAAGACGAACACTATCATCATGGTTAGCAATAACTGATAAATAAGCAAGTGCATCTTTAATTTCCATACGGTCATAGAATTTATGACCACCAATAATTCTGTATGGAATACCACTACGCACAAATGCTCTTTCAACAGAGTTAGACATTGAGTTCATTCTGTAAAGCACAGCAAAATCACTGAATTTTCCTATTGAACTCATTTGTTTCATTATCTCATCGGCAATATATTTACCTTCACTATATTCATCATCAAGTGTATTGAGAATGATTTTATCACCCTCACCATTTGACGTCCAAAGATTTTTACCTTTTCTCTGTTCATTATGCGAAATAACTGCATTTGCGCCGTCGAGAATATTTTGAGTTGAACGATAATTCTGTTCAAGACGTATTGTTTGAGCATTTTTAAAATTCTTTTCAAAGCTTAAGATATTCTCAATTGTAGCACCACGAAATTTATAAATACTTTGGTCATCATCACCAACTACACAGATATTGTTATAACCCTCTGACAACAGTTTTGTAAGCACAAATTGTGCATGGTTAGTGTCTTGATATTCATCAACAAGCACATACTTAAATTTATTCTGGTAATATTCTCTTACATCATCATTTTCTTTCAAAAGTTTAACTGTATAGAAAATAATATCGTCAAAATCCATAGCGTCAGCATTTTTGAGAAGTTTCTGATATTTTGCATAGCATTCGCCAATTTGCTTTTCACGATAATTGCCACTACCAAGATTTAAAAACTCATCAGGTGGTACAAGCATGTCTTTTGCTTTGCTAATTTCTGAAAGAATCGATTTATGCGGTAGGAATTTATCGTCAATATTTAAAAGTCGCTGACAATCCTTCATAATGCGTTTACTATCATCAGTATCATAAATTGTAAAATGCTTTGAAAAGCCTAGTAATTCAGCATTTTTACGCAAAATTCGAACACATATTGAATGAAATGTTCCTGCCCAAATATCATTAGCGCTTTCACCAATGCGAAGAACAAGACGCTCTTTTAATTCGTTAGCAGCCTTGTTTGTAAATGTAAATGCTAGAATTTCCCATGGTTTTGGTGCATCAACTGATAAAACTCGTTTAATGTCTTCGTAAACAGAATTGTCACCATTATAATAAGCATTCATTAAATTAATGGTGTTATCATCTACTCGTACATTAACTTCACTTGAACCGAATGCTCTGCCATATTTCATAAGATTTGCGATTCTGTTTACAAGTACAGTTGTTTTACCACTGCCCGCACCTGCAAGAATTAAAAGCGGCCCGTCAACTGATAAGACCGCTTTTAATTGCATATTATTCATTCGGTTAAATTCTTTTTTAATAATACTATCTCTTAACTCACAGATTTGTGAATACATTATTTATTCCCCTAATTAAAAATATTTTTCTACAAAATAGCAAAAAATTAACCCTCTACTACTTCATCAGCAAAGTCAACATGTTCGCTATATGAAATTACTGTAAAATTAGTTTCTTCATCATCAAAATCAAATCTTTGCTCTTCAATACCAGTTAAGTCAGTATGAAGATTGAGAAGTGTTGATGCAGATGTGTTGAGTTTTGTTCCAAGAGCATAGACATCTTTATGTAACTGTTCAAGTGAAGAATTAAACTTCTTTGAAATTGCATCAACATCTTTAAGAAGTTGTTCAATTTCATTTGCTTCACGCTTAACATCTTGTGATGCAATTGCGCCAATATCTTTTGCCTTTGCTTTTGCACTGTCAACAAGGTCATCAGAATAACGACGAGCATCAATGTATGCTGCACCAATCTGTTTTTCTGCACGACGAAGTTTTTCACTCTTTTCATCAAACTCAGCAATTTTTTCACTATATTTCTTATTTTCAGCAAGAGCAAGTTCAAGTTTAACGGTTAAATCTGACACTTCTTTTTCTTTTTCATTAAGTTTCTCATTAACTTGTAAAAGATTCTCAAGTTTGATTTCGAGCTCATCTATCTTTCGTTTTAATTCTAAAGATTCTTCACGTTTTGCATCAAGTGTTGATTTAACATCGGCAGTTTCAGTTTGCAACTGCTCAACATAAGCGAGAACATCAGATTTTTTAAACCCACCAAACAATGTAGTTTTCATAACAGTAAATTCTTTACTCATAGTTTTTACCTCTTTAGTAAAATGTCAATTTATTTTAACAGATTTTTTTAAATAAAACAACACTTATTGCAAATTTTATCGATAATCATAAAAATGAATAGACATTTATAAAAAATAGTTGTAAAATAACATTAATGGGAGGAATGCTTTATGAAAAAAAGTACAAAAAAAGTTTTAAAAACTGCAGGAATTGTCAGCGCTTCAGCAGCTGCAACTTATTTTTTAATTGGTAATTTTTTCTATTATGTAACACTTACAAAAAAGGGACTTGAAAATCCTTTTGTAGCAAAAGTTGCAAGTGGCAATGGTAAAAAAGATGAAGAAAGACTTCGCCTTGATGCAATAAAAGAAAAAGGTAAAGAATGGTTTGAAAATATATCAAAAGAAAAACTTGCCATTAAATCTTCAAATTCTGACAAAAATTTGCATGGAGATTTTATTTTTGCTAAAAATCCGAGTGATATATATGTTATTGTAATTCATGGTTATACCTCAAGTCCGAGTGGTATGGGTATTTATGCACAGAAATATCATGAATTAGGTTTTAATGTGCTTACGCCAAGTCTAAATGGTCACGCCGATAGTGAATCCAGTGTAATAACAATGGGATGGAAAGACAGACTTGATATTATTGATTGGATTAACTTCATTGCAGAAAATTACCCTGATAGCAAAATAATTCTTCATGGTGAATCAATGGGCTCTGCAACAACTATGATGGCAACAGGAGAAGAACTTCCATCAAATGTTAAGGTTGCAGTTGCTGACTGTGGATTTACATCTGTTTGGGATATTTTCAGTAACAAAATTAAGAATAATTTTAAAATGAGTGAATTCCCAACACTATACTCAGCTAATCTTGTTAATAAATTATATTCAGGATTTGATTTTAAAGAGGCATCTGCTATTGAACAATTGAAAAAGTCAAAAACACCAACAATTTTTATTCATGGTGATAAAGACACCTTTGTTCCTTATGAAATGCTTGATAAGGTTTATGAGGCATGCGCAAGTGAAAAAGAAAAAGTTACAATTGAAAATTCACCCCATGCAAGAAACTCTTGTGTTGACCCAGAACTTTATTGGAACTCAATTATAAACTTCATTGATAAATACATATAAAAATAACTGCCTACAAAATGTAGGCAGTTATTTTATTAATATATTAAGCTAAGACTGCCTTATAAAAGACTTTTTTACCTTTTTTAACGATTACATATCCTTTTTCAAAATCAGCCTTAGAAAGTGCTTTGAATGGCTCTGTAACCTTTTCATCATCAACAGATACGCCACCTTGTTCAATAAGACGACGGCATTCACCCTTTGACTTTGCAATACCTGCTTTAATCATAATGTCTGCAACAAGCACGCTATCATCGTTAAAATCATCTGCAACGAGTTCCACTGTTGGCATATTCTCTGTATTACCCTTACCTGAGAAAAGGGCTCTTGCGCCTTCTTGAGCCTTATTAGCCTCTTCTTCACCATGAACAAGTTTTGTGAGTTCAAATGCAAGGATTTCTTTAGCAGTATTTAACTGACTACCTTCCCAAGAATCCATCTTTTCAATTTCTTCCATAGGTAAGAATGTGAGCATTCTGATACATTTAAGAACATCAGCATCGTCAACATTTCTCCAGTACTGATAGAAATCAAAAGGAGATGTCTTTTCAGGGTCAAGCCAAACTGCACCTGACTGTGTTTTGCCCATTTTCTTACCTTCAGAGTTAAGGAGAAGAGTAATTGTCATAGCGTGTGCATCTTTACCTAACTTTCTGCGAATAAGTTCTGTACCACCAAGCATATTGCTCCACTGGTCGTCACCACCGAACTGCATATTACAACCATATTTCTGGAAAAGTTCATAGAAGTCATAACTCTGCATAATCATATAGTTGAATTCAAGGAATGAAAGACCTTTTTCCATTCTCTGCTTATAACATTCTGCAGAAAGCATTCTGTTAACGCTGAAACAAGCACCAACTTCGCGAAGCACGTCAACATAATTTAGGTCAAGAAGCCAATCCGCATTATTAACCATAATAGCTTTATCGTCACCGAATTCAATAAAGCGTTCCATCTGCTTTTTAAAGCAATCACAGTTATGCTGAATTGTTTCTTTTGTCATCATCTGACGCATATCGCTTCTACCAGATGGGTCACCAATCATAGCAGTTCCACCGCCAATAAGTGCAATCGGTTTGTTACCAGCCATCTGTAATCTCTTCATAAGGCAAAGTGCCATAAAGTGACCAACGTGTAAGCTATCAGCTGTTGGGTCAAAACCAATATAAAATACCGCTTTACCTTCATTTACAAGTTTTCTAATTTCTTCTTCATTTGTTACCTGTGCAATAAGTCCACGTGCAACGAGTTCGTCATAAACTTTCATTTTCATACTCCTTAAAAAATATAAAAGTCCCCTGCAATTATGCAGAGGACGAAAAAATTTCGTGTTACCACCTCAGTTTACTGTTACCTCACGATAAACAGCCTTAACGAGTAACTAATATTACTCTGTACTATAACGGGTACAACCGACACTCTCTACTATTATTTCAAAAGTGCAACTCCACGATGTAATTCATAAGATTTGTGTATGCCTTTACACCAACCAGACACTCTCTGCAACTACAAAAGTCTTATTACTTCTTCGCTTCAAAGTCATTGAGAATATTATACACAATTAAAAATAATTGTCAAGTTAATATTTCTTTGCATTTTCAATCATTTCAGCTGCAGCATCAAGTGACAATTGTGTTGATTCAATACCACCAATAATGCGTGCTAATTCGTGAATTCTGCCACCATTGTCGAGATTTTCAACTTTAGTATAAGTCTTATTTTCAGATTCAGATTTGGAAATCAAGAAATGATTATCTGCAAAAGAAGCTATTTGTGCTAAATGAGTTACACAAAGAACTTGTCTATTTTTTGAAACCTCTTTAAGTTTAATACCAATTTTTTGCGCAGCTCGGCCACTTACGCCAGTATCAACCTCGTCAAAAACAAGTGTCTGCACATTATCTTTTGAGGCTAATACATTCTTAATTGCAAGCATAATTCGAGATAACTCACCACCCGATGCAATTTTGGAAAGTGGTTTTGGTTCTTCACCTGCATTAGCGGAAATTAAGAAATAAATCTCATCAGCACCAGTTTCGTCAAAAGTTTTTCTATTCTGCACAATCTTAAAAGAGATTGATGCCATATCAAGAAATGACAATTCATCTTTAACCTTATTTATAAAGATTTCGCCATATTTCTGACGATTAGCAGATAACTTGTGACTTGATTTGTCCATTACTTTGTATTTTTCACTAAGTTCAATTTCAAGTTGTTCTTTAAGCTTATCAGAAAATGTTATATCATCAAGTTCATTTTGTGCTTTTTCAAGAAACTCAAAAATTTCAGTTTCAGTTTGACCATATTTCTTTGATAATCTAAATAAAACATCAAGTCGTTCTTCAATAATGTCAAGCTCATTAGGGTCAATATCAAGTGAATACAAGAAATTGTTAAGTTCACTTGCACAATCCGCAATATTATATGACATCTCTGCAACTGTATCGGAAATTCCATTAAGTGCTTCGTCATAAGCAGATGCTTTAACAAGTGAGTTTGAGGCGGTATTAAGCATATCTGCAACACCTGAAAAATTATCATTACCATTTATAATTTCAACAGCATTATTTACGAGTGCAAGAAGTTGTTCAGCATTTTGTAATACCTTTTTGCGCTTTTCAAGTTCTTCCCACTCACCTATTTTAATGCATGCAACTGAAATTTCTTTAATCTGATATGTAAGCAAATCGATTTTTCTTGCTTTTTCACTTTCATTTACAATTAGATTATCATATCTTCTTTTTATATTGCAATAATCATTGTATGCGTTCACATATTCTTCTAGAACATCATAATTCTCCGCAAAGTTATCGATGTATGTATAATGTAACTCTTCATTAAGAAGATTATGATTATCCATCTGTCCATGAACATTTATAAGTGATTGTCCAATCTTTTTAAGCATTGAAACAGTAACACTTGAACCATTTACTTTACAAACATTCTTACCATCAAGTGAAATCTTTCTTGAAATCAATACGGAATTATCTTCATCACATCCAACCCCGAACTCGTTAAGTACAGTAATTACATCATCATTTATGTTTTCAAAAAACGCCGAAACTTCTGCATTATTACTACCAGTTCTTATAAGTTCACGCGATGTTCTCTCACCAAGTATCGCATTGATTGCATCAATGATAATTGACTTACCAGCGCCTGTTTCGCCTGTAAGTACATTAAGACCGTTATCGAAATCGATAACAGCCTCTTTAATAATAGCAATATCTGATATTTTGAGATTTGAAAGCATAAATATCAGCCCTTCAACATTTCTTCAACAGCATTTTTTGTATTAATTGCAGTTTCAATATCTGTACAAGCAGTAAAAATTGTATCATCCCCTGCTATTGTACCTACGACGCCGGGAATATGTAAACTATCAAGCGCAACACATGCGGCATTGGCAGTTCCAGGATAACACTTTATAACAATTAGATTCATTGCAACATCAACAGATAATACCGAACGAGAAAAAATCATTTTAATATTATCATTATTATCCTTTTTGCTACTTACAGCATATTTGACTTCATTTTTGCCATAATGCTCTTTAATAAGTTTCAACTCTTTTATATCACGAGAAATTGTTGCTTGAGTAACATTAAATCCATGTTCAGAAAGCATTTTTATGATTTCATCTTGTGTTGAAACACTATTATTCTGTATAAAATTGAGGATTAACTCATGTCTATTCTTCTTCACTTAATTTCTCCTTTGTGATAATTTGTTATTAAGTATATCAAAAAATTCATCAGATTTTATTCTAATAAACTCTGCATAATATTTAGATTTTGAAATAATAATTTCACTATTCTGTGATAACTCAATTGTTCTTTCACCATCAGTCGATACAGATACTTTTTGAGTATCATTCATAGGTTTAACCCTTATAACTGAATCTTCATTAAAGACAAGTGAACGATTCAATGGAGAGTGTGTGCATATTGGAGTTAGCATAATACACTGTAAATCAGGGTCAATTACAGGACCGCCAGCTGACCATGAATAAGCAGTTGACCCAGTTGGAGTCGAAATTACTACACCATCAGCACGATAATTATTGATTTTTCTATTATTACAGAAAACATCTAAATCAATGAGTTTGATATCACTACTTCTTGCAATAGCAACATCATTAAGACAATAACCAAGCAAATGTTCTTTATGGTTTTCCTTAATCACAACATTAAGCATCATACACTTATCTGTTGAATAATCGCCAGCAATCAACTTTTTAATCAAACTAAGTTCATTACCTTCAAGACCTGCTAAGAAAGCTAAATTTCCTGCATTTATACAAAGTACAGGCTTTTTGTGTACAGCAGTTTCTTTAGCTGTATGAATAAATGAACCATCACCACCGATTGCTATTATTACATCAACTACTTCATAAATTTTATCAACAAAATGTGTTTCATCAACATCAAATTTAAAATCTTTTTTTGAGTTTATGTCAAAATAATAATCAATATTTAACTTCTTAAGTTCAGTTACTGTATTTTTTGTAACATCAAGTGCTTTTTCTCGCGTGAAATTAGGTATAATACCGATTTTCAAATTATTCACCACTCAATTCTGTATGAGATTTATCTGCAATCTCATTAATTTTAATATTGTCAACAAGTAGTTGTTTTTCAGCTTCTTTTGAAAGATAAACAAGATATTCAATATTACCTTCAGGCCCTCTTATTGGTGAAAAGTCAAGCCCTAATACCGAAAAACCTATTTCAAAAGCAAATTCAATAATTCCTGAAATTACTTCTTTATGAGTATTAATATCTCTTACAACGCCTTTTTTGCCAACTTTATCTTTACCTGCTTCAAACTGTGGTTTGATAAGAGCTACAGTTTGACCATTTTCTTTTAAGAAATCAAAAAGCACTGGTAAAATCTTTTTAAGTGAAATAAAAGAAACATCAATACTTGCAAAATCAATGTCATCTGTTACAATTTCTTTGGTAAGGTATCTAAAATTTGTTCTTTCAAGATTTACTACCCTTTCATCAGTACGAAGTTTCCATGCAAGCTGACCATAACCAACATCAATAGCGTACACCTTAATTGGACCGCATTGAAGCATACATTCAGTAAAACCACCCGTAGACGCGCCAATATCCATACACACGCAATCTTTAAGGCTTATAGGAAAGGTCTTCATAGCCTTCTCTAATTTATATCCACCACGACTAACAAAAGGCATTTTTTTGCCCTTAAATTCAATTTTATCAGTATCTTTTACTGCATATCCTGATTTAGTTTCTTTTTGTCCATTTACATAAATTTCGCCAGACATAATGATTGCTGATGCCTTGGAGCGAGTTTCAGCAAATCCTAAATCTACTATAACAGTATCAAGTCTTTTCTTTTCAGCCATATTATTTCTCCGAAAACTTTTCTATTATGCTTTCCGTGTCCAATTTATATTTTTTGAGTAATGATTTAACAGTTGCATGAGGAACAAAAGTATCATCAATTGCCATATGCTCATATTTTCCAGAATAACCTTTATTAAAAAGCATATCAGCAAAACTTTGACCAATACTACCTGAATACACTGATTCTTCATAGAAATAAATTTCATTATATTTCAAAGAAATATCAAATACATCATTATTAATTGGTTTAATTTTATTTAATGAAACTATTGAAATTTCAATGCCTTTATTTTTTAAATATTCAACTGCATTTATTACTTCAGCAGTTACTCTACCATAAGATATAATTAATTTTGAACCATCACTAAAATAGTCAAAATCATTATCTGTAATAGTATAAGTGTCAGGTATTATAGTTTCCCCTCCACGAGGATAACGTACAATAGTGAGATTAGTTGCGTTATTCACAACATTTCTTAAATCTTTTTTCAATACATCAAAAGTAAATGGTGAATATATCGTAACACCAGGTACACTATTAACTAGTGGAACATCAAGTATCCCTTGATGAGTAACACCATCTTCACCTACAAAACCTGCACGGTCGACAGCGATAATCACTCTTTGTGCTTGCAACGTACCATCATGTACTAATTGGTCATAAGCTCGTTGTAAAAATGTAGAATAAAGTGCTACAACAGGAATCATTCCACCTTTAGACAGACCCGATGCAAAAGTTACTGCATGCTCTTCTGCAATACCAACATCATAAAATCTTTCAGAATATTTTTCTGAAAACTCTTTAAGACCTGTACCTAATGCCATAGCGGCTGTTATGGCACAAACTTTATCATTACTCTTTGCTAATTCACACAACTCGTTACCAAAAACAGATGAGAAGTTTTCACTGCTTGAAATAGGTTCACCTGATTCGACGTTAAATTTTGAAATACCATGATAAATACTAGGTGATTTCTCTGCAAAATCATAACCTTTACCTTTAACTGTACTTATATGTAAAAGTACAGGAGCATTAACAAGTTTAGCGCTATCAAGCGCTTCACACAAATGTTCAAGGTTGTGACCATCAATAGGTCCCATATATTTAAAACCTAAATCTTCAAAAAAAGTACTTTCATACATTGTAGATTTAATATCAGATTTTACTTTTGAAACAAAATGTGCAACTCTTGAACCAACTAACGGAATTTTATTCAAAGTAGTTTCAGTTTTGGCCTTCAATTTGTTGTATTTAGGTTTTGAACGAACAACAGCAAGATAACGAGCCATTGAGCCAACATTTTCAGAAATTGACATTTCGTTATCGTTTAGTATAACAATAAGTCTAGTACCCGAACGACCTGCATTATTTAAAGCTTCATAAGCCATACCACCAGTAAGTGCGCCATCACCAATTACAGCGATTGTATAATCATTATTACCTAGTTGTTTATTTGCTTCAGCAATACCTAATGCAGAAGAAATTGAAGTACTTGAATGACCGCTATAAAAAGTATCATGTTCACTTTCATTTGGAGCACAAAATCCTGAAATGCCATTTTCAGTTCTTAATGTATTAAACTCACCAACTCTACCGGTAAGAAGTTTATGAGCATAAACCTGATGTCCGACATCCCATACGAATTTATCCTTCGGTGAATTAAACATTTTATGCATAGCAATTGACAACTCAACAACACCGAGATTAGAAGATAGATGACCACCATTTTGAGAAACAGTTTCAATCATTTTACTTCTAATTTCAGCTGCAAGAGTTTCAAGTTCATTTATATTCAGTTTTTTCAAATCTGTAGGCAAGTTGAGTTTACCTAAAAATTTAAAATTTTCCAAAATATTTACTCCAATCAATATGTTCTATTTGCCATATATAATGCAAACTCTTTAAGTGTTGTTGTATCACCATCAATACCATTAAGAGCGTCAATGGCTTTTTGTGTATATTCATTTACAAGCTCTTTAGCTTTATTTAAACCGTAGTATTTAACAATTGTTGACTTCTCGTTCTTTTCATCACTACCAACAGGTTTACCAAGCGTTGTTTCATCACTTGTTATATCAAGAATGTCATCCATAATCTGAAATGCCAACCCTAAATTAACTGCATAATCACACGCCGCCACATTGATATCTAATGACCAGTTTTCACTAGTTAAACAACCTAGCTGACAAGCAGTAATTAACAAGCATCCTGTTTTCAATCTATACATTCCAAGTACTTCTTCAACTGTTGGGTTAGAATTTTCAAATTCCAAATCTAGTACTTGTCCCTCAATCATACCGTTAGCATATTCAGAAAGATAATTTACTGCACTTGTAATATTAGAATAAGGTATATTTTTTGCAAGTGTTAAAACCTTAAAAGCGTGAGTAAGTAAAGAATCGCCTGCTAAAAGTGCATATGCCTCTCCAAAAGCTTTATGACAAGATGGTTTTCCACGACGCATATCATCGTTATCCATGCAAGGCAAATCATCGTGAATAAGTGAATAAGTATGAATCATTTCAACTGCACAACCAAAATCAAGAGCAGCATCAACATTCCCACCACAAGCCTTTGCAAATTCAAGAGTTAAAAAAGGTCTGATTCTTTTACCACCATTTTTAACACTATATGTCATAGCTTCAGTAACAATAGATTTATTAAGCGAATTTAAGTGTTCTTCAAGTCTATTATCTATTTTTTCAGCTTGACTTTTAATGTAAGCATTCATATCAGTCATTATTCTTGACCTCGTTTATATCAATAATTTTTTGTTTTGCTTCATTTAACTTTTGCATACAGAATTCAGAAAGTTTCATACCTTCTTCATAAAGTTTCATTGATTCTTCAAGTGGCATTGATCCTTCATCAAGCTTTGCAACTATTTCTTCAAGTCTTTTTGTAGCTTGTTCATATGTCATTTTCATAATTACACCTCAGTAATCTCAGCTTTTACATTACCATCAGTAAATTGTAATGTAATACTATCACCTAATAACAAATCTTTTTTATTTGAAATAATATTATCATCTTTCTTTGCTATTGAGTATCCACGAGCTAACACTTTTAATGGGCTCAATGAATCAAGTTTTGAACAAATCATAGCAAAATCTGATGATTTGTTTGTAAATTCAATTTTAAAATTACTGTTAATTTTAGAAGTTAAAGTATCAAGATACAATTCACAGTTTTCTATAATTTTTTCGGGATTTTTAAGTACCGACGATTTTATCAGTTGCTCAAGAAAATATTCTTTATCTTTAATGTCATTTTCAATCGCATTGACTAAAGCATTTTTTAATGCAGAAACATAATATTTTTGTTCACGAATATCTGGTACTGCGAGTTCAGCGGCTGCGGATGGAGTTGGTGCTCTTAAATCTGCAACAAAATCGCAAATTGTGAAATCCGTTTCGTGACCAACACCTGAAATAATAGGAATTTGCGAATCATAAATTGCGTACGCAAGTTTTTCATCATTAAATGGCCACAAATCTTCTGCAGACCCACCACCACGAGCAATAATTATTACATCAACATCCGTTTTATTCAATTTACTTATTGCATCAATAATTGTAGTCGCAGCACTATCACCCTGCACTTGAACACCTGCAAAAACAATTTCTGCCATTGGAAATCTTCTACCTAATACATTGAGAACATCTTGAATTGCTGCTCCCGTTGGCGATGAAATAACACCAATTTTTCCAGGAATTTCAGGAATTCGCATCTTATGTTCACTTGCAAACAAACCAGCTTTTGAAAGTTTTTCTTTCATTTGCTCAAAAGCAATTGCCAGCGCACCTATTCCATCAGGTTGCATATCATCAATATACAGTTGATATCTGCCATCGCGTTCATAAAGTGAAACTCGACCTCTAATAATAACTGACATACCGTTTTCAGGTTTAAATTTAAGTTTTGACGCATTACCTGAAAACATAACAGCACTAATCACCGATTGATTATCTTTTATACTCATATATAGATGTCCACTACGATAATGGTCAACAAAGTTTGATATTTCACCTATTACAAATACGTTACTAAGCGTCACATCTTGCTCAATAACTGATTTTGCATATGTATTCAATTGTGTAACAGTTAAAATCAAAGGTGATTGCATATAATTATTCCTTATTACAAATTGAAGATAAAATTGCAATACCACATGCATTATCAGATGAATACTGCGGCTCTGCAAAAAAAGCGTTATATCTATTCATAAAGTCGTTTCGAATAATAGAGTTTGACATAACCCCGCCTGAAAAAATCAAAGGTAAATCGCCAAAACTTTCAATAATTTCTTTTACAGTATCGTCAAGTGCTGAACGAATATAATTTATACAGAAAAAGCCAATATCTTCAGGCTTTTCACTATTATCAAACATTTTTTTGCATTTATTTTCAACACCAGAAAGACTAAATTTACCATCACGTCGAAAGACCTTTTCTTTTTTTAGCGGTAATTTACTTTTTAAAGCAAGTTTTTCAAGTTCAGGACCACAAGGAAATTTCAAGCCCAACATTACTCCAACTCTATCAATAGCTTGTCCAGCTTTTAAATCAAGTGAATCAGAAATAATTTCCGTATTATAATATTTACCAGAAGGAGATACTTTTAACACTTGTGAAGTTCCACCTGAAATATGAAAAGCAAAAAAATCTTTATTAATTAAATCAAGTTTATCAGCAGAATAAAGAGCTGCTGCAATATGACCGTCTTGATGTGAAAACTTATATAATGGAATATTCATTAACGATGAAACGGCTTCTGCTACAGAAATCCCTGTTAAAAAGCAAGGCATATAAGAACCTACTTCATTACACGGCTTTACAGAAACACCTACACTTGATATTTTACCATCAAAGTTACTTGTTAAATCATTAATTAATTGCGGTAATTGAACTGTATGGTGAAAAACAGCATCACTTTGTCTGATACCCTTTTCACCTTCTTTTACTGGTAAGAGTTTTTTATAATTGAAAACCGCATTTTTTTCATTATCATAAATTGCAACAGAAGTTGTATAATTGCTTGTATCAATTCCTAAATGATAACTCATTATGCATCAATCTCTTTTACAAATTTACCAAGAACACCATTGATAAATGATGCATCTTCTTTTGTTGCAAATTTCTTAGCAAGTTCAACAGCTTCATTAATGGCAACACCATTAGGAACGGATGGAACATAAAGAATTTCACAGATAGCAAGACGAAAAATTGCAAGTGATACCTTTGGGAGTCGTGTAAGAGACCAACCAATTGAATTTTCTGTAATGATTTTGTCAATTTGTTCTAAATGCTCATAAGTCAAATGTGCAACAGAAAATGCATAGGTATTCTCTTCAATCAATCTTGCTTCCACTGCATTTTCAATAACTTCATCAACTGATAATTCGTCATTGAAAATCTTTTCAAAAATAAGAGTAAATGCAAGTTCTCTTTCTTCTTTTCTTGTCATAATATCCTCCAAAAAAATATACGCTCCCCGTCAGAAAAACAGGGAGCGTTCTAAATTTTCTGCGGTTCGAAATGTATATACATAAAATTTATGTATATTTTATCACTAAATCCGCAAAAATTCAATAGAAATTTGCATATTATTACAAGATTATTTTGTTTCAATAATTGTTATTTTATCAGTTGTTAGTTTTGTTTTTGATACAACAATATCTTTAATTTTCACAGCGATTTCATTATTAATGATATCTTTTGGTAATAAAACTTCAAGTGAATCTTCACTATAAGTCACAATGCACTTTGAATCTGTTTGTGCAGTTATTAAATTTTCAATATCACATTCTATTTTAATCTGTTCTGAAATTTTAGTAAGTTTTTCACGTGCAGATGCTTTGGTGTCTTCATCAACACTTGTATCAGCAATTATTGATGTCAAATATTCTTTTGCTGTATCATGGGCTTTTTTACGATTAATTTCTGCCGTTTCAAAATAGTTTTCTGCATCTAATGAATTTGAATTTACATATTGTGCATCACCCAAATTAGATTCATTTTTGATTTCTGGTTCACTGGTTTCGTTTTCAGGTTTTGTGTAATACCAATTTACAAACACAGCCAAACCTAATGCACAAAGCAAACCAAATGTCAACAGTTGTCTTCTTCCTATAATTCTACTTTTCATTTTTGCCCTCCATATGTGTTAATTTTGAAATAGATATTCTTGATGTACTTATATTTAAAACTGCACTTACTGCAGAATATATTTGATTTTGTACTGTAGTGTTATTTCCACCTTCACAAACTACTGCTACTCCCCTCACTTTTGGTTCAATGGTCTTAATTAACAGCCCTGTATCATTATCATCTTTTTCTATAATTACATAATCATTTTCATATGTCTCATCATTACTATTGTCATTTTTCTTTATTAAATCTTTGTTGTTTGTTGCATATATATATTCAGTTGTTTCCGAAAGTGTAATCATCACTTTTGTTTCACCTGCGCCATCAATAGATTTAATTATCTCACTTACCTTTTCTTCAAGATATATGCAATACTCTGTAGTGGACAACTCTTTTTCAATTTCTTTACTTATTTCTTTATTATTTTTAATATCAAGTTCAGAAACAAAAAGTAATCCTATTGTTATAAAACCCAAAATTATAAATAAAGATATTTTTTTATTGTCTTTAATATTTATAATTTTCTCGAAATATGTTTTAAGAAAATTCATATTACAGTCACCTCGTAACCTAATTTTTCTTTCAATTTCACTCTTACTAATTCCTTTTTATCTTTGTCATCAATATCAATAATTAATTGTTCTACACACAAATAACCATCAACATTTAAATATGATGAAATTCCAAAAGAAATTACTTCTATATTTAAATCTTTACAAATATTTTTAATTGATATTTTAATAATTTCCTCATAACCATTTTTATAAATTTCATTAATTTCAACTGATTGACTATTATATTTTTCAAATGAATAATCATAAAAAAAAGACTGTAATGGCATAACCATATAAAACAATATAAAAACTGAAAAAAATATATTTAAAACTTTATTTATTGAAGAATTTGAAAGCAATATTTTAAACAAAGACGTAATTGCTGTTGCACCGCCAAGTGAAAGTATCCATAATTTAAAATTATCCATATTATTTACCCATAATAATTACAACGCCTGTAGAAATCACAAGAACAAAAGTTACAAAAAAAAGAATTATATTCAAATTTGAAATTACCGATGTAAGGCTATCCAGTATGTCAGTAATATTATTAATACCAAACAGAGAAGAAATCATAGAACAAAACTGTAAAGCAAAGTACCAGATTAGCAACTCTGTCATTGCAGGTAAATTTATTAATATAATTACAATAATTACAAATACACCTAACGTGTTTTTCATTAATATAAAACTACTAAATACAGATGAAAGTGCATCGGCAACACCAGAACCTACTACTGGAACAAATGCACCAGAAACAAATTTAATCCCTCTTAAAGTTAAACTATCAGACGAACTTGCAAGTATGCTTTGAGTTGTTAGCAATCCTGTATATAAAGTTGAAAACAATGCTAATATAATTACTATAGTTCGTCTTAACCCTAAGATAATTCTCTCCCTATAATTTTCAAACGAAAATGAAGAAAGAATATTAAATGATAGCATTGCGCTAACGAAAGGCATAAATAACTTATCTGAAATTATTGTTATGATTGATGATAAAAAAATTGAAAAAGAATTATATGTAACTGCAAGTCCAGGATTCTTTGATGCAACTATTACTGCAGTCATTACAGGTATGTATGAATTCACAAATACCATTGAAGTTTTTATTCCAGATGCAGCATCAACAGTTATACGACTTATTGGCACAATAATTACAGAAAGTATTGCAAGAACACCAACAAAATTAATAATATTTTTGGTTTTATCTGATTCTTTTAAAAAAGAGGACGCTATTGAGACAATAATTAATATCGCTATAATTATTATTAAATTTTCAAAAAATGTACTTCCTGATTTAAAGCATAATTCGATAATAAATTCAAAAACACGAACGGGACTTAAAGTAAACAAATCATTAAAACTGATTTCATTAATACCCAAATCATTAAGGTAATCTTGTGTATTTTTATCAATTTCGTCCCAAACAGAATTCACATCAACATCTGTAGCACAAGAATTAAATGCAAAAAATGTAAAAAGCAGAAAAACAACGACTGTAATCAATATAAACTTCTTCATAAACTATTCAACAAATTTTAAACAAAACATTATTAATCCATTAAGAACTGGTAAAGCAAGATAAATAATTAAAAATTTTGACGATACAGCAACTACACCAGCTAGTGATTTTTCGCCAGAATCAGTCAGTGTATCACAAATAAAATCTGTAATTATTGCAATTCCAGTTACTTTTAAAAGTAAATTTATATGCTCAGATTCAATATTAAACACAGAAAAAATTGTTAAAGTATTTAAAAGGAATTCTGTAATATCTTCAACAAGTAATGAAAAAATCAATATTACTGTGGAAATGCGCATTAAAAACACATATTCAGGTCTATATGATTTGAGAGCAACAGAAAAACAAATGTAAATAAAAGCAATTATACCAATTTTAATAAACACACTCATAAATTAAACATTGATTTTAACTCATCAAAAACTGAAGAAATTTGTGGCACTAACATAGCAATTATTACTATAATACCCGTAAGCACTGTCAGTGTTGCAAACTCCTCGCGACCTGTTTTTGAAAGTAATTGTTGCAAAACTGCAACTATTAATCCTATACCTGCAATTTTAAAAAGAAATGTTATATCCATTTTTACTCCGTTAAATTATAATTATAGATAATAGCAATCCAAAACCAAATGATAATGTAGATACACATTTACATTTTGTTTTCTCATTATTTTCCAACTGTATATACTTTTTTTCAAAAAAACTTTTATAAAAATTACAGTTTACTATTTGTCCGTTTGTATCAGAAGCTCCTAACATTAAGAAAAACGCTTTTATATTCTCAACATCTTCACAATCAAACATATTCACAATATTTTTATCTGAAAAAACTTTATTCAGTGTTTTGTGATAATCATTTAAACCACTATTAATTTTATCTAAAAAAGTTAAAAAACTATAGTTATCAGAGCAACAGATAACATTGAAAATTTCCATAATGCTCATATTTTTATACTCAATTAAAACTTTTATGTTTTCGATAAGTAAGATGCATTGCCTAATAGATTTAGTATGATTTTTAATTTGTTTAACATATGTCAGCGATATTACTGTACACATTAACATTATCATTGTAACTACTATTATTTTCATTAAAAACCTCTTCTGCATTAACAACTTTATTTACCTTACACGGTCTTGATGCATCAGATAAAAAAAGTATCTTATCAATTACATTCAATTCAAAAAAGTCTCTAAATACTTTTTTGTTTTTTAATTCCTCAACACTATCAGCGTGAATGCTTAATGCAAATTTAGTACCAGAATTTACACCATTTAAAACTTCTGCAGCTTCGTCGGCAGTTCCTATTTCATCACAAATAATTACATCTGGTGATAGTGTTCGAACAGCCATTGAAATGCCTTTCCCTTTCGCAAAACCAAGTAAAACATCAGTATTAGGACCTAAAGTTTTAATATCGAATTGAGTTGGAAATATTTCTTTTCTTTCATCAACAACACATATTTTATAATATTTACCCATTCTACCAGAAGACAATTGGAAGGCTAAATCACGTAGCATGGTTGTTTTTCCCGAAGATGGAGGACCAACAATTAAAAGATTTTTTAATTTACCTTTGTAAACTTGATTAAAAATTGGTTCTGAGACACCTTGGACTGTTCTTGGAATACGTATATTTATACTGTTAATATTTTTTATGCTTTTCACGTACTCTTTTTCATATACAGCTGTTCCACAAATCCCAACTCTGGCACCATTAGGTAAAGTAATATATCCGTTTATAATATCTTCATAATGACTATGCATTGAATAGCCACACATTTTTGAAACAGTATCAATAATCTCATTTTCGCTTGAAATTACACAATTTGAAGAATATATATAACTTGTTTTTCCGCTCATTGTTAAAAAACTACTACCCATTGGTGTTACAATTACAATGGGTCGGTCAGAACGAATCCTGATTTCTTGAATATTTTCAATCATTGGTTCACTCAATTTCTTAAGATATATTTGAATTCTTGGTGAAATATATGAGATTATATTATTGAAATTATCTAAAAAACTTTTGTCCACTAAATCACCTCAATAATTTCTATGAACACTTGTCCCCTATTATTACAAAACTTTCTTGAAAAGAAAATTTTAATATGATATACTTATTCAAAATAATCTTTAAGGTGTTAAACTATGACAAACAAACTTAAATCAACTTTAAAAAATAATAAATATATTTATATTTCAGGTGGAGTTGCACTTTTTATTATTCTGCTTGTATATTTTTGTTATGAAATAATTCCATTTGGGGAAAAAATAATTTATAGAATGGATTTATATCATCAATATGGTCCGTTGTTTTCTGAACTTTACGATAGACTTATAAATGGTGAATCATTGATTTATTCATGGAATAGTGGTCTTGGTAGTTCATTCCTTGGCAATTTTTATAACTATTTGTCAAGCCCAATTTCTTTTATAATCCTTTTATTTGGACACAAAAATACTTTTGAAGCCGTTGCTGCAATGATTGCAATTAAAGCTGTTTTAAGTGCAATGTCAATGTCTTATTATTTAAAGAAATCGCAAAAATCAGACGGCTTTTCTATAGTTGCTTTTGGCATTATGTATGCTTTCTGTGGCTATTTTATAGCATATTATTGGAATGTAATGTGGATTGATGCAATGTACATTCTTCCTTTCATTGTTTTAGGTATTGAAAAAATAATAACTAATGGTAAATGTTCAACTTATATAATTGCATTAGCACTTGCTATATTTTCAAACTATTATATCGGCTATATGCTTTGTATATTTTCTTGTATTTATTTTATATACTATTATTTCTGTTCACTTAACAGCATTAAAAACCAAAAATCACTTTTACCTGAGGAAAAAGGTATTTTCAAAAAACTTTCTGACTCATTTTTTTGGAAAAGTGGTATAAGATTTGCTTTCGCATCCATTTCTGTTGGATTTATTTTGTTATTTATGCTCATGCCTCTTGCTTATATACTCAACTCATCATCAGCAACAACAGGTTCAGCTCCAGAAGAATACAAATCTTATTTCAATATTTTTGACTTTCTTGCAAATCATCTTGCAGGGCTTGAACCAACAATTCGTAGCAGTGGTGAAGATGTTCTTCCAAATGTATATTGTGGAATGCTCACAATACTTTTAATACCTCTTTATCTTTTCTCAAAACGCATTTGCTCAACTGAAAAGATTGCTTCAGTAATTCTACTTGCAATAATGTATTTTAGTTTTAATATTAACTTTATTAATTTTTTCTGGCATGGATTCCATTTTCCTAACGACTTACCTTATAGACAGTCTTTTGCATATTCATTTATACTTTTAATTATGGCATTCAAAGCGTTAAAGAATATCGATGAATATAGCAAAAAACAGATTTTGGGTGTTGGAATTTGTGTTGTTGGTTTTGTTATACTTACACAAAAGTTAGGGTCAAAAAATGTTGATGACTTCACAGTGTTTGTAACAATTGCATTCACCGTTCTTTTAACAGTTGTGCTTGGGTTAATTGTTAGTAAAAAAGCTCAAATGTTTGCGTTGTCAGTTATGCTAATTTGTTCTGTTGCAGCTGAAACCATTTCAGCAAATACTGACCATTATGTAGCAAATCAAACTAAAGAAAGCTTTACAAGTGATTATGAGGATTTCAAATCACTTCAAGAACAAGTTTCTGAAAAGGACTCATTAGCATTTTATAGAGAAGAATTATCAGAATTAAGAGCAAGAATGGACCCTTGTTGGTACGACTATAATGGCGCATCAATTTTCTCTTCTATGGCATATGAAAAAGTTGCTAATCTTCAAAAATATATCGGTTTATATGGAAACAAAATTAACAGTTTCACTTATAATCCACAAACACCAATTTACAACTCAATGTTCTCATTAAAATATGTCTATGACAAATCTGAATTAATTTCAGATTGTAAATATTATACAAAGAAGGCTGAAAACAAAAAATTCAGCGTATATGAGAATAATTATATGTTGAATATTGCATATCCTGTTTCTAATTTAGTAAAGAGTTGGGATGCATCCTTATATAAAAATCCTGTTGAAGCACAAGAAGAGTATTTTAAACTTGCAACAGGAATCGATGGTGTTTATGAAAGAATTACTGACTATGAAATAATATATGGCAATATACATTACATTGATAATAGCAGTATAATTGGTGAATCTTTTACATTAAATAAAATAGATAATAGCTATGACGGCTCAATTACTGTTGACATTACTGCAAAAGATACATCCAATCTCTATGTATATGTATATTCGAGAAATCTTGATGATGTATCAATTTTATCTTCAAAATTCACCACAACAATGAATGTAAATGATGGTTATATCTTTGACTTAGGTAGCCATAATATTGGTGATATTATTTCTATAGAAATGCCATTAGAAGATAATCACTCATCAGCAAATGTTGATTTTGTTGTTTTCTCTATTAACCACGATAAATTTGTAAAAGGTTACAACAAACTTAAAGAAGGCCAACTTGAATATACAAAATTCGACGAGACTATGATTATTGGTAACTTCACATCAAGTGAGAATGAAATATTATATACTTCAATTCCTTATGATGAGAGTTGGCAAATATATATTGATGACAAAAAAGTAAATAAAGATGATATTCATGCAATTTCTGACGCATTAATTGGAATTAACGTAACTAAAGGCGAACACGAAATAACATTTATATACGAAGCTCAAGGTTTGCAAGAATGCGTAATCATTTCAGCATTATTTATAATCATACTTTTAATTTTCTATATTCTTAATACTAATAAATGGTTATTTTTCAAAAATAAAAAGCCTAATTTGTGGCAAAAAGTTTTAATCGCTAAATCAAGTTCACAATTTCATAATATTGTTGAAGAAACCATTATTTTTGACAATATTGATATGGAAAATAAATCTCAAAATAGTATCGAAGAATAGATAAAAAGGTGTCTTAAAAAGACACCTTTTATTTTTTTACATTCTGTTACTATTTACTTTTTGTTACAATGTTTATCAAAACTTGGATTAAAAGCATAGAAGTTTTTACTGTTTAGTCTATCAGTAACAAGCTGTAATCCTTCACCAAATCTCTGATAATGAACAATTTCGCGTTGACGCAAAAATTTAATTGGTTCGCGAACATCTGGGTCATCAACAAGTCTTAAAATATTATCATAAGTTGTTCTCGCTTTTTGTTCTGCAGCAAGGTCTTCGTGCAAGTCAGTTATTACGTCACCTTTTGATTGTAAATATGTTGCAGTAAACGGCATTCCACTTGCTGCAATTGGATAAACACCTGTCGTGTGGTCAACAAAATAAGTGTCAAAACCTGATTTTTTAATTTCATCAATTGTTAAATTTCTCGTAAGTTGATAAACAATTGCACCAATCATTTCTAAATGGCCAAGTTCTTCTGTACCTATATCGGTTAAAAGACCTTTTAATTCTGCATGTGGCATTGAAAATCTCTGTGAAAGATATCGAAGTGATGCACCTAATTCACCGTCAGGACCGCCATATTGTGAAATTATGATTTGAGCATATTTAGGATTTGGATTTTTAATTTTTACAGGAAATTGTAACTTTTTCTCATATTGAAACATTAGCAATCACACTCCTTCATATATTCCCAAGGCCAAGGATTTTTAATCCAAGCAAGTCCGCTACCAGACTCGTGAGTGAGTGGTCCAAAACATTCTTCATATTCTTTTGTAAGTTCCATTGCTCTTTCGGTATATTTTCTGTGCATCTCTAATGCTTTTTCATCACATGGATGTGTATCAAGATACAAGTGCAATTCCCAAGCAGCAAAATTTACGCTTGAAAGTTCTCTCATTAATTTACATCTATTCACAACATTTACCTCCATAGAACTTTTTATCTAATTCAGGAAACAAGGTACCATTACAAAGAGCGTCTTCACTTTTATATGTGATTAAATCTGTCTGAAAAGGCACATAAGCCATCGCTACAACTGGACATTCAGGTAGTTTAGACATTGTTTTACAAACACAATTCATATTATTTTCCATATAAATTCTCCTTTATTTTATTAAGATATGGACATATCTCAATACATCATATTCAAAAATTAGATTTTTTGTCATCGGTAATAATTTATATAAAAAAACCAACAGTTAAAAAAACTATTGGTTTTGTGTGAATATTAAATTTTAGTTGTTGGATTCATTGAACAAAGAAGAAACGTCAACATTGTGTTGTTCAATTACTTTTCACATGCTTTTTCAAAATTATTCATTATTTTCTCCGTTTACATAATTTCTTAAAAATTTCATACCAAGCATACATCTTTTTCTTACAAGTGGTTGCGATATGTTAAGATATCTGCCGATTTCTTCACCTGACATATTATAATAATATTTGAGATAACAAATAAATCTATAATCTTCAGGTATTTTATCAAAAGCATCTTTTAATGTAATTTCATCAACAACATCAAAATCTTTTGCAGAAATATTATAAAAATCTTCAACATCTAACTCGACAACATTTACAAGATGTTTTTTCTCTTTTCTGAACATATCAACTGCCTTAGCTTTTGTAACTACTCTTATGAAGTTACATAACTTTTTATCGTTAAAATCGTGTGTGATGTTATGAAAGTTCTTAGCAAAGCTAACCATTACCTCTTGAGCACAATCTTCAGATAACTCTTTAGTGTGTAGATGGTCTTTTGCTATGTAGAAAATGGTGTTATAGAACTTATTATAAAATTCTTCAAACAAATGCTCGTCCTCGGGATTCTCAAGTAATGCGAAATACATAAAAAGCATATTATCAACTCCTTATTTGTCAAATTATACCTTAATTTGACAAATAAAGCAAGATATGTGCAAAAAGTAAACAAGACGAGGTGGTTAAACCTCGTCCTGTTGTGTTAGATTATTAAATTTTAATTGTTGGATTCATCCGAAGACAAGGAACCGTCCCCTGTCTTTTTTTCAATCCCCTTAAATTTTCAATCAAAACACGGTCCGTTTTAACAGACTGTGTTTTGATGTCATAATCCTATAGAATAATTCAAATCGAATTGCAATTAATGACTAAAATATTGTAATCAATTTAAAATCAACCGATGGGGTGAACCATCGGCTAGGGGTGAGGTGTAGGATGATGCAGATAGATAGCTTGAGATGGGAAGAGAACTGTTATTTTTGTATTTATTATCTTATCAAAATAAAAAACAGTTTATCAAATATTAGTGTTCTATCTTACGATTATATCGTTCATCCTCAATAATATAAATCGTAAAAAAGATATGTTTTGTGATAACATTTTTGCTTTTTTGACAAAAATAGCCGATGAGATTGTTTGATATAACCTCATCGGCTTTGTGTGAATATTAAGTTTTAGTCATTGGATTTATCGGACACAAAAGAACCGTCCCTCTGTGTTCAATCGGCTTTGTGTGAATATTAAGTTTTAGTCATTGGATTTATCGAACACAGAGAACCGTCCCCTTGTGTTTGTTCTTATCTCAACAAAAGAATTATACCAATTATAATTACAACTAAACAAAAAATTATAAATATTTTTCCAAATAAGTTTTTTGTTTTTATAATATGAATAATTAATTTTGAAATTAACATAAAAAATGTTATCGCAAACAACCAAAGCAATAAAAATCCACCGATAAAATTATTGATTTCATCATTTCGAAATAAATAGTTAAAGCAAAACCAAATAATTCCCAAAAGCGAAATAACAATATTTACAAAATTGAACATCCAAAAAAATTTGTTGGAAATTTTAAATGTATCAATAAAAAATAATTTTGAAATTATTCTTTTGCTTCTTTTTTTTCGTTCTTTCTTTGTTTGTCGTTCATCAATAATTGATAAATTATAAACATAAAATGATATAAAATTTATGAAAAAAATTAATAAAGAAAGTAATATAACCATTATCCAGATACCTTTTTATACAAACCGCCCAAGCCTAATCCAACTGCAATGCTATATAATGAATTTAAAGAATAACTAACAACAAATTTTTTATATAGATTTTTATTGACCTTAATATAATAAATAATTGCTTTTCCTATTTCTTTAAAGCATTTCTTCCATGTGCTTAATTTTACCAATTTAATTTTTTTAAAAGCACTTTTCATCCGTTTAAAGTTGAATCTAGAAAATGTTTGTGTCGAATCCAAGAAACATAATGCACAGGGGACGGTTCTCTGTGTTCGTCCCACTTGTGCTTTTCCACTGACCTTAAATTGAATATAGCACTATTTTGATAAAAAGTCAATAAAAAAAGGACGAGAAACAATCTCGCCCAATGCTTATTCACACTTTTTTCTTACAATTCCAAAACTAATACCCGTCAATCTGCTGATTTGTCTGATTGACAAACCATATTGTTTCAAAATTGCAATATATTCATCTCTACTTTTAGAGTCGAGCTTTTGAAACTCTGACGAATTTTCACATTTTGAAACTTTCTTGATAATCCGTTTTGCCTGTTCCTCAGTAACACGGATTTTAGGTGTTTCTTCAACTTCAAGACATTTATCAAAATTAGCTTCATTGTTGTATCTTACAAACTCTGATTTAGAAATCATATTGAAGACAAAATCTGTATCAACTAACCAAGGTTTTGTAATGTATTCCTGATAACTACTGTATTTGTAATCTTCAACTTTCTTACAAATTCCTGCTTTGACTGGATTCTGATGAATATATCTCAATACTGTTAAGAAATATGAGTCATCTTCAACAGGTTCACTCTTGAAACGGTCTTGAAATAAATGACCGACCCTTTGATATTTAACATTAAACCAATATACATATCTTGCACCGATTCTCTTAAATACCTGTTCAATCGGCTCTTTTTCAGGTTTAATCAACAAATGTATATGATTATTCATAAGGCAGTAAGCGAATAACTTAAACTCACTTACTGCCTTACTTTCTTGTAGTACTTGAATAAACTTATCACAGTCTTCTGTATCTTCGAATATCTGTTGTTGGTTTATTCCTCTCAGCATTACGTGATATATTCCACTTTCACTTTTCTTTCGCGCTTGTCTTGACATCTTTTATCACCAAAGGAATTATATCACATTCTGCTCTTTTCGTCAACACACAGAACCGTCCCCTTGTGTAGTATAGCAATATATTCATCACGAGTTTTAGAATCAAGATTTTGGAATTCAGCAACAGATTTGCAGTGTGAATTTTTAAATCTTTTCTTTTACTATTTTATTGAAAAAACAATATAACAATGTTAAAATATAAAGCGAGGTGTGATTATGAGCAATAATAATGAGAAGAAAATAGTATCAATATTTAAAAAATTCATAGATATAGATGAATCGGTAAAAAGAATACCAATATATTTCTTTTTAGTTTGTGTTTTGCTTGTGGTACTGATATTTAAAATTAGCCAAACAAATGAGTATCTGAAAGAAATTGCAGAAAATGGTAAAAACAATATCGAATACGAAACATTTGATGACACATTTATTGAAATTTCAACAGAAGAAACAAAAAATAAAGAAGATTATATACCATTACTTGAAGAAGTGACTGATAATGAAAATTTGCCTGAATCAACAACTATTAAACAAGACATTACCTTAAAAGAAACAACTACACAAAAATCAAATGATAATATAGCAATAAAAACTTATGTACTTAACACAAGTAGTAAGAAAATTCATTTACCAGACTGCTCTTTTGCAATAAGAACAAAAGAGGAAAATAAGAAGTCTGTAGAATTATCTAACGAAGAATTAAATCAATATAAAAATGATGGTTATGTCATATGTAAAACCTGTGGAGGAAAATAAAATGAATATTAATGAAATTTTATCAAAAGTTGACCATACATTACTTTCTCAAAGTGCTACTTGGGAAGAAATTAAAGCGATATGTGATGATGGAATTAAATATGAAACTGCTTCTGTTTGTATCCCTGCATCCTATGTAAAAGAAGCAAAAGAATATGTTGGAGAAAACCTTGCTATCTGTACTGTTATCGGTTTCCCAAATGGTTATTCTACAACTGCAACAAAAGTATTCGAAACATCAGATGCTATAAAAAATGGTGCTGACGAAATTGATATGGTTATTAATATTGGTTGGTTAAAAGATAAGAAATATGATGAAATACTTAATGAAATCAATGAAATTAAAGATGCTTGTAACGGGAAAGTTTTAAAAGTTATTATCGAAACTTGCCTTTTAACAGATGATGAAAAAATTAAAATGTGTGAGATAGTTAGCAAATCAAATGCTGACTATATTAAAACTTCAACAGGATTTTCAACCGCCGGTGCAACAAAAGCTGATATTGAACTTTTTGCGAAGCATACTACTAATGGTAAAAAAATCAAGGCCGCAGGTGGAATTGCATCAATTGAAGATGCTGAAGATTTTGTGAAACTTGGCGCATCAAGACTTGGCACAAGTAGAATTGTTAAAATTGTTAAAAACGAGCAAGGCAGTGGTTATTAATGAAATATAATCGAATCTTTCTATTTGTTCTTGATAGTTTCGGTATAGGTAATGCACCTGACGCTGAAAGTT
Organism: Candidatus Fimenecus sp.; assembly: GCA_045613585.1. GTDB lineage: Bacteria > Bacillota > Clostridia > Oscillospirales > Acutalibacteraceae > Fimenecus. Next base: position 42,717 of record JAZLBG010000028.1, on the reverse strand, counting down.
TCGGTGATTTGGGAGCAAATACACTTAATAGTATTTCAAAATCGAATAGATTTGATATACCTAACTTAAACAAATTGGGCATATGTAATATTGATGGTGTTGATTTGATAAATTGCACATCACCTATTGGAAAATTCGGTGCATTACAGGAGATTTCTGCAGGAAAAGACACAACAATCGGTCATTTTGAGATAGCAGGAATAATTTCAGAAAAACCAATGCCAACCTATCCAAATGGATTTCCTAAAGAAATTATTTATGAATTTGAAAAGCAAACTGGTTGTGGTACGCTATGCAACAAACCATATTCAGGCACACAAGTTATTGCTGATTATGGTGAAGAACATGTCAAGACAGGAAAACTAATCGTTTACACATCTGCTGACAGCGTTTTTCAAATTGCGGCACATACTGATATTGTCCCACTTGATACGCTATACGAATATTGCAAAATTGCACGAAACATACTCAAAGGTGAACATGCAGTTGGCCGTGTAATCGCTCGACCTTTCAATGGTAATTATCCATTTACAAGAACTTCAGACAGACACGATTTTTCAGTCGAGCCACCTGAAAAAACAATGCTTGATAAATTAAAAGAGAATAATTTAGATGTTATATCAGTTGGAAAAATTGCTGATATTTTTGCAAACCGCGGAATTACTGAAAAATTTTATACTCATTCAAACAATGAAGGTATGAACAAAACTTTAGAGTTATTGAATAAAGATTTTTGTGGCTTATGTTTCACTAATCTCGTTGATTTTGATATGAAATATGGTCACAGACGTGATGTTGACGGCTATGCAAATGCAATAAGTGAATTTGATAATTGGTTAAACCTTTTCGTTCCAAAAATGAAGAATGATGATTTATTGATTGTTACTGCTGACCATGGTTGTGACCCTGCATTTTCAGGAACTGACCACACACGAGAGCAAGTACCTTTGCTTATGTACTCAAAGGATATTGGACCTGAAAATCTTGGCACAATTAAAGGTTACAATTATATCAGTAAAGTTATTTTGAACAACTTTGATTTAAGGTGATTTCATGAATAAAAAAGACCTTTTTATATTAGCTAAAGATGCTATGAAAAACTCTTATGCTCCATATTCCAATTATAATGTTGGTGCTGTTTTATTCACTAAAAGCGGAAAAACATACAAAGGTTGCAACATTGAAAACGCTTCGTATGGTGCTACTAATTGTGCGGAAAGAACAGCACTCTTCAATGCAGTTTCTAATGGTGAAAAAGATTTTCAAGCAATCTGTATTGTTGGTGGTAAGGATGGAGTAATAACAGATTATGCTATGCCATGCGGGATTTGCAGACAAGCATTAGCAGAGTTTTGCGATGGAGATTTTAAGGTATATGTAGGAACAAATGAAGATGATATTAAAGAGTTCACATTAAACGAACTTCTCCCCTGTTCTTTTAATAAAACAAAACTTGGTGATTAAAATGAGAATTTACGACATTATCGAAAAAAAGCGCGATGGTGGCAAACTAACAAAAGAAGAAATCGACTTTTTTGTTCAGGAATATACAAATGAAAATATCGAAGATTATCAGGCTTCCGCCCTTCTTATGGCAATTTTTATCAATGTAATGGACGAAGAAGAAACAGTAAATCTTACTGAAAGTATGGCGCGCTCGGGTGATATGCTTGATTTATCTGCTATTGACGGAATTACAGCTGATAAACATTCCACAGGTGGCGTCGGTGATAAAACTTCTCTTGTTGTCGCTCCTATTTGTGCATCACTTGGAATAAAAATGGCTAAAATGAGTGGTCGTGGACTTGGCCATACCGGTGGTACAATTGACAAGCTTGAAAGTATCAAAGGGTTTAATGTTTCATTAGAAACTGAAGATTTCTTTAAACAGGTAAATGAAATCGGTGTTTCAATTATCGGTCAGACAGGCAATTTAGCTCCTGCTGATAAAAAGATTTACGCTTTACGTGATGTCACCGCAACAGTTGGAAATATTTCACTTATTGCATCAAGTATTATGAGCAAAAAAATCGCTGCAGGTGCACAAAATATTGTGCTTGATGTTAAATGCGGTAGCGGTGCATTTATGAAAGATGAAAAGAGTGCTACAGAACTTGCTGAAATGATGGTTAAAATCGGCAAAAAATGTGGTAGAAATATAGCCGCCGTCATTACAAACATGGATATACCCCTTGGTTCAAATGTTGGTAATTCACTTGAAATTAAAGAAGTAATTGATATTCTTAACAACAAAGGTGACGAACAATTAAGAGAGTTATGTTTGGCGCTATCTGCAACGATTTTAAGCATATCTTATGGTTGGACTTATGAAGAATCATACGAAAAAGCCGAGCAATCAATAATTAATGGCTCAGCTTATAAAAAGTTTATTGAATTTATTGAAGCACAAGGTGGAAGCTCTGATTTTACAACACTTCCCACTTCTAAAAAATCACTTGAAATTAAAGCACAAGAAGACGGATATATTCAAAGTTTTGACTCACGAATCGTTGGTGAAAGTGCAGTTTTACTTGGTGCAGGTCGTGAAAAGAAAACTGACACAATAGATTATGGTGCAGGAATTGTACTTTTAAAGAAAACCGGTGACAAAGTTTCAAAAGATGATACAATTGCAATTCTATATGCCGAAACAGACGAAAGACTTGAAAATGCAAAAAAACTTTTCAACACTTCTTTTACAATCGGTGCTGACAAACCTGAAATGTTGCCATTGATTTATAAGACAATAAGGTAAAAATAAATCCCACATTACTGTGGGATTTTTGTTATATATGGTCTTATTTTGTATGCCGATAACGATGCTAAACTGATGCAAATTATTTCTTTTGGTAAGAATGGTAGGAATATTGTCTGAACAAACCATATTGCTGAAAAATCGCTCTTATTGTAAACATTTGTGATAAAAGCAAAGTATAAAACGCCTATTACGTAGATTACGGCAACACCAAATAAACATATAAGAATATACTGCCATAATTTGCGATTTTTGAGTTTTTCTGCAACTATACTCATTATTACTGTTGCAATAACAAAACCAATTATAAAGCCAAAATTAGGCATTAGAACATAGCCTATTCCACCACCGCCTGAAAAAATTGGTAAACCTACAAGTCCAAGTGTCATGTAAGTAACAATTGCAAGGGTTGATGCCTTTAACGGTAAAACGAGAGCGGTAAGCAAAACAAAGAATGTTTGAAGAGTCATAGGCATCATATTTGGCATTGGTATTCGTATAAATGAGCCTACGCATATCAAAGCGCAAAATAATGCGGATAATGTTAATATTATAATTAAATTTTTTCTCTTCATTTTAACCTCACACTAACATCACCTGACGAAATCTCTTCAATTTCGCCGTTTTCATTTTTTACAAGTAAGTGGCAATCGTCAGTAATATCAATTACTGTTGCAAGTCTTGTGTTGTCTCCTGAAATAATATTGATTTCTTTACCTGTTAAATATGAATATTTTTTATATCTTTTAACAAAATCCGTATCAATGCCATTGTACATATCGAAAAATCTGTTAACTACATCTGCAACGATTTTTTCTTTAATATTTTCTTCTGTATTTCCCGGGAAAATTGCAGTTGCAATATCTTTTATATCTTCCGGAAAACCAATTTCAGGTGCAATTACATTTATACCGAAACCAACAACTGCATAATCAAGTTTTTTGTTAGCGTTGATTGCACCTTCGGTAAGAATTCCGCAAACCTTTTTACCATCAATATAAATATCATTAACCCATTTGATTTTTACATCATTTGAGTTATATTTCATAACTGTTTCTGCAACAGAAACAGCAGCCATAACTGTCAATAAAAGTGATTTTTCAGCAGAAATTTCAGGGTGTAAAAGTAAAGAAAAGTAGATTCCTGTACCATTTGGAGAATAAAAGGAACGCCCCATTCTGCCTCTGCCACATGTTTGACTTAAAGCAATAACGAGCTGATTTTCTTTTTCACCTTTGGAACCTAATTTTTTCAAATAACTATTGGTAGAATCAAGTTCCTGAAAAATTGTGATATTCAGTTTTTGGTTTAAATATTGTTCTAATATTTTCTTATCCAAAATAATCACCGCAGATATTATATATTGAAACTAAAAAATATGCAAGAAAAAAGGACTCATTTGAGTCCTTTAATTCTATACATGCCAAATTTCATTTGCATATTCTTTAATTGTTCTGTCTGATGAGAATTTACCAGCGTTGCACATATTAAGCCAACACTTTTCATAAAATTCCCTTTTATTTTTATAATCTGAGTTAACTTGTTTCTTTGCGTCAACATAGTCATTGAAATCAAGAAGCAAATAGTAATGATCTGGCTTATGCCATGATGCACCTTTAAGAATTGAATCATAAAGTTCTTTAAAAATCTTTGTTTTTCCGTCCTTAAGCGTACCATCAACAAGAGCATCAAGAACACGTTTAACCTTTTCATCGGCTTCATATATTTCTTTTGAAGAATAAGTGTCTTTTATCTCATCAATGTCTTCTACTCTTGCGCCGAAAATGTAGTTATTATCTTCCCCTGCTTCTTCAACAATTTCAATATTTGCACCATCAAAAGTACCAAGAGTTACAGCACCATTAAGCATAAGTTTCATATTGCCTGTGCCGGAAGCTTCTGTACCCGCAGTTGAAATCTGTTCACTGACGTCACATGCAGCAACAAGCTTTTCAGCATATGAAACATTATAATTTTTCACAAAAACAACTTTGATATATTTGGATACTTCCTTATCGTTTTCAATAAGTTTTGCAATTTCATTGATAAGTTTGATAATACCCTTTGCACGAGCATATCCCGGTGCAGATTTTGCACCAAAAATAAATGTTGTTGGTGTAAAATCTTTAAGAGTTCCCTCTTTAATTTCAAAATAAAGTTCAAGAATCGCAAGAGCATTAAGTAACTGACGTTTATACTCGTGAAGACGCTTAATCTGAATATCGAAAATTGAATTTTCATCAATTTCAACACCATCGTGAACACGGATATACTCAACTAACTGTTTCTTTTTTGTTTCTTTGATTTTAATAAATCTATCAAGAACATTGTCATCATCAGCATACTTTTCAAGTTCTTTGAGTTTATCAAGATCAGTTACCCATTCTTCTGAACCTAAAAGTTCTGTGATAAGTGCAGATAATTCACGATTACAAAGTAATAACCAACGTCTTTGAGTAATACCATTTGTTTTATTTTGGAATTTTTCAGGATAAAGCTCATACCAATCTTTCAAGACATCATTTTTAAGAATATCAGTATGAATTCTTGCAACACCATTTACGTATTTTGAACAGAAAATTGCAAGATATGCCATATGCACTCTTTTGTCCTGAATGATCTGCATTTTCTCTGCTTTCTCTTTATCAATGTTTGCAGTTTTGAGTTTTCTTTTAAGCATATTATCAAGTTGTTTGATTATATCAACAACCTGTGGAATTGTTGCACGAATAAGTTTTAAATCCCATTTTTCAAGTGCTTCCTGCATAATTGTATGGTTTGTGTAATTAAACACATTCTTACAAATTTCAACGGCACTTTCAAAATCAATATTTTCATTAACAGTTAAAAGCCTGATAAGTTCAGGAATTGAAATAACAGGATGTGTGTCATTAAGCTGAATTGTTATAAAATCAGCAAATTTTGTGAAGTCATTACCATGAACTAATTTATATTTTCTAATGATATCCTGAAGAGATGCACTTGAAAAGAAATACTGCTGTTTCAGCCTTAATTTCTTACCTTCGTTATTATCATCATTTGGATAAAGAACACGGGAAATATCTTCTGCTCTGTTTTTTAATGCAACAGATTTATCATATTTCTGTGAATTAAATAAATCAAAATCAAAAGGAACAAGTGATTCACTTTGCCAAAGTCTTAATGTACCAATATTATCTGTACCATAACCGATAATAGGCATATCGTAAGGAACCGCTTTAACAGACATATCCTTAAAATCAACTGTTACTGCATCATTTTCAATTCTTTTTGACCATGGGTCACCCCATTTTGTCCAATCATCAGCAGTTTCAGTCTGGAAACCATTTACAATATCCTGCTTGAAAAGACCATATTTATATCGAATTCCATAGCCGTCAAGTGGCACATTGAGGGTTGCAGCACTGTCAAGAAAACACGCAGCAAGACGACCTAAACCACCGTTGCCAAGTGCAGCATCCTCAATATCTTCAAGTGCCTTCAATGAAATACCATAGTCATTCAACTCATTTTCAAGTTCATCATAAATGCCCAACGAAACAAGATTGTTATATATTGAACGACCTACAAGGAATTCTGCTGAAAAATAAAATGCAGTTCTGTTTTTTATTCTGTTATTTCGGCTATTTTTCCAATTATCTGAAATGAATGACATAACTGCGTTTGAAATTACATCATGCAATTCATATGAGCTTAATTCTTTAATATCTTTTAAATATTTACTTTTTGAAAGCATTATTGCTTCATTAACAATCTGTGACATTTATCTTACTCTTTTCTTTGTAGGTATTCTTTGATACAAGGCTGTATAGTATCTCAATTTTTCAGCAAGCTCATCGGTGATGTAATCAGATTTTGCTCTCCATTGCCAATTGCCCTTTGTTGTTGATGGGAAATTCATTCTTGCTTCATTTCCAAGTCCTAAAAGGTCTTGCATTGTAACAATGGCAGTATCTGAATTACTTGACCAAACCGCTTTCATAAAGCCCCAATTATAGCCATCTTTTCGTGTAAGACGAAGATACTCTCTTGCTCTTTTGCGAGTTTTTCTTGGTGCTGTTTTGGTCATATAGCCAATAATAGTATCATTATCATGAGTTCCTGCATAAGCAACGGAATTTTTTGTGAAATTGTGAAGAAGATAATCATTTTCTTCGTCCGTATCAAATGCAAATTGAAGAACCTTCATTCCTGGATATTTACTTTGTTTAAGCATCTTTTTAACCGCAGGTGTAAGATAACCCAAGTCCTCGGCAATAATATCCTTTTTACCCAAATCACACTCAATTTCACGAAAGAAATCAATCCCCGGACCTTTACGCCATTCACCTATTTTTGCAGTTTCAGAATCTGCTGGAATACAATAAAATGACTCAAATCCCCTGAAATGGTCAATTCGTATAACATCACACATATTACAAAGATGATTAATCCTTTTCTTCCACCATGTATATCTGTCTGCTTTCATATAATCCCAATTATATAACGGATTTCCCCACAACTGTCCTTCATCAGAAAAAGCATCAGGTGGACAACCTGCAACTTCAATAGGATTACAATCTTCATCAAGTAAAAATTGTTTTGGGTTTGACCATACATCTGCACTATCTTTTGCAACATAAATTGGAATATCACCAATTATTTTAACACCATTTTCGTTTGCATATTTTTTAAGACTTGTCCATTGTTTAAAGAATAAATATTGAATAAACTTTTGAAACTCTATTTCATCTTTCAATTCTATTTTGACTTTTTTTATAGCATCTGTTTTTCTAACTTTTAAATCAATTGACCATTCATTCCATGGTTTACCATTAAAAGAGTTTTTTAGCGCCATATACAAAGCAAAATCATCAAGCCAAAAACAATTAACACCACAAAAAGCAATATAACTTTTATCAGAAAAATCAAAATTATTGAATGCTTTTCTTAAAACTTTAAACCTATTATCATAAATTTTAGAATAATCAACTTTTTCGGAATTTATGCCCCAGTTTATAATTGAGTAATCACTTTTTTTCAGTAAACCATCACTACATAGCAAATCAAAATCAATGAAATATGGATTTCCTGCAAATGTTGAAAATGATTGATATGGTGAATCACCATAACTCGTAGGACATAAAGGCAAAACCTGCCAATAAGTTTGCCCACTCTTTTTCAAAAAATCTACAAATTTATATGCTTCAACGCCAAGAGTACCAATACCTGTATCACCCGGTAGAGATGAAATGTGCATTAAAATTCCGCTTGCTCTCATAATAATCGTCCTTAAACAAATAATATAGAGTTAATAATATTATTTTTTTATCTAAAAGTCAATCACAGATTAGTTTTTCACTAACTTCATCAAAAATATGCAATCGTTCAGTATCTACCACAATACTACATACCATATCACTTTTTATTCGTCTATTAGAGGGTATGTTTGCTATTAACTGTTCACTACCAAGTCTACCATAGAGATAATAATCTGACCCTGTCATTTCTGCTATATCTACATAAAAATCAAATGAACCTTTATGCCCATTTTCAGCTAGACTAATATTTTCTGGTCTAATTCCTAAAACTACATCCTTATCAGAATATAGAGAAAGTGCATCATGCATTCTTTCTGGTAATTTTAAAAAGTAGTTTTCAAAAACCGCATAATAACCTTCTTGTTTTCTTATTATTTTGCAATTAATAAAATTCATTTGTGGTGAGCCTATAAAACCCGCAACAAACATATTTTGTGGATGGTTATAAAGCATTTGAGGTGTATCATTCTGCATAATCTTACCATCTTTCATAACAACAATTCTGTCACCCATTGTCATGGCTTCTGTTTGGTCGTGTGTTACATATACAAACGTTGTTTGTAACTCTTTGTGGAGCATAGTAATTCTGCTACGCATTTCTGTGCGTAGTTTGGCATCAAGATTAGAAAGTGGCTCATCAAGTAAGAATACTGCAGGTTCACGAACCATTGCTCGTCCTAACGCCACGCGCTGACGTTGCCCGCCAGATAATGCTCGAGGTTTTCTATTAAGATACTGTTCAATATCGAGTACTTTTGCTGCCTCGTGAACCTTTTTGTCTATTACCTCTTTTGGTACTTTTCTATTTTTTAGACCAAAGGCCATATTTTTATACACATTCATATGTGGATAAAGTGCATAACTTTGAAAAACCATTGCTATATCTCGATTTTTGGGTGAAACTTCATTCACAAGTTTGTCACCTATATACATTTCACCATCTGTAATATCTTCAAGACCTGCAATCATACGAAGTGTTGTTGATTTACCGCAGCCAGAGGGACCTACTAATATTACGAACTCCTTATCATTAATTTCTAGATTAAGATTTTCAATAACAGTTACTCCATCTTCATAAGTTTTCTTAATGTTTTTTAATGAAATTGACGCCATATAATCACCTAACCTTTTACTGCGCCATCAATAACGCCCTTAATAATATATTTTTGACATAAAAGATAGAAAGCAATAATTGGAATAATTGCCAATACAAGCATTGCCATAAATCCGCCCCAATCTATTGAGCCATACGCTCCCTGCATTGTAAGTTGAATGGCAACAGACAATGTTTTATCAGTTGAACCTAATAAGAGGTATGGTAAAAGAAAGTCATTCCAAATCCACATAGCATTAAGAATAGCAACTGTAATTGAAGTTGGTTTTAATATCGGAAATACAACAACAAAAAAAGTCTTTAACGGGCTGCAACCATCAATCATAGCTGCTTCTTCAATTTCTTTTGGCAAACTTTTTACAAATCCACTAAACATAAAAACTGATAGCCCTGCCCCAAAGCCAAGATATACAGGTATGATACCAAAAATATTATTTAATCCTAAATTAATGCAAATCCATGTCATTGTAAACATTACCATTTGAAACGGAACTATCATACTGAATAAAAATAAATAATAAATTAATTTATTAAGTTTTGATTTTACTCTTGTAATATACCAAGCTGTCATTGAAGTAAAAATTACAATTGCAACAACAGAACAAACAGTAATAAAAAACGTTCTTAAAAAAGCCATCAAAATGCCAGAACTTTCAATTCCGTTTAAATAGTTTTGAAACCCTACAAATGTATCTTCATTAGGAAATTTAAATGGTGTTCCCACTATATTAAACTTTGACTTGAATGAATTGATTATTACAAGATAAATAGGAAACAAAAACAATACAGATAAGAGTAATAGTGTTACAAAAGAAAATCCGTTAAAAATTTTCGTTCTTTGTTTCATTAATTTTCAACCTCTTTTCTGCCTGTAATTTTAAGTTGAACAAAAGCTATCAACGCTACAATTAAAAAGAATACAACAGCTTTTGCTTGTCCAACACCTTGCCAACCAATTCTACCGTAAAAAGTATTAAAAATGTCTAATGCTAACATTGAGGTGGCTCTTGCGGGAGCACCACCTGTTAATGCTAAATTTTGGTCAAACAACTTGAAAGAATTAGTTATAGTTAAAAACAGACATATAGTTATTGCAGGCATTACCATTGGGATTGTAATATGTCTTAGAATTTTAAAAGGTGTTGCACCATCTATTTTTGCTGCTTCATTAAGTTCGGAAGGTATATTTTGCAAACTGGCAATATAAATAACCATCATATATCCAATCAATTGCCAATTCAAAAGGAATACAAGTCCCCAAAATCCATAGTCCGCACTATAAGTTATATCATATCCAAAAATTCCTAAAATTGAATTAATTAAAAGATTCCATATATAGCCGAGAACAATACCGCCAATTAAATTTGGCATAAAAAATACTGTTCTGAAAAAAGCAGTTCCCTTTAATGCTCTCGTTAAAAGCAATGCAAGCAAAAAAGCAAATATGTTAATTGTAATTACAGATACAATTGTGAACTTAACTGTAAACCATAATGCATTCAAAAAATTCTCATCTTGTGTAAATGCCTTAATGTAATTATCAACACCAACCCATGTTGCATTTTCAACAGTTGTAAATTTTGTGAATGATAAATAAATACCCATTACAAATGGAATTAAAAAAACTACAACAAATGAAATTAATGTTGGCAACAAAAAGATTGGAAAATATTTTTTCATATTTTTTTCCATAAAAACCGTCCTTGCGACACAATCGCCCCACAAAATAGCGGGGCGATCTGTTTAAAAATTACTGACTTTCATTTTTCCATGACTTTGTGAAGTCATCTTTCACTTGTTCCCAGTTCTTTGTACCTTGAGCATATTGCAACAATGACGCGCCAAAATCTTCTTTAAAAGTCTGACTTGGGAACACAGTAAAATTCCACGGAATGATTGTAGCATCTGCATTATTCATCCATTTAATTACTTCCTGAGCTAATGGGTCTTTAGGTCTTTCTTCGTCAGAAAAAGTATCAAATGGTGCAATAAATTCTAATTTTTCATTGACAAATTTCTTACCGGTTTCACTTGAAAATAACCAATAAATAAAATCTGATGCTGCTTTTTGCTCTTGTTCAGATGCTTTTGAGTTTATAGCAAAGAAATTTTCTGTACCAATACATAATCCTTGTTTTTCTTCACCATCAACTCCCATATAAATTGGAAGATATTTAATATTTTCAGCTTTTACTGTATTTTTATTATTACCATTAATCTGTGCCCATGCCCAGTTTCCATTTTGAACCATAGCACATTGCCCGAGAGCAAATTCAGCCATAGATTCATCAACTATTTTTGAACCGAGAACTTTTTTGTCTGTAGTAGAATTATTTATATATAAATCAAAAATATTCTTAAAATTTTCTGAATATTTGAATTTAATTGTGTTTGTTGCATCACCAGATAAGTCAACATTACTTTCATTAAATTCATAATATACAGGAATATTTGCAAGATGAGTCTGCCAGCGCCAATCTTCGCCCGTTTTTAAAGAAGTAGCTGCAAATACACCCTTTATACCTAGTTTATTAGCATTTTTTTGCATATCTTCAACAATTTTTTTTAGTGAATCAAAATTTCTGATTTCATCCATTGATTTAAAATCTGTTGCCCTATCTTTTAATGCAAAATATTTATCGGTAATTTCTTTATTATAAATTATTCCATAACCTTCAACTACATAAGGAATTCCATATACTTTACCGTTAACATTAATTGCAAGAGATTTATCAGTTAAATGTTTATAAAGTTCAGTGTTTGATAAATCAGCACAATAATCTTTCCAATTTGTATAACCCTTAGGACCATTAATTTGAAAAAGAGTTGGTGCTTCATTAGTTCCCATTTTTGCAGCAAGAGTTTGCTCATAGTTTCCACTTGCAGCAGTTTCTACAATCAAAGTATTACCTGTTTCTTTATTGTATGCTTTTGCAATTTCATCATAAACAGTTGCAATTTCTGGCTTGAAATTAAGATACCTAATCGTAGTATTGTTATTATTGTTTTGTGGTGTAGTTGCTTGATTTTCTTTTCTGTTGCAACCTGTAAAAACTGTTGCAACCATAAAGATTGCCATTAAAATTGATAATAACCTTTTCATTTTATACCTCCTATTGAAAATCTGTTGATTTTCTTTTTATCTATTTTTACCAAATATTAAGCAAAAAATTCCACGAAATAAATATTAAAAAATATTGTATTTTTTTTAATTTTGCAGTATAATTAGTCATATATTGATAATAGAGGGCAAAATTATGAGGATTTTAGAAGAAAGAATTTTAAAAGATGGCAAAGTTTTTGCAGGAAACGTACTTAAGGTTGATAGTTTTCTTAACCATCAACTTGACGTTAAACTTCTTTCTGAAATGGGAAAAGAACTTAAAAACTTATTTCAAGACTGTGGCATTACAAAAGTGCTTACAATCGAAGCTTCTGGCATCGGTGTAGGCTGTATGGTGGCGCAGTTTTTTGATTGTCCTCTTCTTTTTGCAAAAAAATCAAAAACATTGAATATTAAGGGTGATGTTTATACAAGCAAGGTTGAGTCATTCACTCACCAATGTGTATATGATATTATCGTTTCTAAAGATTTTTTAAATGAAAATGATACAGTATTAATTGTTGATGATTTTCTTGCAAAAGGTAATGCACTTGTAGGTCTTATCGATATTGTTAACCAATCAGGCGCTAAACTTGCTGGTTGTGGTATTGCTATTGAAAAAGGTTATCAAGGCGGTGGCGATAAATTAAGAGCGCAAGGTATTCGTGTTGAATCTATGGCGATAGTTGAGTCAATGAATGATACAACTGGAGAAATTGTATTCAGAAAATAGGTAATAACAGCACTATGCTGTAAAATATTACAAAATAAAAAAGGAGAGAAAAAGTATTATGAAAAATCTCAAAAAAGTACTTGCAGTAGTTATGGCTATTGCACTTATCGTTACATGCTTTGCTGCTTGTGGCGGTAACAAAACAGATGAACCAGATGTAAAAAAAGTAAAAGCAGCTCTTATCTGCTTACATGGTGATTCATCAACTTATGACAAGAACTTTATCGATGCTTTCAAACAAGCATGTGCAAACAAAGGCCTCACAGCTGATGATTACACAATTGTTACAGACATTGATGAAGACACAGTTTGCTACGACCAGGCAGCTGACTTAGCAGAATCTTATGACCTTATCTTTGCAGATTCATTCGGCCATGAACCTTATATGATTAAGGCAGCTAAGGAATTCCCTGAAGTAGAATTCTGCCACGCAACAGGTACAAAAGCTCACACAGAAAAACTTGCTAACTACCACAATGCATTCGCTTCAATTTATGAAGGTAGATACCTTGCAGGCGTTGCTGCAGGTTTGAAACTTGTTGAACTTTATGGCGACGCTGAAGGTAAAGTATCTGACGAAAATGCAAAAATCGGTTACGTTGGTGCTCATCCATATGCAGAAGTAATTTCTGGCTATACATCATTCTACCTTGGCGTTAAATCAGTAGTAGAAAATGCTACAATGGAAGTTCGTTATACAAACTCTTGGTATGATGAAACAGCTGAAAAGACAACAGCTCTTGCACTTATCGACAATGGCTGCAAATTAATTTCACAGCACGCTGACTCATGGGGCGCACCTACAGCTTGTGAAGAAAGAAATATTCCTAACGTTTCTTACAATGGTTCAACTGAAGAAAAATGTCCAAACACATTTATCATCGCTTCAAGAATCAACTGGACTCCATATTTTGAGTACATTATTGATTGTGTTCAGAATGACAAAGCAATTGATACAGACTGGACAGGTACAATTGAAACTGGTTCTGTAGAAATTACAGCTCTTGGTAGTGCTGCTGCAAAAGGCACACAAGAAAAACTTGATGCTGTTAAAGCAGGACTTAAAGATGGTTCAATTAAAGTATTTGACTGCTCAACATTCACAGTTGAAGGTAAACCATTAACATCATTCATCGCAGACGTTGATGATGCAGGTGATTTTGTTCCTGAAACAGAAGTAGTTGAAAAATCAGGCGATATCACTTTTGTTAACGAAAGCGGCAAACGTTCAGCTCCATACTTCAATATTATTATTGATGGTATCACAGCTGTTACTAAATAAACTGTTTAAAGTTATTCTTATTTAATTAATTGGGAAAGGCGAAGCACAACAACTTCGCCTTTCTTGAATGATTAGCAAATTAAAATCCTTTGTTATTTAAGGAGTTTCTTATGGAAAAAACTGTTATTTTACAATTGAAAAATATTACTAAAAAATTTGGTAGCAAAGTTATTGCAAACAATAATGTTAGCTTAGATGTACATAAAGGTGAAATTCTTTCAATTCTCGGAGAAAATGGTTGTGGAAAAACAACCCTTATGAATATGGTTGCAGGAATTTACTATCCTGATTCCGGTAAAATTATTATTAATGGCGAAGAAGTTATTATCCGCTCTCCTCGCGACGCTTTTGACCACAAAATTGGTATGATTCACCAGCACTTCAAATTAATTGATATTTTTAGTGCCGCTCAAAATGTCGCATTGGGTGTCGAAGGTGAAAAATTTAATCTTAAAGAAGTAAATTACCGTATTAAAGAAATGGCAAAAAAATACGGATTCAATATAAATCTTGATAAAAAAATCTATGAAATGTCTGTTTCAGAAAAACAAACTGTTGAAATCTTGAAGGTTTTATACAGAGGTGCTGACATTTTAATATTAGATGAACCTACTGCAGTTTTAACTCCACAAGAAATAAGAAGTTTATTCAAGGTTTTACGTGCAATGAAAGATGATGGTAAATCTATTATTATCATTACACATAAATTAAATGAGGTTATGGAAATCTCTGATAGAGTAACCGTTTTGCGTAAAGGTGACCATATTGCTACTGTAAACACTTCAGAAACTACTGAAAAAGAGCTTACTGAAATGATGGTTGGTGAAAAAGTTGACCTTAACATTAACCGCACAGAGCCTATTGACAGCAAATTAAGACTTTCAGTTTCAGGCTTAACAGTTAAAAATCCTGACGGATACAATGTTGTTGACAATGTTTCATTTGACGCTTTTGGCGGTGAAATCCTCGGTATTGCAGGTATTGCAGGTAGTGGTCAAAAGGAATTACTTGAAGCAATTGCTGGTCTTAACAACTATGAAAGTGGTACATTGATTTATTATCACCCTAAAAAAGACAAGCCTGTTTCATTCTTCCATAAAACATATAAGCGTGTTATGGAACTTGCTAATGAAAATGCGTTTATGGATGAAAAAGGAAATGATGTTGACTTTTCAAAGTTATCTAAAAAAGAAATCAAGGACCTTGTTAGCAGTGAAAAAATAATTTTCAAAGAGGATGAGGTCATTAACTTAAAAGACAAATCTCCAAGAGAAATTCGCGAACTTGGTATTCGCCTCTCATTTGTTCCTGAAGACAGACTTGGTATGGGACTTGTTGGCAATATGGATATTGTTGACAATATGATGCTTCGTAGTTATCGTAAAGGAAAATCAATTTTTCTTGATAGAAAGCGCCCACAAGACCTCGCTGATAAAATCATCAGTGACTTAAAAGTAAACACACCTGACTCACATACTGCTGTAAGAAAGTTATCTGGTGGTAATGTACAGAAAGTGCTTGTTGGCCGTGAAATCGCTGCTTCACCTGCAATTTTAATGACTGCCTACCCTGTTCGTGGACTTGATATTAACTCGTCATACACTATATACAACCTTCTTAACGAACAAAAACAAAAAGGTGTTTCTGTAATTTTTGTTGGCGAAGATTTAGACGTATTAATGGCACTTAGTGATAGAATATTGGTGTTAAGTGGTGGTAAGGTTTCTGGCATTGTTGATGCTAGAACAACTACTAAAGATGAAATTGGTCTTTTAATGGTACAATCAAATAAGAATGAGGTGATAGAATGAAAAAGAATAAGAACAATTTAAAAGAACCTTTTGTTCGAATTGTTAAGCGAGATAATATTAAAATCCAAAAAATAATTCTTATTTATTCCATTGCAATTATTGGAGGGCTACTTTTAAGCGGTTTAATTTCAATGATGTTCTCTCATAAAAGCTTAGGTGATTTCTTCCAATCATTATTTACAGGTGCATTTGGAAGTGAACGTAAATTCTGGCTTTTACTTCAAGATACATCCCTCCTTCTCGGTACCTCAATGGCATTACTTCCTGCTTTTAAAATGAAGTTCTGGAACTTAGGTGGTAACGGACAGATTCTTGTTGGTTGTCTCTCAGCAATTGCTTGTATGTTCTATCTTGGAGGCAAAGTGGAGGATTCCGTTATAATTCTACTTATGCTCTTGGCTAGTATAACCGCAGGTGCAATATGGGCGGCTATTCCTGCTATTTTCAAAGCAAAATTCAACACTAATGAATCTCTGTTCACACTTATGATGAACTATATTGCACAAGGTCTTGTTTCTTTATGCATTACAATCTGGGTTAAATCAGGTTCAGGTGTTTTATCTCCCATTTCTTATGGTAATATTCCTGAAATTGGTAACAAATATTTATTACCTATCATTTTATTTACAGTAATTACAATTTTGATGCATATTTATCTTCGCTCAGCAAAACATGGTTATGAAATTTCTGTCGTTGGTGAAAGTATTAATACTGCAAAATATGTAGGAATTAAAGTAGATAAAGTAATTATAAGAACAATGATTTTATCTGGAGCAATCGCAGGCCTTGTAGGTTTTGTGTTAGCAGGTTCCATTAACCATACAATAAGCACAGCATCAGCTAACAATATGGGCTTTACAGGTATAATGGCTACCTGGCTTGCAGCATTTAACCCATTAATTATTATTCTTACAAGTTTTTTCATTACCTTTATTTCTAAAGGCATGGTAGAGGTAAGAAAAACATTTATGTTTACAAATGATTCAATATCAAATATCGTTGTAGGTGTTGTGTATTTTGCAGTAATCATTTGTTCATTCTTTATTAACTACAAACTTGTATTTAGAAAAAAAGAAAAGGAGGAAATTAAGAAATGACAGTTACGTTCTTAATGAGTGCCATTGCAATTGGCACAGTTCTTCTTTTTGGATGCATCGGCGAAACAATTACAGAAAAAGCAGGACACTTAAACCTTGGTATTCCTGGAATTATGTGCACAGGTACTGTTGGTGGATGTCTTTTTGTAAGCTTGTATATGAATAACCTTGAAAAAACCGAAACCGCTTCTTGGCTAATGTTAATTTTATTATCTGTATTTGGTGCATTTCTTTTTGCATCTCTCACAGGCGCTATATATGCTGTAATGACAATTACATTCCGTTGTAATCAAAATATTACAGGTCTTGCAATTACAATTTTCGGCAATGGTTTAACACAGTTTTTAATGCACTCATATGTTGATAAAAGCAATTTCTCTGTAGCAGGCAAAATTATTTCTAAGTGCTTACCTTTTGCTGAAACATCAGATGGTATTGTTAAAGTGTTATTCGGTCACGGCTTTTATGTATATTTCGCAATCCTTATTGCGTTAATTACTACATTCATCTTTAACAGAACTAAAGTTGGTCTCAACCTTCGTGCAATTGGTGAAAACACTGCAACTGCTGATGCTATGGGTGTGAATATTACGTTATATAAATATGTGGCAATTTTAGTTGGTAGCGGTATTGCTGGTTTTGGCGGCGTATTCTACATTATGGATTATGTTAAGGGCAGCTGGGAAAACGCTTCAACTATCGAGGCATTTGGTTGGCTCGCAATTGCACTTGTTATTTTTACATTATGGAAACCAAATATTTCAATAATTGGTTCTTATCTCTTCGGCGCTTTATATATCGCAGCATTTGTATTTGGAAACATTTCGTTTTCAGGACGCGAAATATTAAAAATGTTACCTTATGTAATTACAATTATAGTTTTAATCATTACAAGTATGATGAATAAAAAAGAAAATCAACCTCCAGCATCGCTTGGATTGTCATACTTTAGAGAAGATAGATAAGAGGTTAAAATATTATGAACAACAAATATGATGTTATTATTATTGGTGCCGGCCCATCAGGCATCTTTTGTGCCTATGAACTTCTTGCAAAAAAAACTGACATCAATATTCTTATGATTGAAAAAGGTCGTTCAATTGAAAAAAGAATGTGTCCTAAACGAACAACTAAAAAATGTGTTGGTTGCAAGCCTTGTTCAATTACAACAGGCTTTGCTGGTGCAGGTGCATTCTCCGATGGCAAACTTTCACTCTCACCTGACGTTGGTGGTCATCTTCCTGAAATCCTTGGTTATGAAGAAACTATGGGATTATTAAAAGAAGCTGATGATGTTTATTTAAGTTTTGGCGCAGACACTAATGTTTATGGTGTTGACAAACGTGCTGAAATTGAAGAAATCCGTAGAAAAGCAATCAATGCAAATCTTAAATTGATTGAATGTCCTATTCGCCATTTAGGTACTGAAGAAGGCTACAAAATTTATGGTAGACTTCAAAAACATCTTGAAGATAATGGCTGTAATATTCTTTTCAATACAATGGTTTCTGATATTGTAATTGAAAATAATCAAGTTAAAGGGATTATCGCTGGTGGAGAAACATATTATTCTAATAAGATTGTTGCAGCTGTAGGTCGAGAAGGTGCTGAGTGGCTTAGCCACATCTGTAAAGACCACGATATTGAAACACAAGTTGGTACTGTTGATGTTGGTGTTCGTGTTGAAGTTCGTGACGAAGTTATGAAATTCTTGAACGAAAATCTTTACGAAGCAAAACTTGTTTACTATTCTCAAACATTTGATGATAAAGTTAGAACCTTCTGCTCAAACCCATCTGGCGAAGTTGCAACTGAATACTATGATAATGGTCTTGCAGTTGTTAATGGTCATGCTTACAAGTCTGCAGAATACAAAACTAATAACACCAACTTTGCACTTCTTGTATCAAAGAATTTCACAAAACCATTCAAATCACCTATTGAATATGGTAAACAAATTGCACAGTTAAGTAATATGCTTTGTGATGGTAAGATTCTTGTTCAGACTTATGGTGATTTTAAGCGTGGACGAAGAACCACACAGGAGAGACTTTGCAGAAACAATCTTATTCCTACACTTAAAGATGCTGTTCCTGGCGATTTATCACTTGTATTCCCTCATAGAATTATGGTAGATATTGCAGAAATGCTTGAAGCTCTTGATAAAGTTACTCCTGGTATTGCAAGTGATGAAACACTTCTTTATGGTGTAGAAGTAAAATTTTATTCAAACAAAGTTGTTGTTGACACTAACTTTGAAACAAGTGTTAAAGGTCTTCATGCTATCGGTGATGGTGCGTCAGTAACACGCGGACTTATGCAGGCTTCATCAAACGGTATTAGCGTAGCTAGAAGTATTCTTGAAACAATATAAAGATTAAGGGACTGAAGTTCAGTCCCTTTTTTAAGGATTAGATAAAAATTATGCTTATAACTTTACAGAATATTAATAAAAGTTTTCTTGACAAAAGCATATTAAGGAATGTAAATCTTACTATTAACGAGAAAGAACGTGTAGGACTTTTAGGCATTAATGGTGTTGGTAAGACTACCCTTTTAAACATTATTTCAGGTGTTTTAGAATATGATGAAGGTACACTTGCCACCAAACCTAATCTTCGTATTGGTTACTTAAAACAAAACGAAGCACTTAATACATCAAATACACTTCGTAAAGAAATACAAAACGCCTTAAAACTTGCATTTGAAACCAGAAAAAAGCTTGAAGAAATTTCAAAAGAAATGTCAGTTGCAAGTGGTGATGAATACACTACCCTTTCAGTTGAATATGAGCGTCTTACAAACGTATATGACGCTTGTGATGGTTATAATGCTGAAATGAGAATCAACACTATCCTTAATGGAATGGGATTTGGCGACTTCAATTTAGATAATAGCGTTTCTGTACTTTCTGGTGGCGAAAAAACAAGATTTGCACTTGCAAAAATCCTTGTTGAAAATCCTGATTTACTTATTCTCGACGAACCTACTAACCATCTTGATTTCAGTATGTTAAACTGGCTTGAAAATTATCTTCAGTCATACAAAGGTGCAGTTATTATTGTATCTCATGACCGATATTTTCTTAATGCAGTAGCATCTGATATATGTGAAATTGAAAACGGTGAACTTGTTCGCTATAAAGGTGGTTATTCTTCATTTCTTAAACAAAAAGAAGAAAGAATTAAAACACTTACAAAAGAATATGAAAAACAACAAAAAGAAATTGAACAATTACGCGATTACGTACGCAAAAACCTTGCAAAATCAAGTAGTATAAATAGTGTAGGCTCTCGTGTTAAAGCTCTTGAAAAAATGGAATTAGCAGCCAAACCAAATCCTAAAATTAAAGATTTGCACATTGCTTTTCCATTTGATATTGAGCCACACAAAACAATTCTTGAATGCAAAAACTTAAAAATAAGCGTTGGTAATGGAATTGACAAAAGAATTCTTTTTGAAAATTTCAACTTTACTGTTGAACGTGGCGAAAAAGTTGCTTTTGTAGGCAAAAACGGTGTCGGTAAATCCTCATTACTTAAAGCCATTCTAAAAAAAATGACCTATGAGGGCATTACCCGTTGGGGTGGAAATGTAAAGATTTCATATTTTGACCAAGAATTATCTTCACTTGATTTGAATATGACTGTACTTGAAGCCGTACATCAAAAATTCCCTACTAAAACTGAATATGAAATTCGTAGTATGCTTGGTCGTTTTCTTATTGAGGATGAAGATGTATTTAAGCGTATTCGTGAAATGAGTGGTGCAAATCGTGCAAAAGTTGTATTATGCATCATTACCTTTGAACGCTCAAATGTGCTTGTTTTAGACGAGCCTACAAACCACCTTGACTACAAGGCAAAAGAGGCGTTAGACACTGCGTTAAGCCAATATGAAGGTACTATCATTATGGTTTCTCATGACAGATATTTGCTTAACTCTGTACCTACAAAAATTATTGAAATGAAACCACAAGAAATCATAATTTATAATGGTAATTATGATTATTACAAAGAATATTCAGTAGTTGAAGAAGAAAAAGTTTCTGTTATTAAAGAAAAAAGCGAATCTGCCAAAACTTATGATGAATCGCGAAAAAATAAAGCAGAAGACAGAAAGCGTCGCGCTAAACTTATGAATACTGAAAAAGAAATTACATTACTTCAGAATGAAATTGATAACTTAAAAGAGCTTTGTAATGACCCTGATATTTCAAGTAATTATTCTCGACTTTCTGAAATTCTTGAAGAAATCAAAACAAAAGAAGAAACTCTTGAAAAGCTTGAAACCTTGTGGTTTGAGCTTGCATAAAATCACATATTATAACCTGCCGGCGGTAAAGATGAATGCTCACTTTTACCTGTCGGCATTTTTGTACCATAAAGACGACAACCATTAAATATTTTATCATTACCCACTTTTTTGTGTATTACATTAAGCATGTTATCAACAATACATACCTTTTCGTGAGTAGCAATATCAAATCCAATATGGATTTGTTGAAAATTTTCTTCTTTTATAAGATTATATGTTCTTACTGTTACTGCTCTTATGTTTCTTTTCCACATATGCTTTTCAAACAAAAGTTCTTGTGCTATTTCATATATTTCTTTTGCATTATGTGTAGGAAATTCTAAATTAGCCGAATATTGTTGAACAGTTAAATTATCTTCTTTTATTGCAAGTTGAACACCTGTTGCAAGCAAATGTTCCCGTCGCAGATTTTTTGAAACCTTTGTTGATAGTTCTGAAACTACTCTTTCTACTTCATATACAGATAAAAGACTTTCCATACAAGTAATCCCCCTGCTAACACTTTGCGGTACAGGATTACTATCGATATGAGAAACTGGTGAAAGGTCTAATCCGTTTGCATAAATCCATAAATCAAAACCATTTTTACCCAGTATTTTCTTCATAAATTCAGGTTGTGTTTTTGCTATATCTCCAATAGTCTTTATTCCGTATTTTTGCAAGGTCTTGAATGTTTTTCTACCTACAAAAATCATTTCATTGGCGTTAAGAGGCCATACTTTTTCTTGGTAGTTTTCTTTTGAAATTACAGTTATAGCATCAGGTTTTTTCATATCACTGCCAAGCTTTGCGAAAACCTTATTGAATGATACTCCAACTGATATTGTAAGACCGGTTTCATTTCGCACACTATTACGTATTTCTTCAGCAATAGCAATAGCAAAACCATCACCAAAAAGTTGCTCACTACAACTTACATCAAGCCAACATTCATCCATACCAAATGGCTCAATTAAATCGGTATATCTTGAATAAATGTTTTTTACCTTTTCAGAATATTCATAATAAGTATCAAAATCAGGTCGTACAACTATAAGATTACCGCATTTACGCCTTGCTTCAATTATGGTATCTCCTGTCTTTACACCACATATTTTTGCAGATTGAGATTTTGCAAGTACTATTCCATGACGGTCATCTTCACTACCACATACCGCAACACATTTACCATAAAGTGCAGGATTTTTAACACATTCAACAGATGCATAAAAGTTATTCAAATCACAATGCAGAATAATTCTTTTCATAAAAATCCCCTTTGTTATTTTATAAAAATATTATACCGAACATTTGTTCTTGTGTCAATATGTTTTCTTTGGTAATATATTGACAAATTTGAGTTTGTCTAACAGTTTTATAATGTTATTCTGAGCATAGCGAAGAATGACAAAGAGACCCTTCGCGTTGCTCAGGGTGACAAAAAAACATGCACCTCTTGATATGTACAAAATATAATGAATACAGGAGGTGCTATATGAATAATTTTGTCATTATGGCGCTAATCGCAACACTTGGCACATGGTTTGTAACCGCATTAGGTGCTGGTATGGTAGTTTTATTCAAAACAACTAACAAAAAAATGCTGAATATTATGCTTGGGTTTGCTTCAGGTGTTATGATTGCAGCAAGCTTTTGGTCTTTATTGCAACCAGCTATTGAGCGTGCAGAATCCATATTGAATACTCCCGCATATTTTGTTGTAACAATCGGTTTTTTATTTGGTGCAACATTTATGTGGATTTCTGATAAAACAGTTACATTTGCAAGGAATAAAGCTAACAATCCAAAGTCTCAACCTAATGAAAAACTACAAAGAATCATCATGTTAATTCTTTCAATAACTCTACACAATATACCCGAGGGTTTAGCCGTTGGTGTTGCTTTTGGTGCTTTACAAAACAACTTTTCCCCCGAAAATCTATTAGGTGCAATATCAGTAGCCGTTGGAATTGGTTTACAAAATTTCCCAGAAGGTGCAGCAGTTTCACTACCTTTAAGACGCGAGGGTTATTCAAGAAAAAAGTGCTTTTTATATGGTCAGGCATCAGGTATGGTTGAGCCAATTGCAGGTGTAATAGGTGCATTATTAACTGTTTATGTTGAAACCATTCTCCCCTATGCTCTTTCTTTTGCCGCTGGTGCTATGATTTTAGTTGCAGTGCATGAGTTAATCCCCGAATGTCAAAAAAATCAAAAATCACAACCATATTTTGCAACTATGGGTATTGTGTCAGGCTTTGCTACTATGATGCTGTTAGATGTGATGTTAGGATAAAAATAAGGGATACCGAACGGTATCCCTCTCGTTTTGGTCGGAGTGACAGGACTTGAACGTCTGCTTCGGCTCCGCCTTGCATACTATTCGCTTGGCGACCCAAATTCTAACGAATTTCAGTACCCGCCAACCGCTTTTGGCTAAAAACAATTCACTGAATTGTTTTCTTCACGCCAAAACCTTCACAGGTTCAAGCCCTCATTTTCAATGCAAAACAAAAAAGGTACTCTAAGAGTACCTTTTCCGTTTTGGTCGGAGTGACAGGACTTGAACCTGCGGCCTCTTGACCCCCAGTCAAGCGCGCTCCCAGCTGCGCCACACCCCGATATATTAACGGGAATTATAATAACATAACACCATATTTTTTTCAAGTAAAATTTCAACTTTATATTTTCAATTCTTTTCATAAATCCTTTGCCATTTGTTGTTTTTTATGGTAATATTTATTAAAAGGAGTTGGGATTATGAAATCAATGAAAAAACCAATTAAAATTATATTATCAGTAATTGCAGTAATTTTAGCATTTGTTACAATATGGGGTGGTCTTATGTTCTGGTATTATCCACATTATAAAAAGAATAAAACTGAAATCACATTAAATGAAACAGTAAATGAAAACGAAGTTCGCATAATGAGCTATAATCTTCGTTGTCTTAATCCTATGGATTTAGGCAAGAAAACTTGGTTTTATCGTGCAAATTTAATTATTAAATCCATTGAAAAAGAGCAACCCGGTATCATTGGTTTTCAGGAAGCTACAAAATGGCAATATAGTTACCTTTGTGACACAATGAAAGGTTATGATTCAATTATTACATATCGTGATGAAGCATTTAACTCTGAAGGATGCCCTGTATTCTTCCGTACAGATTTATATACACTTATCAACAAAGGGTCATTCTGGCTCTCAGAAACTCCTGAAGAAATGAGCAAAGGTTGGGACGCTGCTTGTTACAGAATATGCAGTTATGCAATTCTTAAAGACAAAGCCACAGAAAAAGAATTTGTTGTATTCAACACACATCTTGACCACGTAAGCGACACTGCACGAATCAATGGTATTCAAGTAGTACTTGATAAAATTGCAGAGTTTGGCTCTTTACCTGCAGTATTAATGGGTGACCTTAACGCTGAAGAAGATTCAGAAACATACAGAAGTGCAACTGCTAACTTCCTTGATGCAAAATATCAGCTTGAAAAGCCAATGATAAGTTGCACTTATCAGAATTTTGGCAAAGAACTTGATAGCAACTGCATTGACTATGTAATGATTTCAAAAACAGGTTTTAAAGTTAATTCATATAAGGTTATTACAGAAACTTATAACGGAGTTTATACAAGCGACCATTTCCCACTTTCAGTAAGTCTTTTTTTTGAATAACTCCCCTATTGACAATTAAATATTGCTATGTTATATTATACATAGATAATCAAGGTATCCTTTAAATTGAATATTTGAGGGATACCTTTTATAATAATCACAATACCTAGATTATCTATGCTATATCTGAAAGGAGCAAAAATTTATGAAAATCAGCAAAGAACTTTCAAAAGGCAGTACAGGAATGTTAGTACTTAGCGTTATTGCAAGAAGTGAAATGTACGGTTATCAAATCATCAAAACCGTTGAAATGATGTCAGAAAACGTGTTTCAAATGAATGAAGGCACACTCTACCCTATTCTTCACGCACTTGAACAAGAAGAGTATCTTACTTCACGTTGGGCTGAAAATGCTGAAAATGGAAGAAAACGAAAATATTATAAAATTACTGAAAAGGGCATAAAAGAACTTGCTTCTCAGAAAAAAGAATGGGAAACATATAGTTCTGCTGTTGGTAAAGTGCTAAGCGGTGAACTTCAAACAGTATAATATTTACAATTATCTACATTATCAGAAAAGGCGGTGGAGCATGAAAAAAGAAATGAAAATTATTAATACATATATTGATAATGTCTGTAAAGGGATACGCGATAGAAAAACAAAAACTGAACTTAAAGATGAATTGCTTTCTCATCTTATGGAAATATATGAAAGAAATATTGCTCTTGGTTTAAGTGATGAAGATGCACAAAAAGATGCAGTCGCACATATGGGTGACAGTGAAGCTGTATCAAAAACCTTTAAACAAATTTATCCGGTTTCTTCTGCAGAATTTTTCAAAAGTGCTGGTTGGACTCTCGCATACCCATTGCTATTAATTTTTACTTATGGGTTAAGGGCTGTTGATACATTATATTTAATTACCTTTTGCCTGTTTTTCTCACTATACAAAATAAGAAAAGTAAATAAAATATTTAACGCTGCTTTTATTACAACAATAGTAAACGGAATAGTGCAAATAGTATTTTTTGTACTTCAAAATTACATTCTTTTTGAAAAAGGATTTGCTTTATTTATTGTATTATCCTATCAAATTATGATTGTAGTAATATATGCTCTAATTATATTAGGTATTATTCAAATAAAAAAGAAACTTAATGAACCAAAAGCAGACTTTTGGTTAGCATACGCCTCAATTCCAGCTTTAATTGTAAGCAACTCACTTGCTATTGGTTCGAAATTTCTTGGTTTTTCTGATTGGGGATTTCCCACTTTACTGTTGGGATTTATTATTAATTTCTTGCCTGCGGCAGTAATATATACTACTGTGCGAGATATCGATAATCTCGGACTACAAATACCACAAAAAATGCATACAAAAAAGAAAGTTATAATATCATTTTTAATATTATTTATTATCACATTAAGCTTATGTATTTATAGTGTGTTTGTGTCATATCCTCCTGTTGAATACAGTACTGACGATATAAACACTGATGTTACTGAAATCAAAAGCAACCTAATTGAATTGGGATTACCAGAAAATATTGCCAATGATTTACCTGAAAGTGAAATATTAAAATACAAAGATGCAACAAATCTTGAAATATATGAAGAGGAAAAACGCACTAATCCATTTGTTGATGAAGAAACAACGCTAGAAGAAGATTTAACAGAATCACATTATGTTTCTTATCTTTTCACTCTTCCAGCAACAGAAACGGAACCATTCAAAGTTAGAATTCTTGTTGTGATAGACCGATTTGAAGAATTTGACGAAACCCAATATACCGAATTGTTCATAGATTATTTGCATAATGATTCGAGAGATATTTTTTGTAAAATGTTATGTGAAGTGGAGAATGTCCGAAAAGAAATAATCCCTATACATAGTGATACCGTTTCTTACAAGGATATTGAAGATTTATATTATATATTCACACCTACAAAAAATGCGAAAAATCACCGAGCATACATATCTCAAACAATTACACCTACTGTCGATGATGAAACAATCTGGTTAAGATACGAATATGAACAAAACACATTGTTTAAAATAAACGAGCCTTTCAAAACTTTTTGGTTATTAGGTTCTGACTCATTTTACGCTTCAATGGATAACCCGATATATGTTGAAACTGAAGACACTGAAAGTGAAACACTATTTTCAGATGAGGTCCATCCATTATTAGATGGTTCAAAAAATTTTACACCTTCAAAAGAAATTAACGATTTTGGTGAATTAGAAGAATACTATAGTCAAATTTTCAATTAACTCTTGATTTCTGTTTAAAAATACAATATTATTATATATGTATTTTAATCTTTGGAGGTTTTATAATGAAAGAGGAATCAAGAAAGTATGTCCAAGAAGCTTGGGACATAGTTAAAGACGCTGAAAATATGGGTTCACGTCTTCCAGGCTCTGAAGGAGAAAGAAAATATGCTGACTATATGGGTGAAAAACTCGAAAAAATCGGCATAAAAGCTAAAAAAGAAGAATTTGCAGTTTCCCCTCGCGCAGGAATCGGCGGACTCCCTTATGCAGGTTGGGTTGGTATTATTTTAAGTGCACTTACATATTTTGCACTTGATAATTATCATCTTTGGTTTGCTATGGCATTCATCGGTATTGCTATGGTAATTTGGCTTGTTGCAAGTTGTTTCCTTTACAAACCTTGGTTTGATATGTTCTTTAAGCAAAAAATTTCACAGAACGTTTATGGTGAATTAGTACCTGAAGATGGCAAATATGATTATACAATCATTCTTTCAGGTCATACTGATACAAGCTGGAACTGGAAACATTCAGAAAACGCATCTAAATAACCTGAAAAACCAATTTATGGTCTTATCACAACTTATGGTAAAGTTGGTTTTGGTGCAGTTTGTGTATTCCTTACTGTAGGTATTTCAGTTGCAATGGCTATTATTTATGCAGCTGCAACATTCGGTGCAGAATGGGCAGTTGAAAAATACTATGGTCAATCATTATCATTCAACATATTTACATTCATTTTACATTTCTTACCTGTAGTTACAGCTATTGGTAGTGCTTTTGTTGCTATGTGGAATGACTCTGATGAAGAAATGGCATCAAAAGGTGCTATGGACAACGCTACAGGTTGTGCTCTTAGCTATGCTGTTATTAAGTATTTTAAAGAAAATACTGACAAGATGCCTAAGAACTGCCGTATTGTTGATTGCAACTGTGGTGCTGAAGAAGCTGGCCTTCGTGGCTCAATGGACTTCGTACATAAACACAGAAATGATGATTTAACACAGAATGCTTGGAACATCAACATTGACTCTGTTGCCGATAAAGAATACTTTGAAGTTGTTATTAAAGACGACTGGCAGGGTTGCAGATTTGACACAGACCTTGAAAAGATGTTCAAAGATACATTCAATGAAATGGGCATTGAAAGCAAAACAAACGGTTGTATTCATAACCCTGTTGGTGGTTGCGACAGCACACCAATGACTCGTGGAGGTATTAAATCTGTTACATTTGCAGCACAGAATCCAATGCTTACTTGGTATTACCACACATTCCACGATAAAGCAGAACGTTTTGAAATGGAAACTGTTGGTCAAGGTTTCGATGTTGTAATTAGCGTTATTGATAAAATTGCAAAATTCCAAGAAGAAAACGGGTTTAATGGTCCACAAAAGAAATAAATTAATTGAAAGGTATGGCGTTTGTCATACCTTTTTTTATTTGACACTTTTCGCTCTTTATGGTAAATTTATTACATAAAATTTTATGTGGTGATTTAATGAAACGTATAATAAAACTTATAACTCCCCTACTTATAATTGGAATATTATTTTCTTCTTGCTCAATAGAGAAAAAAGAGAATCCTATTGACCAAATTAAAACTTATGTTGCAAATAATGAACTTAACGCTTGCCTTCAACTGGTAAGAGAACTTGCTAATGATGAAAAAACTGCAATTAATAAAGACGTTTGTGATATTGTCATTAACAATTTTATTGAATTGCGTGAAAAAACAAAAATTGATGAAACAAATATATTTGACTTGTCATTAATTAATACTTCTTTTGCTGAAAAATGCCAAAAACTTTGGAATATTATAAGCGAATTTACAATCAATGATGATTATGAGTTGTACAAAGAATGTATAAATCTTCGCTATTACTCAGAAATGATAGATTTCACAAGATACTGTGATATATATTCACTTGTAAAAAAAGCAAATACAACAGATTATCTTGACGAATTAAGTGCAGCATTATATGAATATGAAAGCAACGGAGACAACTCAAAACTTTTATCACTATCTAAAAAAATAGAAAGTATCAATTATGATAGCTTCGACCCACAACAATATTTAGTATCAGACTTTAAAACTGCACATGAAAAAATAGTAAAATCACTTATTAATCTAAAAGATGGTTTTAATTCAAATGATTCAATTGCAGTTGCCAAAGCAATAAATACATTAAAAAATGCATTGACAGATACTTTATATATTGCCGATATATTATCTGCCGTAAACACAATGCAAAATAATATTTATCACAAAATTTCAACAGAAAATATTTATGCTCCTTTTGACAGTGAAATACAAGTTTCAAAACGCGAATATACAACAGGCATAAGTTTTTCACTTGATATGATTTTTGGTGGAATTGAAGATATTGTTGAAAGTACTACTGAAAATGTTATCAGCAATAATTCTACTGAATCAACATCAAAAGATGAAACATCTTTAGACGATGCTATTGAAATTGCTATAAACGCAATTAATAAAACAAAAAACTTTAAAGGTAATCTTGATGTGAAGTTTATTAAAACACAGAATGTTAAATTAACACATTTTGAATCTAACTCATCAATAAGTGATGCCAACAACTTAATCGAATCACAAATTAATCAATCTTTGAAGAATTCAAATGGCACAACTGAAAATACACATAAATTCTATAATGGAACTAATGGTAATGAAACTCTTAGTGCTTTTATTCCCCCAAATGACAATAATGCTAACCTAAATGTAGATGCAGTTAACACCTTCAAATGTATTGAAGGTAGCGGCGGATATGTGATTACGCTTGTTTTAAATTCAGAATTAATTGAATATGGTAACAAAACAAACAATATAGGTTCAATTGTAAATACATTTTCATTTAATAATAGTGAACACATTACAGATTTTGATACTGCTTATTCCAAAACAAACATAATTATTGTCATTAACAATGATGGTAAACTGATTAAAATGGAATATATTATTTCTGGTATCAGTAACTGTGTTTTTGCTGAACAAGATACACAAAATATATACAAAACTAAATTCACTTTTAAAAATGAATATAAATATGAATTTAAATATTAACGATATTTATAGATTTGTTAATAAATGTCTAAAAAATGTTGACTTATTTTGTATTTTGGTGTAATATAGATAACATATTTTTTATAAATATAATGTGGATTTGACCTAAAAATTCACAAAAATTTAAGGAGGAAAATTCTTATGAAAAACTTGAAAAAAGTTCTTGCCGTAGTTATGGCAGTTGCTCTTATTGTAACTTGCTTTGCAGCTTGCGGCGGAAACGAAAACAAACCAAACACAGACTCAACTCTTAAAATCGGTGTTACAGGTCCACTTACAGGCGACTATGCACAGTATGGTAAAGCAGTTGAATATGGTGCAAAACTTGCTGCTGAAGAAATCAATGCTGCTGGCGGTATTAATGGTATGCAGATTGAAATTCTTGCAGAAGATGACACAGCAACTCCAGAAGGCGCTCAGAACGGTTACAACGCACTTATCGATAATGGTATGAAACTTTCACTCGGTAGTGTTACATCAGGTGCTTGTGCTGCTTTCCTTGGCGAAGCTAAGAATGATAATATGTTTATGCTTACAGCATCTGCAACAGCAGTTGAAGCTATCGATGGCGATAATGCTTTCCGTGTTTGCTTCTCAGACCCTGCTCAGGGTACAGTATCTGCTGACTACATCGCAGATAACAAACTTGCTACAAAAGTAGCTATTATTTACGATTCATCAGACGCTTATTCAACAGGTATCTATGAAAAATTTGATGCACAGGCAAAAGCAAAAGGTCTTAATGTTGTAGCAACAGAATCATTCACAAGCAGTACAAAGACTGACTTCTCAGCTCAAATTCAGGCTGTTAAGACATCAGGCGCTGAACTCCTCTTCCTTCCTATCTATTATAGTGAAGCATCTCTTATCCTTTCTCAGGCTAAGACAGCTGGTCTTGATGTAATCTTCTTTGGTTGTGATGGTCTTGATGGCATCCTTGGTATGGAAAACTTTGATAAATCTCTTGCTGAAGGCGTAATGCTTCTTACTCCTTTCACACCAACAGCTAAAGATGAACGCACACAGAACTTCGTTAAGAACTTCACAGCTAAATATGACAAAGCATACCTTAACCAGTTTGGTGCTGACGCTTATGATGCAATCTACATCATCAAAGCAGCTATGGAAAAAGCAAATGTAACAGCTGACATGGATGCTTCAGCTATTTGCGATGCTCTTAAAGTTGCTATGACAGAAATCACATTCACAGGTGTTACAGGTACAGATATTACTTGGGGCGCAGATGGTGAACCAGTTAAAAAGCCAATCGCAGTTAAGATTGTTAACGGCGAATATGTTGTAATGTAATTACACTTATTAATTAGCATTTAATCAAAGTATGCCGTATGTTTTACATGCGGCATACTTTTGAGCGTTTTATATGTCTTTTGAAAAGTTTTTATTTTATATAAGATTTTTTCAAAAAACATATATGGAGGACATAATATGGAATTTTTATCTACAGTTATAGCTGGTATCAGTCTTGGTAGTATTTATGCCTTGATTGCTCTTGGTTATACAATGGTTTATGGTATTGCAAAAATGCTTAACTTTGCACATGGTGACGTAATCATGGTTGGTGCTTTTATGATGTTTACTGCATTAACTAAGACAAGTTTACCACCTATTGCCTGTATAATTATCGGTACAGTGATATGTACAGTTTTAGGTATTCTTATTGAAAAGATTGCTTACAAACCACTTAGAAGTGCTACTTCTTTGTCAGTTCTTATTACTGCTATTGGTGTAAGTTATTTCTTGCAAAACTCTGCACAGTTAATTTTTGGTGCAGGTACAAAGCAGTTTACGCCTCTTTTTGGTAATGGTAGCATTTCACTTTTTGACGGACAAGTTGTAATTTCACATAATACAATTGTTACAATTATTGTTTCAGTTGTTCTTATGATTGTGCTTACATTATTCATTAACAAAACCAAAACAGGTCGTGCAATGCTTGCAGTATCTGAAGATAAAGGCGCTGCACAACTTATGGGTATCAATGTAAACAAGACAATTTCTATTACTTTCGCAATTGGCTCTGCCCTTGCAGCTGTAGCTGGTGCACTTCTTTGTTCTTCTTACCCTATTCTTTCACCTACTACAGGTGCTATGCCTGGTATTAAAGCATTCACAGCCGCTGTTTTTGGTGGTATCGGCTCAATTCCTGGTGCTATGATTGGTGGTATTCTTCTCGGTCTTATTGAAAACCTTAGCAAAGTTTATATTTCAACTCAACTTTCAGACGCAATCGTTTTTGGTATTCTTATTATAATTCTTCTTGTTAAACCTACAGGTATTCTTGGCAAGAAAATCAGTGAGAAAGTGTAAGGTGAACATAATGTCATTATTAAAATCAAAGAAAAAAATTGTTTCAAATACAAAAAACAATATAATCACTTACGCTATTCTTATTGGCTTTTTTGCATTTGCGTTCATATGGGCTCAAACAGGAGAAATGCCAAGAAAAATCCAGAACTTACTTGTTCCTCTTTGCGTTTATTCAATTCTTGCAGTTTCACTTAATCTTGTTGTTGGTGTGCTTGGTGACCTTTCATTAGGACATGCAGGATTTATGTGTATTGGTGCTTACACTGGCGCAGTATTTACAAATATTTTTGAATCAATTATTCCTAACGATTTCATTCGATTTGGTCTTGCTCTTATAATTGGTGGTATATTTGCTGCGATTTTCGGATTTGTTATCTGTATTCCTGTATTACGACTTAAAGGTGACTATCTTGCAATTGTAACCCTTGCTTTTGGTGAAATTATTAAAAACATTCTCAACATTGTTTATCTCGGTTTTGACTCTGAAGGTCTTAAGGTATCAATCGATGGTACTGCATATAACAGTATGCTTCTTGAAGATGGTGAAACAATTATTAAGGGTGCTATGGGTATTACAGGTACATCTCGTGATGCAAATTTCATCATTGCATTTGTACTTTTGTTTATAACAGTTATGGCATCTCTTAACCTTATCAATTCAAGAACAGGCCGTGCTGTAATGGCAATCCGTGACAATAGTATTGCTGCACAGACAATTGGTATCAATATTTCAAAATACAAGCTTATTGTATTTACAATTGCTTCATTCTTCGCAGGTATTGCCGGTGTACTTTTCTCACACAATATGAACTCATTCTCAGCAAGTGGATTCGACTACAACACATCAATCCTTATTCTTGTTTATGTTGTTCTTGGTGGTATTGGTAGCATCAGAGGCTCTGTAATTGCTGCAATTCTTCTTTATGCACTTCCAGAACTTCTTCGTGAAGTTGGCGAATACAGAATGTTGTTCTATGCAATACTTCTTATTGTAATGATGATTGTAAATAACAATGATAAAATCAATGATATGAAAAAATCATTTATGATGAAATTCAATAAGAATAAAACTTTTAGTGAAGGAGGTAAAAACTGATGGCATTACTTGAAGTAAAAAATCTTGGTATTGTTTTCGGCGGTTTGCACGCTGTTGAGGGATTCAATCTTTCACTTGAAAAAGGTCAACTTTATGGACTTATTGGTCCTAACGGCGCAGGTAAAACAACAGTTTTTAACCTTTTGACAGGTGTTTACAAACCAACTACTGGTACATTCAGTCTTGATGGTGTTAAGCTTACAGGCAAGAATCCTGTTGAAATCAGTAAAGCAGGTATTGCTCGTACTTTCCAAAATATTAGACTTTTCAAGAATCTTACAGTACTTGATAACGTAAAACTTGGTCTTCATAATCAAGTAAAATACTCAACAGCAGAAGGCATTTTAAGACTTCCGCGCTTTTTCAAATCAGAAAAGAAAATGAATGAAAAAGCTATGGACTTACTCAAAGTTTTTGGTCTTGAAAATGAGGCATCAACATTAGCTGATAATCTCCCTTATGGTAAGCAAAGAAAGCTTGAAATAGCTCGTGCTCTTGCAACAAATCCTAAGCTCTTGCTTCTTGATGAACCAGCTGCTGGTATGAACCCAAGTGAAACACAAGAACTTATGGACACAATTCGATTTGTACGAGATAACTTTGAGATGACTATACTTCTTATTGAGCACGACATGAAACTTGTCAGTGGTATCTGTGAAGAAGTTACTGTTCTTAACTTCGGTGAAGAGCTTGCTCAAGGTAAAACAAGCGAAGTTCTTAATAACCCAGAAGTTATTAATGCATATTTAGGCGATTAAGGAGGTAATACAAATGGCACCACTTTTACAAGTAGATAACATTGAAGTTTATTATGGTGTTATCAAAGCATTAAAAGGTATTTCTTTCGAAGTAAATAAAGGTGAAATTGTTGCTCTTATCGGCGCTAATGGTGCAGGTAAAACAACAATCCTCCATACTGTTACAGGTCTTTTAAAACCTAAAACTGGTAAAATTTCTTTTAAAGGAAATGATATTACAAAAGTTCCTGCTCATAAAATTGTTACAATGGGTATGGCTCATGTTCCTGAAGGAAGACGAATTTTCTCACAACTTTCTGTTCTTGATAATATTAAATTAGGTGCTTTCACCCGTAAAGACAAAGAAGAAATCGAAGAAACTCTTAACTATGTTTATGAGCGTTTTCCTCGTCTTAAAGAAAGAAAAAGTCAGATTGCTGGTACTCTTTCAGGCGGTGAGCAACAAATGCTTGCTATGGGAAGAGCTCTTATGTCAAAGCCAGAATTTGTTTTAATGGATGAGCCTTCAATGGGTCTTTCTCCCCTTCTTGTTTCTGAAATATTCGAAATTATCAAGGCAATAAATGATAATGGAACAACAGTTCTTCTTGTTGAACAAAATGCTAAAAAAGCTCTTTCTATTGCTGACCGAGCATATGTTCTTGAAACAGGTAATATTGTTCTTTCAGGCGATGCAAAAGACCTTATGAATGACGAATCGGTTAAAAAAGCATATCTTAGTGAATAATTCATAGGAGGAATTATTATGGATAAAAAAATCGTTATTACAATTGCCCGTGGTTACGGTAGTGGTGGTAAAACAGTTGGTCAAATGCTTTCAAAAGAGCTTGGCATCCCCTTCTATGACCGTCAGATTCTTTATATGGCATCAGAAGATAGTGGTATCCATTTAGGTCTCTTTCAAAAGAATGATGAAGATGTTAACAAAGGTCTTTTTGACCCATCAACACATAAATATTTGGGCGGAATTATTCCACCAGAAGATAGCAAATTTACTTCTAAAGAAAATCTTTTTAACTATCAGGCAAAGATAATAAAAGAACTTGCAAACAAAGAATCGTGCGTTATTGTTGGTCGTTGTGCTGACTACATATTAAAGGATTTTGAGAATGTAATCAAAGTTTTTATCTGGGCTCCTCACCAGTCTTGTGTTGAAACTGTAATGAATATGTTTGACATGAATGAAAAGGATGCCGATAAGAAAATCAAAAAGATTGACCGTCATCGTAGCGAATTTTATCGTTATTACACTTGCCGTGAATGGGATAATGCTCGTAACTATGACTTATGTCTTAACAGTGCGGATTTAGGTTTTGATGGTTGCGTAAAAGCAATTAAAGCATACATTGATGTTCTTAAAAGCGTAAAAGAATAAAAACAAAGGGTTATCGTAAGATAGCCCTTTATTTTATGTAAAAACAATCATTAGTTTAATACGATATTTTCTATTAAAATATAAAAACTTAAAATAGAGGCATTTAAACAGATTTTAGCGCAATATTTAACGCCCCACCAAATTGGTAGGGCGTTTTTTAATAAATTATTCGCTCTATTATGCCTTTTTCTTTGTTACGGCCTTAATAACGAGAAGTGTAATAATAAGAAGTGCAATCGAAACAGGAAGAATTACAAGTGCATTTGGTACAAATCCAGCAAGTAAATAACCTACGAATGAAACAGCTGCAACTGTAATTGCATATGGTAACTGTGTTGAAACGTGGTTAACATGGTCACATTGACCACCTGTTGAAGCCATAATTGTTGTATCAGAAATTGGTGAACAGTGGTCACCACAAACTGCACCCGCAAGACAAGCAGCGATACAAACAACAAGAGATACATCTGTTGGTGCAAAAAGAGGAACGATAATTGGAATAAGAATACCGAATGTGCCCCATGATGTGCCAGTAGCAAAAGCAAGTAAAACTGCAACAAGGAAAAGAATTGCAGGTAAGAAATATGCAAGTTTACCAGCTGTTGCATCAACAAGACCTTCAACAAATACATCAGCACCAAGGTTATTTGTCATAGCACTAAGTGTCCATGCAAATGTAAGAATAAGAATTGCTGGTACCATTGCTTTGAAACCTTCAGGAATTGCTTCCATACAGTCTTTGAATGAAAGAACTCGTCTTATCATAAAGTAAATAATGTTAACTATAAGTGCAATAATTGAACCAAGAGCAAGGCCATAAGCTGCATCGCAGTTTGCAAACGCGTTAATAAAGCTTTCGCCAGAGAAGAATCCACCAGTGTAAACCATGCCCACAACACAAAGAGCTATAAGAATTACAACAGGAAGAACAAGGTCGATAACCTTACCTCTTGTTGAAACCGGTGTTTCGTCAACATTTGCATAAGGTCTTGCATCTGTTGTATAAAGGTCACCATTCATAGCATTGATTTCATGTTTTTTCATTGGACCAAAGTCAATGTTAAGAGCAGAAATCATAACAACCATAACTATGGTAAGTAAAGCATAGAGGTTGAATGGAATTGTCTTGATAAAGAGTTCAAGACCGTCTGTTCCCTCAACAACGCCACTAACAGCAGCAGCCCAAGAAGAAATAGGAGCAATAATACAAATAGGTGCTGCAGTAGCATCAATGATATAAGAAAGCTTTGCACGTGAAATTTTATGTGAGTCTGTTACAGGACGCATAACGCTCCCAACTGTAAGACAGCTAAAATAGTCGCCAACAAAAATTAATGCACCAAGTCCAAAAGTAGCAAGTAATGCGCCTCTTCTTGATTTAATTTTATTTTTTGCCCATTCACCATAAGCACGGCTACCACCTGCTTTGTTCATAAGAACAACAATAACACCAAGAACTACAAGGAATATAATAATACCCATGTTCCATGTGTCAGCAAGTTTACCAATAAAACCGTCAGTCATAATTGTGTTGAACATTGTTTCAAAACTGAACCCATCAGAACCGAACGCATAAAGTCCGCCACCAACTAAAATACCAACGAAAAGTGAAGAATAAACTTCTTTTGTGATAAGTGCCAACGCGATAGCAATTACAGGTGGAAGAAGTGAGAATATTGTTGAGTAAAATCTGCTTGAATACTCTACTTCAGCACCATCGCCTTCAGCAAAAGCAAACACTGACATTGACATAACAAGAATTAATGCTATTGCCAATACAGCTAAAGTTTTCATACTGAATTTGCTTTTCATTTTTACATCTCCTTTTTTATCATACTACAAACAAAAAAAATATATTTGCAGTATACAATAAATACGTAAAAAAGATACCATATTTGTCGCCTTTTGTCAATGTAAATCAACAAATTTTGAATGTTAATTAAATAACATTCACAAAGCATCTATTTTGTGGTATAATAACATAAAATTAAATTGGAGATGATACGAATGATAAAAAATGAAGCAATGTTTAAACTTAGTTATGGTTTATTTATTTTAAGTGCAAATGAAAATGGCAAAGATAATGCTTGTATCATAAATACTGCTTGCCAAATTACTGACAGTCCAAAAAGGCTCACAATTGCAGTTAATAAAAATAACTTTACATGTGAAATGATTGAACGAACAAAAAAGTTTACAATTTCTGTCCTTTCAACTGCTGCTACCTTTGGCTTAATTAAAAGATTTGGATTTGCAAGTGGACGTGATACTGATAAATTCACTGGCTATAATGACCATTACAGAACTGAAAATGGAACATATTTTATTTGTGAGGGAACGAATGCATATATATCATGCACAGTTACAGATATAGTTGATTGTGGTACTCATCTGTTATTTATTTCTGATGTAACTGAGGCAGAAACATTGTCAGAAGAGCCTTCAGCAACATATCAATATTATTTTGACCATATTAAACCTAAACCAGAAGTTAAGAAAAAAGGTTATGTATGTAAAATATGCGGCTATATTTATGAAGGCGAAGGATTACCTAAAGATTTTGTATGTCCCCTTTGTAAACATAGTGCAGAAGATTTTGAACCAATATCCTAAAAAAATTAAGCGTAGCAACCATTAAAGGTTGTTACGCTTTTTTAATGTTTCAAGTTGATTTTTAGTTAAATAACCTTTTGAAATCATCATTTTAATAATTTCAAGTTTTTCTTCAACTGTTATGTATTTTTTCTGCATACTTATCACCATTAATTTATATGCAGAAAAATGAATATAAATAACTATTTTAAAACTTCAGTTTTTTCAACTTTACTATATATTATACTTGCACATTCCTTACAAATAGTGTGTTCAATTACTGTTCCAATAGATTTAATCTTATCTCTATAAACTGCACCATCATTAATTTGATATCCTTTTGTTAAGTCAGTTGAACCACAGTATGGACATTCTTCAATTATAATATTTTTCATAATATTATCTCTTCCTTTTCTTATTAAAAATCACATATACAATTACGCCAATTAATAACACTACACCTGTAGCAAAAAGACCATATACTATTTTCAAATTATCATTTTGTGTATCATTATCAACTTTTTGAGCAGATTTAGTAGTCGTTTCAGTTAAACTTTCTATCACCGTCGTTATTTCTGTTGACTGATTCTCTGTAGAAATTTCAGTTGTTGATATGTCTGTTGTAACCATATCACTTTTCGTAGAATTTAAAATTCTAACATTTGAATTTTCAACTTCAAAAGGAATTTCTTCCAATTTTGAATTAACAAAATCACCCGCACTAGGTATTGAAATCTTCACAGATGTGCGACCTTCTGCAGTTTCAAGTGCTTTGAATTTTACACTTAACAAAATACCAGCAGACGTTACTGAAGTTGATGGGGACATATAAGTGAAACGTACAAACGATTTATTCTCAAAATTTTTAATGTTTATTGATGCGCTTTGGTCAATAATTGTACCTGCATCAGCAGATAAAAACTCTAATAAATTAGAGTCATATGCAAGGTCGATTACAGCACCACTCAATTCAGAATTATCGCTAATAAACAATTTAAGCACAAGTTCATCACCAGCATAAACTGTTGCATCAGTAAGTTTTAATTGAACATTATCCTTTGCAAAAACAGATATATTAAAAAGTGATAACAAAATTATAAAAGTAGTTAAAAAGACTGCAACAATTTTTTTCATATAAATCACCATAAATATGATAACATATAATCACGTATATTACAAGAAAAATCCTCCCACTTGGGAGGATTTACTTAATCTTTTAATGAAGAACTTAAAAATTCTTTTAGTCTTTGACTCTTTGGATTTTCAAACAAATCAGTAGGAGTGCCTATTTCTTCAATAATACCATCAGCCATAAAAATCACTTTATCAGATACATTCTTTGCAAAATTCATTTCATGAGTAACAATAATCATTGTTGTATTTCCGTCACGGAGTTCACGGATAACACGAAGAACTTCACCTGTAAGTTCTGGGTCTAAAGCACTTGTTGGTTCGTCAAAACAAAGAATTTTAGGTGAAAGCATCAAAGCTCTCGCAATAGCTACACGCTGTTGTTGACCCCCTGAAAGCTGACAAGGATAGAAATCGACTTTATCTTCAAGACCAACCTTTTTAATTATTTCTAAAGCTTGCGCCTCAATTGTTGCGCTATCGCCTTTTTTTAATAAAGTTGGAGCAAGAGTGAGATTTTTAAGAACAGTATATTGAGGAAAAAGATTAAAGTTTTGAAAAACAAGTCCAAAATTCAATCTATTTTCTCTTATTTTATCATCACTTAATTTAGTGTTTTTTGCACCATCCAATAAAATATCATTATCAACAATAATCTTGCCTAAATCTGATGTTTCAAGAAAATTTAAACAACGTAAAAGTGTAGTCTTACCACTACCTGACGAACCTATAATGGACAAAACTTCACCCTTTTCAAGAGTAAAGCTGATGTCTTTTAACACTTCGGTTTTACCGAAACTTTTTTGTATATTACAAACTTCTAATATTGACATAACTTAACTCCTGAAATAACTGAGTTTCTTTTCAATCTTATTCAAACAGATTGTAAGTAAACCAACAAAAATTAAATAGAACACACCTGTAAAGAACAACGGCCAAATCATCGCTTTTGTAGCAGCAAGTTCTTTTGCATTCTTAATGATTTCACAAACCATAATACAATTCGCAAGAGCTGTATCTTTAATAAGTGTAATAATTTCATTTGACATAGGTGGAACAATACGTTGAATAACCTGTTTCAAAATAATTTTACTGAAAATTTGTGATTTTGTAAGGCCAAGAACATAACCAGCCTCATACTGCCCTTTTGATATACTCTCAATACCACCTCTGTAAATTTCAGAGAAATAGCAAGCATAATTGATTGTAAATGCAATAAGTACTGCAGTAATTCTACCTGCATCCATTACCCCATATTCAATGTACATATATCGGTCAATTTGTCCGAACAACTGATAATTGAACAATAGCCCTGGAACATAATAGATAATAAAAATCTGGAGCATCAAAGGAATTCCCCTGACAATCCAAACAATAATTTTTGATATAGCTTTTATCGGTTTGAAACGGCTCATTGAACAAAAGGCTATAGGCAAACCAAGCGGTGCGCCGCAAAGCAGCGTCACCGCAAAGATTAACAAAGATATTTTAAAGCCGTCAAACAGAAATGCTGTGACTTCTAAAAATGACATAAATTAACTCCAAGAGGACTGATTATTATTTCTGGTCAGAAAAATCTGTGATTGCTGTATTTGAAACTCCATATTTTTCTGCAAGTTTAGCAATTGTACCATCTTTTGCTAAAGCATCAAGCTGTTCATTAACTTTTGCTGTAAGCTCACTACCCTTTTTAAATCCAATAGCATAATATTCAACTTCACTTGAAAGTGAGTCAACAATTACAAGGTCAGCATAGTCGCCCTTGCCACAGTAACTCTTTGCAAGTTGAGCGTCAACAACAGCAAAATCAGCAGTACCCATTTTCACTTCGTATAAGCATTCTGTCTGCTTAATAAAGCCTTTGAATGTAGTGCCTTCAAAAGTTTTTGCATATGTTTCACCTGCTGAACCACTTTCAGCAACACCGAACTTGCCTTTAAGGTCTTCAGCTGAAGCAACACCTGAATCCTTCTTAACAACGATTACTTGACGATTTTCCATATAGTTATATGAGAAATCAACTTTTTCTGAACGAAGAACACCGTCATCATCAGCAGTATTGCATGTAAAGCCATTCCATACACAGTTAATAGTATTTGAATCAAGGTCTGTGTATTTGCTTTCCCACTGAATTTCCTGGAACATTACTTCATAACCAAGATTTGTGAAAACTGCTTTTGCAAGTTCTGTATCAAAACCAACAAGTTCGCCATTTTCATCTTCATAGTTCATTGGTTCATAAATTGTGTAACCAACAACGATTGTTTCTTTCTTTGTTTCACCGCAACCAGCAAAGCAAACTGCAATCATAAGCACTGCCATAA
Organism: Candidatus Fimenecus sp.; assembly: GCA_045613585.1. Lineage (GTDB taxonomy): Bacteria > Bacillota > Clostridia > Oscillospirales > Acutalibacteraceae > Fimenecus. The sequence continues at coordinate 640 of JAZLBG010000028.1, read as the reverse complement.
CAACAGCAAGTAATTTTTTCATTTTCATAATTCTAGCTCCTTTTTAGTGTGTTAAAGTGTTAATACGCTAATATAATACATTATTAAAACAACTTTGTCAACTAAAATCTATGTCAGAAATTAATTTTTTAAATAAATTTTCTGCTTTTTTACACTCTTCTACAGTTTCTTTTGATTTTTTGAATACAAGTGCAACAGATGCAGTTACAATTATTCCCAACACGCCTGCAGAAAAAACGCTCATAGTTCCGAGTTTGTATGCGTACAAAAGATATGTAAGTACTGCAAAAACTGCAATTACATAAACTAATCTTATTAGCGGGTCAAAAAGTTTATCATAAACCATTGCATATTCAATATATGACCCCTTTTCGTCTTCAGCAACATCCAAAAGATAATGATATCTATCAAAGGTCATTGGTTGAAGTTGTTTATTACGAGTATAAATATATTTCACCTTATACATTTTATCAAGCTTATAGAATTTGCCAAAGATTCCTGTCATATCATCTTCAACAGTTGGGTTTCTAAAAGCATTATTTAGTTTTTCTCTAATCTTAAGCGTTGTCGCATTAATATAAATTCTTTTGGTTTCTTCCAATTGCTTGTAATGAATTTTATTTATTTGCATTTCTATCAC
>JAZLBG010000027.1:0-1500 GCA_045613585.1 Candidatus Fimenecus sp. | reverse complement strand
TTAGCACCGGACTGGAACATTAAAGTTTTTGAAAAGCTTGAAAGAGCAGGTGAGGAAAGCTCTCACGAATTAAACAATGCGGGTACAGGACATGCTGCACTTTGTGAGCTTAACTATACGTCTGAAAAACCAGATGGCTCTGTCGACATTTCAAAAGCGATTAACGTCAATGAACAATTCCAAGTTTCACTACAGTTTTGGTCATACCTTGTAAAAAATAAATTAATTAACAATCCTCAAGACTTTATTATGCCACTACCTCATTTAAGTATGGTACAAGGCGAGTCAAATGTGGAGTTTTTAAAAAGACGTTTTGATACAATGATAGCAAATCCTTTATTTGAAGGAATGGAGTTTTCGGATAATCCAGAAACATTAAAACAATGGATTCCGCTTATTATGGAAGATCGTAAACCAGGTGAAGCAATTGCGGCAACTAAAATTGACTCAGGTACAGACGTGAACTTCGGTTCATTAACACGTATGTTAGTTGAAAACCTACAAACACAAGGTGTTGAGGTTGACTATAAACACGCTGTTCAAGATATTAACCGTACAAAAGAAGGTAAATGGGAAGTAAAAGTACACGATTTAGAAGGTTGTAAAATGCAATACCATACGGCTGATTTTGTCTTCTTAGGTGCTGGTGGTGGAAGCCTTGAGTTATTACAAAAAACAGGTATTCCTGAAAGTAAACATATCGGCGGATTCCCAATTAGTGGATTGTTCTTAGTATGTACAAACCCAGAAGTTGTTGAAAAACATCACGGAAAAGTATACGGAAAAGCTGCAGTTGGTGCGCCACCAATGTCTGTTCCTCACCTTGATACACGTTATATTGATGGCAAAAAATCTTTACTATTCGGACCGTTTGCAGGCTTCTCTCCGAAGTTCTTAAAAACAGGTTCAAATATGGATTTAATTGCCTCTGTAAAACCACATAACTTATTAACATTATTAGCATGTGGTGCAAAAGAAATGGCATTAACAAAATACTTAATTTCGCAATTATTACTATCCAAAGAAGATCGTATAAACGAATTACGTGAGTTTATTCCAAACGCTAACAGTGATGATTGGGATACATTAGTTGCTGGTCAACGTGTACAAGTAATTAAAGATACTGCAGCGGGTAAAGGTACGCTTCAATTCGGTACAGAAGTTGTGAGCGCGGCTGATGGCTCTGTAGCAGGATTACTTGGTGCATCTCCAGGTGCATCTACAGCTGTTCACGTTATGATCGAAGTAATTAAAAAATGTTTCCCAGGCGAGTTAACATCTTGGGAATCAAAAATTAAAGAAATGATTCCTTCATACGGTCAAAAACTAATGGACAACCCAACGCTTTTACAAGAAGTTCATACATCAACAGCGGAAGTACTTGGTTTAAACGCACCACAATCAAGCCAAGCGCAAGCGAATTCAGTTGAAAAAGAATTATTAGCAACGGTTTAAATAAAACGATTTATACAATAAAGCAAGGAACCTTCAATCTATAAT
>JAZLBG010000026.1:0-6656 GCA_045613585.1 Candidatus Fimenecus sp. | reverse complement strand
GACCAAGCAAAAGCAAAGGGCTTTATCGGTCAGAATATTATGGGTACGGACTTCTCCTGTGATTTCAGAATTAAAGCAGGTGCGGGTGCATTCGTTTGTGGTGAAGAAACTGCACTTATTGAGTCTTTGGAAGGCTCTCGTGGTATGCCAAGACTTAAACCACCATTCCCTGCACAGTCAGGTTATTGGCATAAACCATCAAATATAAATAATGTTGAAACCTTTGCAAATGTAAGCTGGATAATTCTCAATGGTGGTAATGCGTTCTCATCAATGGGTACAGAAAACAGCAAGGGTACAAAGGTTTTTGCTCTTACAGGTAAAATCAAACGTGGTGGACTTGTTGAAATTCCAATGGGTAAAACTCTCCGTGATGTTATTTTTGACATTGGTGGCGGAATTAAAAATGATAAAAACTTTAAGGCAGTACAGATGGGTGGCCCATCTGGTGGCTGTATTCCTGCAGATTTACTTGATACTGTAATTGACTATAAAGCACTATCTGCTACCGGTGCAATTATGGGCTCAGGCGGTATGGTTGTTATGGACGACAGCACTTGTATGGTTGAAATGGCTCGTTTCTTCCTTGACTTTACTGCAAAAGAATCTTGTGGCAAATGTGTTCATTGTCGTCTTGGTACAAAGAGAATGCTTGAAATTCTCACTCGTATTACAGAAGGTAATGGCAAGGAAGAAGATATTGAACTTTTGGAAGAACTTTGCCTTGCTATAAAAGATGGCGCACTTTGCGGACTTGGGCAGACAGCACCAAATCCTGTACTTACAACACTTAAATACTTTAAGAATGAATATGTTGAGCATATTATAGAAAAGAAATGTGCTGCTCACGAGTGTACAAATCTTCTTGCATTTGAAATTAACGCTGATGCTTGTAAGGGTTGCACATTATGTGCTAAAAAATGTCCTGTTTCTGCAATCGGCGGAACAGTTAAAGAGCCCCATATCATTGATATGGATAAATGTATTAAATGCGGTAACTGTGTATCAGTTTGTCGTTTTAACGCTGTGGAGGTGAAATAATTGAGTATTACATTAACTATTGATAATAAAATGATAATAGCTGAAGAAGGTATGACAATACTCAATGTTGCCACACAGAACGGAATAAAAATTCCTAATCTCTGTTATGACGGCAGAGTTGAACTCTATGGTGCTTGTGGACTTTGTACAGTTGAAGTTGAGGGCAATCCAAAACTTCTTCGTGCTTGTTCAACAAAAGTAGCAGATGGTATGGTAGTTCATACTCAGACAGAAAGAATCAAGGCATCTCGTAAGGTGGCACTTGAGCTTTTGCTCTCTGACCATACAGGTGAGTGTGTTGCACCTTGTAGCAAGGCTTGTCCTGCGGGTACGGACTGTCAGGGCTATGTTGGTCTTATTGCAAATGGTGAGTATAAAGAAGCGGTTAAGCTTATTAAAGAAAAATTGCCACTTCCTGCATCAATCGGCAGAATTTGCCCACATCCATGTGAAAAGAAATGTCGTCGTCAGTATGTTGACGAGCCAATTTCAATTGCATTTTTAAAAGGCTTTGTAGGTGATATGGATTTATTGGGTGATACATATATTCCTGAAGTTGAGCCTGATACCAATAAAAAGGTTGCAATCATAGGTGGTGGCCCTGCCGGTCTTACTGCATCATATTTTCTTCGTAAACAAGGTCATAGTGTAACAATATTTGAACAGATGCCTCAAATGGGTGGTATGCTCCGTTATGGTATTCCTGAATATCGTCTTCCAAAGGTTGTTTTGGATAAGGAAATCAAGCTTATTGAAGATATGGGCGTAACACTCAAAAACAATGTGAATATAGGTAAGGATATTTCATTTGAAGAAATCAAAAATGATTTTGATGCTACACTCGTTGCAATTGGTGCTTGGAATAGCAGTAAAATGCGAGTTGCAGGTGAAGATTTAGATGGTGTATGGGGTGGTATCGACTTTCTTCGTGAGGTTGCCCTTGGAAATAAGCCTGAAATCGGCAAAAATGTTGCAGTTTGTGGCGGTGGTAATACTGCTATGGACGCTTGTCGTGTTGCGGTGCGTCTTGGTGCAGAAAATGTGTATATCATTTATCGTCGTACAAAAGACGAAATGCCTGCTGACCCTCAAGAAATTCTTGAGTCAGAGGAAGAGGGCGTAATTTACAAGTATCTTACAAATCCAATTGAATTCACAGGGGAAAATGGTAAACTCAATGGCGTTGTTTTACAAAAAATGATGTTGGGTGAGCCTGATGCAAGTGGTCGTCGTAGTCCTGTTGCAATTGAAGGTGAAACAGAAGAAATCGCACTTGATAGTGTTATTATGGCAATTGGTCAGTATCCAAATCTCAATGGATTTGAAACACTTGAATCAACTCGTAAAAATACTATTTCAGCAGACGAAAGCCGATTCACAACATCACTTGACGGCGTGTTTGCAGTTGGTGATGCTACAAATAAGGGTGCTGATATTGCAATTGCAGCAATAGGTGAAGCACAGAAAGCATCAGTTGTAATTGACAGATACTTAAACGGTGAAACTGTTGGATATAAAAAGCCATATTTCGTTGAACAGGATAGCAAAGCTATTGACTATTCAAGATTTGAAAAGGTAGCTCGTGCTAAAATGCCACATATGAGTCCTGCTGAAAGAAAAACTAACTTTAAAGAAGTTAATTTCGGCTTCACAGAAGAAATAGCAAAGAAAGAGGCAAATCGTTGTCTTGAATGTGGTTGCCACGACTACTTTGAATGTAAGCTTATCTCTTATGCAAACGATTATGATGTAAAACCATCAAGATTTGCAGGGGAGAAACACAACAGAAATCAGGAAAATGCAAATGATTTAATTGCAAGAAATACAGATAAATGTATTCTCTGTGGACTTTGTGTAAGAGTGTGTGAAGAGGTTATGGGTAAGTCTGCAATCGGTCTTATCAATCGTGGTTTTAATACTTATGTTGAACCTGAACTTGGCAAACACCTCAAAGAAACTGAATGTATTGCTTGTGGTCAGTGCGTTGCACTCTGTCCAACTGGCGCACTCCGTGAAAAAACATCATTTACAAAGAGTGTTCCAGTTAAAGAAAACTCAAAAATTAGCATTTGCACTAACTGTTCTAATCTTTGTTCAGTTGATTATCGTTATATCGGCTCAACAGTTACAAGAGCATTACCTGTAAACAACGGAATTCTCTGTAAGGGTGGTCGTTTCAGTGTTCTTAATGAGCAGAAGAACATAACTGATTTTGATGCGTTACTTAAAAATGATGTAATCGTAATCAGTGGTAAAACTTCAACTGAAACTGTATTTGTACTTAAAAAATATGCAGAAGAAAATAATAAAAAGATTTTCACAACTGCAAAGGAAACAGATGCAAACTTCTATGCAATTTCAAAGTTTAACATCCCACAGTATGACGGCGAATGTGAAAATGCAATTGGAACTGCTGCTTATTGTGAAAACGGAACATTCTTCGATAAATATGGTAATGAAAGAAAGCAAAACGCAATCTTTAATGGAGAAAGTTTTGCAGAGTATGTAAACAACAAACTCAACTCACCATATACCGATGTGACTACCGAAGCTATCAAAGCAGTAAATGCAAATTCAACAGGCAAAGTAACACACGAAGAAATCATAAACGCAAGTAAACTTTTTATTCAAAAATAAACACCAATGGTAGGGCGGGGTCTTGACCCCGCGGATGTTTTTTTGTAAATAATATGTAAATAAACTTCCATTCTATTGCTAAAAAAATACGAATGTGCTATTATATTCACGGTGATTGAGTATGAGGATAACAGAAAAACTTATGGTTAAAGACCAACTTATTTCATTTGAGGTTTTCCCTCCAAAAACTGACTCTGCATTTGAAAGTATTGAGTGGTCGGTAAGAGAATTGGCAGCCTTTAACCCTGATTTTATGAGTGTTACTTATGGTGCAGGTGGCGGCACAAGTCAATACACTACTAAAATTGCATCACTTATCAAAAATCGTCTTGATACAACTGCATTAGCACACTTAACTTGTGCATCAACTCCAAAAGATAAAATTGACAGTATTCTCAATACTCTTAAAGAAAATCATATTGATAACATTCTCGCTTTGCGTGGCGATATTCCAAAAGATTTCGTAAAACCTGAAGGTGAATATTATACTTATGCAAGTGACTTGGTAACACATATCAAAGAATATGGGTATTTTGATATTGGTGGGGCTTGTTATCCCGAATGTCATCCGGAATGTGACAGTTTAGAAAAAGACATCGATAATCTTAAAATTAAGGTTGATTGTGGTGTGGATTTCCTTATTACACAACTTTTTTATGATAACGATTTGTTCTATTCTTTTCTTGATAAAGTCCGCAATAAAGGCATTATAGCACCTGTTTTTGCAGGGATTATGCCGATTACAAATATTAAACAGATTGATAGAATTATTACTCTTTCAGGAACAAAACTTCCAAAAGAAGTGTCAGATTTTCTTGAAAAGTATAAAGATAACCCACAAGATTTAGAAAAAGCAGGACTTGAGTTTGCAATAAAACAAATTAATGATTTGTTATATAACGGTGTCAATGGTATTCATATTTACACAATGAATAAACCGTATGTTGCAAGAACAGTGCTAAAGGGGATTAAAAGATAATTTATGTTCGGATATGTAACTGTTTATAAACCTGAACTTAAAGTTAAAGAATATGAAGCATATAAGGGTGTTTATTGTACTCTTTGCAAAGAAATGGGCAAGGAGTATGGTGTTCTCTCGCGTTTTCTTTTAAGCTATGACGGTGCATTTTATGTGCTTTATAAAATGGGAATTGCAAATGAAAATATAACTGCAGAGAAATCTCGCTGCACCTTTAATCCTTGTAAAAAGTGTGCAAAAATTACTTGTGAAAGTGATGTTTATAAATTAGCAAGTACAATTACGGTAGTCCTTGCATATTTCAAACTTGTTGACAATCTTGAAGATAGTAAAGGCATTAAAAAGCTACTGTTATATTTTCTTTTACCATATTTTTCATATCTTAAAAGAAAAGCATTAAAAAAATACCCTGACATTTTTGCTGAAATTGAAAAGGGTATGGCTGAACAATTTGAAAACGAACAAGAAAAAAATATTTTAATTGATAAATCAGCAGATGCAACGGCTAAAATGCTAGGTTGGCTTTTCGCATATAACGAATGTGAAACTACAAAAAAATCTGCCTACGATTTTGGTTATCATTTAGGCAGAGTAGTCTATTTTCTTGATGCTTTTGATGACTATGAAAAAGATATTGAAGAAAACACTTTTAATCCATTAAAAAATGAAAATGACTATATTGAAACAGCAATAATATCAATAAATTTGTCAATTGGTGCATTATCACAGACTAATGCAAATCAAAAAATAAATCAATTCAGTCCAATAATTGATAATGTAATATATGATGGTTTAAACTATCAGCTTGAACAAATAATAAAGAAGTACAGAGGTGACAAGAATGAATAATCCTTATGAATTTTTGGGCGTTGGCAGAAATGCAACAGAAAAAGATATTATGGAAGCTTATAGAAGAATCGCAGGCGAAATCACCAATTCTAATGATTCTGAAGAAGTCAGAGCTCGTCGCATGGATGAACTTAATGAAGCTTATGATTCTATCCTTAATACTTTGCGTGGTACATCAAATAATTCAAGCAATAATTCTAATAATCAACAGTCAAATTATAATAACTCACAGTTTTCAGATGTTCGTCAACAGATTAACAGTGGCAGAATTGAAGATGCTGAAATGATTCTTGACGGAATTCACCCAAGTTACAGAAATGCTGAATGGCATTATCTTAAAGGTGTTATTCATCAGCGCAGAGGTTGGCTTAATGAGGCATACCGCCATTACCAGACTGCTTGTTCAATGGACCCACAGAATCGTGAATATTCAGCTGCATTCAATGCTATGAATAATAATGCAAATGGTGGTTACAGAACAACTCGCAGACAGAATAACTCAAATGATTGTGACGGTTGTGATATCTGTTCAGGTCTTCTTTGTGCCGATTGTTGTTGCGAGTGTTGTGGTGGGGATTTGATTCCGTGTTGTTAGTATGAATAAGAAAAAGTTTAACTCATTTAAGGTAGCCTTTGGTGGTGTAATATCTGCATTGTCAATTGTGCTTATGTTTTTGACAGGTGTTATTGCTACACTTACTTATGCAATACCTGCAATTTGTGGTGCTTTGCTTATACTTATTGTGATTGAAATAAGTCCTAAATTTGCAAGTTCAGTTTATGTTGCAGTTTCAATATTGTCATTGTTAGTGGTTGCCGATAAAGAAGCAGCAGTTATGTACGCTATGTTTTTCGGGTATTATCCTATCATTAAAGGCTTTATCGAGAAAAAACTTAATGGCATTTATGCTTGGATTGTGAAATATATAGTATTCAATGTTGCTGTTGTATCTGCATATTTTGTTGTGTCAAAAGTCTTTATAATTACATTTGAAGATATTGAATTTTTAGGCAAATTTGCATTACCGTTATTGCTTGTAATCTGTAACATTGTTTTTGCAGTTTACGATATTGCTTTGACAAGGCTTTTATCAACTTATATTTATAATTGGAGAAAATACATTAAAAGGGTGTTTAAGTAGGATGCCAA
>JAZLBG010000025.1:0-4293 GCA_045613585.1 Candidatus Fimenecus sp. | reverse complement strand
TCTTGAGAGAAATATTTAACACCGCAACCGTAATCTCCCGACCATTCGTCAACCATTGAGTTTTCATTAAAATCAACGGGAACAAAGGCAAGTTCATTAAGCCAACCCGTTATGTTTCCATCGGGGTCAACATATCCACCCGCTTCGCTGGTTCCCATTGCTATACCAAGAACAGAATTATCTTCAAGATCCATAGCACCTGCAAGAGCGGTAACATCACCATCATTTGCAACTTCAACAGGAATATTTTCGCCAATTTCTTTTGCAACGTCAAGATACATATTCTTAACTTTTTTGTCAAAGTCATCTTCATTAACCTTAAGGAAAAGTGAAGCTACCATTATACGATTATCAATATAAACACCTGCAGAAGACACACCAATAGCATCAACTCTTGGCATTTTAGATGCTGCAGTTTTCATTGCATCAAGAATTCCTTGATAATGATATTCTGGGTCAGAATTTGTCTTTGGAAACCATACAACTTCTTCAGAATATACGCTTTCACCATCAATAACAGCACTAACTTTTCTATCACTACCACCTGCATCGAATCCAATACGACATCCGTCAAGATGTCTGCCAATTGGTGCAGCAGCTGATTTATCTTCAGGAGCATTTTCTAATGAACAAATTTCAACTACAAATGGACATTCATATACTCTTTCCATAAATTTAACATCAAATTCACGAAGTCCACCTATAGTATATGCTTCTTTAATTTTATTTCCTATTTTTTCACTACCTGCAATAATGATTTTATAACCACCAGCCACCCAAAGAAGTGACTTTGCAACTCTTTCTACAAAACGAAAATTTTCTTCATCATGGCCTGTACCATCATTAAAAATCCTTGTTTTATATGTAGTTGTATAACCTTTATTTCTTTCAATCGCAATAATAATATCTTGTCCGTTTTCTTTTGTAGCCTCACGCATTTCGCGAATTACAAGTGCTAATGGCTGAAATTTTGGGTCAAGTTTAGCTTTAACTTTAAGATTCATATTTCACTTCTCCTCCGATGATAGTTTTAGTTACGTTGAATTGATTATCTGTAATTACAATATCTGCATCCTTACCTGTTTCAAGCGAACCTTTTGATTTATCCAATCCCAATACTGTTGCAGGATTAAGAGATGCACAGTTTACACATTCATAAAGTGGAATATCTGAATTTTCATAAACATTCCATACACCTTTATTAAGATGCAATACACTACCTGCAATTGTACCATCCTGAAGTTTACAGATTGTGCCATCAAAAATAATCTTTTGACCACCTAAAGTATATTCACCAACTGGTAAACCGCCGGCTGGTAAACAGTCAGTAATAAAGCAAAGCTTTCTCCCTTTTAGTTTCCACAACATATTATAAAGAGATTTATCAACATGAACTGTATCAACTATAAGTTCAACACTTACATCACCATTAAGTGCTGCACCAACAACACCCGGTGCACGATGAGTAAGTGGAGTCATAGCATTAAAAAGATGTGTTGTATGCTTTACGCCTGCATTAATACTTGCCATTGCTGTTTCATAATCAGCAGATGTATGTCCCATTGAAACGACAACATCTGTATCACAACAGATTTCACAAATTGCACTAAAATCTTCTGTATCGCATTCAGGAGCAAGAGTAATTGTTTTAATAACATCTTTATATTCTTTAACAAATGAAGCGTCAGGCTTAAGTATATATTTTGCATCCTGTGCACCTTTTTTGCTTTCACTAATAAAAGGTCCTTCTGCATGACAGCCTAAAATAATACTTCCATCCCAATTTTTGCTTTCTTCCATTAAAGTTCCACAAGTTTCAAGAGCTTTGCGAATAATTTTCATATCTTCTGTCATTGTAGTTGGAAGATAACCTGTAACACCATTACTAAGAAGTCCTTTTGAAATAATACGAATACTTTCTTCTTCACCATCGCAAACATCTTTGCCAAGATAACCGTGAATATGCATATCTATAAGACCTGGAGCAACATATCCACCTTGAGCATCAATAGTTTCTGTATTTTCAGGAATAAGGTTTTCTGAAACGATGTCTTCAATCTTATCTGTATAAAGTAAAGCATAATCTTCAAGAATTTTATCTTTAAGAATAATTTTGCCACCTACAATAGCTTTCATAAAAAATCACATCCTATGCTATTATATAAATATTTTAACAAAAAGAAAATGCAGTTGCAATAGTTGTGTGAAATTTTTAGAAAATAAAAAGCACCTGTTAAACAGGCGCTTATACTTATATAATATATTCTATTCCTAAAAGTCCTGTAACTCTTGTTGCTTCAATATGTGGCACATTGTTATCATAATCTGCTACTTCTGTACTTACACTATGCTCTTTACCATCAACAATAATATATGCATAATATGACCCATCATCATAATGATAAGTTGACACACTATAAAAAGATGTTGTTTTATCTTTTACATAAAGATTATTTACAAAGAAAACTGTTACAAAACTTACAAATGCCAGAAATATAGTTGCAACAAGTATCTGTACATTAGCAGATTTTGTATTATTCTTTTTCTTTCTTAATAGTTTTGGGAATAAAATTATAAATGAAACTATAAATACTGTTACTGAAATTGTAATATAAGTCTTTATATTTAATATAGATACAAGTAAAGAAATCAATGTTGCAAGTAAAAGCAATAAAAATTGTCTAAACTCATACCCTTTTCTGTTTCCGTTCTCACTTGTAAACAAACTATAGTAGAAATATTTTTCTGGTTTAGTAAAACTTAATATTGCAAAATACCACATACTACCAAGTAAAATTAGCTTGCATATACTACACCACAAATTTGTGCTTGGTATAGATGTTGCAAAGCATTGTATGGTAAATACAGATGCCAATACGGACACTAAATTATATATGAATTTATTTTTATTCTCAGTCCGTACTCTTTCGAATTCCGTTGCAGGTGTTTCTTTATAAAGTGGCATATTATAACCATCAAAAGTTAAAAACTTTTCTATAGTTTGTAATTCAATTGGGAATTCAGTCACCATTGGGAACTTGCGTTTGCCATTTGACATATAAATCACGATTTGGTTATCAGTATCAACTGTGTACCATATTTCTTTAATTGCGTGAAACATTAACTCAAAATTTTTCTTACCTTTGTATTGCTTTGAGCTTTCAAAATCAGTAATCATAGTGTTAAGTGCAACAGATGAACATTTTTTAATAAAAAAACTGTTATTTCTTTTTACTATCTGATAATAAGATTTTGTATTTTTTCTATGTACAATTATTGATTTCTCACCATACTCAACAGATTGTAATAACTCATTAGTTTTACTTTCTGTTAATTGATGCCTAAATAGATTTCTATGCTTTTTAAACATTGAAACACCAAATTCACCAAATAATAATGCAATTAATCCATTATTAAAGCGATAAAAGAAAACTGCAACTAAGCCTAGTGAAGATAAAAACAATGTCCAAAAGCCATAATCGAAACAAAGATAAGTAATTAATGATGCAACAAAACTTAATGCTGCACCAATGAGAAACATATATGAATTAAGTTTTTTGAAGTCTAATTTTGAAAAATCTAATTTCATAATATATCACCAAAGTATATTTGTTATAATCAGTATAGCATATAGGCTAAATATTTTCAATATAAATCAAAAAGCAAAAATATAAGACCTTCAATTGAAGGTCTTTAACTATAAATATTAAGTTTTATCTTTTAGTAATGGTTTTATTGCTTTATAAACGCTTTTGAGCAATACATCATTTCTCAAATATTTTTGTAAGTTGTTATTAATAGCATTTTTAGTTTTCAAGGTATGTATTTTATCAACAATAAAGTTAATTAATTCATCTTTATTACCTTTATCATATTTAACACCTTTCAAAGCTTCTGCAACACTTTTTTTCAAATCGTTTTTTTGTGAAGATTCATTATAACCAGACAAATTAAGAACACGATTAAATTTAGCTTTTGTATTTCTTTGAACAAACTTAGGCAAAGAATCATAGCCTTTATCCTTACTAACTACACTTATTTCACAACCAGGATTTGCATTAGCTAATATTCCAGCATAAAAAATCAATTGAGAATCCAATGCATTCTTCGTATTTGTTTCTACTTCAATTGATTTGATTGTTGTAGATAAGTTGCTTAAAAATTTAGGATTTAAACTTTTTGTATTTTTAGAAATAAAAATATATACTATTGCATTAGCATCTAGTTTATCATAGCCAATCAAACCAGATTCGTGCACATTTTCATAATCTACTAAATAAAATTTCATAATAA
>JAZLBG010000024.1:0-1292 GCA_045613585.1 Candidatus Fimenecus sp. | reverse complement strand
CAAACAGTACCAGCAAGTTTGGAAGCCAACTGGACACGATTGCCGACCTCATTTTGGTAGTGGTATCTTTGTTTAAGCTGTTGCCAGCAATCCATATTCCACAATGGTTGTGGATATGGGGTGGTGTGATTGCGGTTATCAAAATCAGCAATATCATATGGGGATATGTTTCTAAAAAACAGTTTATATCCTTGCATACGATTATGAACAAAGTAACAGGACTCCTTCTGTTCTTATTGCCTTTGACAATACCTTTTTTGGAATTGCATTACATTGCCATAGCTGTATGCTCCATTGCAACACTTTCTGCAATTCAAGAAGGGTTTTATATTATTACAGATAGTGGACCCAAGTAATCCAATCCCAATTTGTTGAGCTTAATATTTCCGCTGCTCTCACTTTGTGATGGCAGTTTCTTTTTATCAGAGCTTTCATCTGAACAAGCAGGAGAATATGTATTCAGGTTGATTTGTTTGATAGGGTTGTGGTATAATTTTTATTATCAATATTAGTAAAGTGAGTTTGTTATGGAATTTAATGAGAAATTACAACAGCTTCGAAAACAAAAAGAAATCACTCAAGAAGAACTTGCAGAAGCTATTTATGTTTCACGAACTGCAATTTCAAAATGGGAATCAGGCAGAGGTTATCCAAGCATTGATTCATTGAAGGCGTTATCTAAATTTTTCGGAGTAACGATTGATGAACTTCTGTCAGGTGAGGAATTACTTATAATAGCTGAAGAAGATACAAATCGAAAGCGAAATTATTTTCGTGATTTCGTGTTCGGATTACTTGACATTTGTATAGCAATGTTCTTTTTTGCCCCGTTCTTCGGCCAGGCTACAAATGAAAATATACAAGCAGTATCACTGTTATCATTTGTTAAAATATCTTCCTATTTGCGAATTATTTATTTTGCTATTGTAATTTCAATTATCACGATGGGAATCTTAACGCTTACTTTGAAAAAATTTCAGAATACATTCTGGATAAAAAATAAAAGTAAAATTTCTTTAATATTAAATGCGATAGGAATACTGATTTTTATTATCAGCACACAACCTTATGCAGCAGCTTTTATGTTCGTATTGCTCATTATAAAAGCCTTGTTGCTTATAAAATGGCAATGATACGGAAAGTGTCGCTCGTGTGACATCCCGTTTCTTGTGTTTGTTCCAGCCTTCCTTTAAACTTTATTTAGGCGAAAGCCAAACATTAAAAAGGTAGGTTGATAAAAATGAGAAAAAACAATCAGAAGACTCTTTATACAGCAATCTCTACGCTTACTG
>JAZLBG010000023.1:0-49910 GCA_045613585.1 Candidatus Fimenecus sp. | reverse complement strand
TTTGAACGATTGATAAGAGTCTGTTTTGACTCCTGATTCATAATAAGGTCAATATATCTCTGACGATATCTCATATCAGTATTTGTAAGACCGTGGAACTTTTCAGGGAGAATCTGCAAGCTCTTTGAAAGAAGAGTTACTGCAGTTGCATGAATTGAGATTTCACCAGTTTTTGTTCTGAAAACTTCACCTTCAATACCGATAATGTCACCGATATCAAGTTTTTTGAAGCCCTTATAATCTTCTTCACCGATGCTATCACGGGCTACGTAAGACTGAATATTGCCCTTTAAGTCCTGAATATTGCAGAAAGATGCCTTACCCATAACACGCTTTGACATCATACGACCTGCAACACGTACTGTTTTGCCTTCAAGCTCGTCAAAGTTATCCTTAACATCAGCACTATGATGAGTCTGGTCATATTTTGTAATTACAAATGGGTCTTTGCCCTCTTCTTGCAACATTTTAAGTTTTTCCTGACGGATTCTCTGCTGTTCGCCTAAATCCACTTCAGGCTGATTATTTCTGATTTCTTCTGCCATTTTAATTCTCCGATTATTTTAAGATTTCAACAATTTTGAATTCCATTACGCCTGCAGGTGTTTCAACTGATACTTTTTCGCCAACTTTGTGACCAATAAGCGCTTTACCAACAGGAGATTCATCTGAAATCTTACCAACTGCAGGGTCTGCCTGTGCAAAACCTACGATTGAGTAAGTGTATGACTTTCTCTTTTTATCTGTAATTTTTACTGTTGAACCAATATGAACATTTTCGTTGCTGAAAGACTCAACATCAAGAATTTTTGCATTTTTAAGAATATGCTCAATTTCACCGATACGAGCTTCAAGTTTAGCCTGGTCATTCATAGCTTCATCATATTCACTGTTTTCTGACAAGTCACCAAAGCTCTTTGCAAGCTTAATCTTTTCAGCTGCTTCTTTTCTACCATTGACTTTTAAGTCTTCAAGTTCTGCCTCAAGCTGTTTGAGAGCGTCTATTGTAAGTAATGTTTCCTGTGCCATTTTATTGACTCCTTTAATTGGAAATTTAGGCATAACAAAACAAGCAGTCCTGCCGCCCATATAGAATATATTATATTAAAAAAATATCTTTGTGTCAAGCAAATTGAATATCTTTAATAAGCTTTTTTTCATTGTTTACCATTACATTCTCAAAAATACATTCCCCTAACGGAAAAACTCCACAAAGTTCATAAAGCGCAGAATAGAAATCATACTCATTTACTCCTTGTATAAGCATTTTTTTATAAATTTCGTCTGCCATTATGTTTTCGCCATTTGAAATATTTAAAAATTCTGTTTTATTATCAATACTCATTACATTTTTAGATGTATCTATTTTAATTTTAGCATTATCAAATTCCGAAAGCAATGATATGCAAAGCCCTGTATTTTTAAGAATTTCATTACATATATTCATATATTTTTCTTTATTTGTCGTAACCACTGTAAGCTTTGATGAAAACTTTGATAATTGTTTTATAAAATCAATAAAATCTGCATTTTTATCACAGACTGCTATATGATATAGCTCTTTCCCACTCTTATTGTTATTCAAAATTTGCAAAACAGTATTTTTAAACACTTTTCCATATAAAACATTGCTTTTGAATATGCCTATTTCTTTGTTTTCGGGAAGTTCATAACTGTTATTCAATATAAGTCTTTTGCTACATTTGCCTGTATTTTCAATCACTTTCTCCCAATCAATACTTCCACACACTTTAATGTCAAGAGTGTAAAAAGGTGCACCTTTAAACACAGGTACAGTCTTAACAATATAATCGTCACATGATAAGAAACGGAATGCTTTTTCAATTAAAGTAAGTTTTTTCTTTTCAATATTTAAAACACAAAACATAAAAATCCCTCCGCAACAAAATATGCGAAGGGATTATATTTTATTTATTAATTACTTACTAAGTCAAGTGCTTTTTGATATTGAGGGTCTTTTGCAAGTGTAAGCATTGGAAGTCGTGAATTTTGTTCTGCATTAAGTTGCACATCATAGTCAGGCTCAATACCAGTACCATTAAAGCTTTCACTCTTATATGGAATGATTTTTGCAACTGTTAACGCTATTGCACTACCATCACTTAATTCAAAAACCTTTTGCATAGTACCATTACCGGCAGTTTTTGTACCAACAAGCTGTGCTATACCAAAATCGCGCAAATCGCAAGCAAACAATTCGGCTGCACCTGATGTGTTACCATTTACGAGAACTACCATATTAAAACTACGACTATCTGAATCAGATGTAAATGTTTCAAGCGTTTTTCCGTCTTTATCAACTGCAGTTGCAAGCGCACCTGTGCCCTCTGTCGCAACTGGAACAATTACATCAATACACTCAACAGCATTTTTTATTAAGCCTGTGTTTGTATTACGAACATCAAAAATAACCGAAGTTGCAGAATTCTTACTCATATAATCAAGAGCATCTTTAAGTTGTTCTGTAGTTGTACTATAGAATGAAGTAATTTTAATATAACCAACCTTATTATTTATGCTGTAATAAACTGATTGTGCAGAATAACCACGAGCGACAGAAACAGTTTCCTCTGTTTCGCCCCTTTTAAATGTTACCTGAACATTGGTAAGCTTTTCACCATCAAGTTTTTTAATAAGGTCCTCATAATTTGAAGAAGTTACTTTAACTGAATCAACAGCAGTAATAACATCGCCTTTCTGTATTCCCTGAACCTGTGCAGGAGATTTTGCAGAAACTTCTGAAACGTAAATGTTATTATTTTGACTATCATAAACTGCAATAATACCAATACCGCCTTTGTTACCTTTATCTTCATCAAGATAGTCAGCGTATTCAGTTGCAGTCATATAATAACTATAACGGTCACCAACGCCTTCAACAAAACCATCAGACATCATAGTATTAAGAAAGTTTTCGTTAAGTTCACCAAAATAGTTTTCACGAACTAAATCATCTATTTCAGATACTGTTGAATATAAGTTTGAACGGTCAGCAACATCTTTGATTATTCCATTATAAATTTTCAAAGAAAAAGTCATTGTAACAGTCACTGCTAAAGCTACAGATAAAAAGATTAATGAAATTGCTAAACCTAATGATATTTTTTTATTCAAAGGACATCATCCTTTACTTTAATTCTTTAATCTAATCTTTGATTTTACACTTTAGTAATCGCCTAGTGATTACTTTATACAAGTGGTGATGGAAGATAAATTTCAGGATTTACTGGACTACCATTAAGAAGCATCTGGAAATGAAGATGCGAACCTGAAACAGGATTACTACTTGTAGGTCTTGGATAAACCGCTGTACCTGTATTACCTACAAGAGCAATTACATCACCCTGATTTACTTTTTGTCCTGCAGAAACATAACGTACACGACAGTGAGCATAAAGTGTTCTCATACCATTTTCATGGTCGATAACAATAACATTACCGCCAGCGTTCTGTTCGTATGATGTTACAACTGTACCAGAAGCAACAGCATAAATTTTTGCACCGTTTGTAGTGTGATATGTTTGGCCATTTGTATATACTCGATTTGCAGGAGCACAGAAGTCAACAGACTTTGAGCCACGTGAACTATGCTGTGCATAAGTTGCTGAATAATAAACATTCTTATCTTGTAATGGACTTATATAGCCTTTAGATGAACGTTTGAAACTATGGTTACCACCACTACTTACATAACCGTCACCTGTTGAGCCTGAATTACCAGCGTCAGCTTGCATTTGCTGTTCCCACTGTTTAAATTCTGCTTCTGCTTTTGCTTTTTGCTTTTCGCCGTAAGCCTTATTATTTTGATATTTCTCAAGAAGTTCATTCTGTTTGTTGATATTATTTTCAAGCTTGTTCTCGTCTTTTTGAAGAACAGCAAGTTCTTTATCAAGAACTGCTTTTTCTGACTCTACTTCTTTTTTATCAGCCTCAACCTTTACTTTGCTTTCTTCAATTTCGCCACGCTTTGAAGTTAAATCCTCAAGCATTTTATTGAGTTCTTTAATTTTCGACTCAAGTCCTTCAACCACTTCATTGTCATGCTTTGCAACCTGACGAAGAAGTTCACTGCGAGTAAGGAAATCTTCAAAACTTGAAGCGTTTAAGAAAATTTCAAGTTCACTTGTTTCGCCTGCCATATATGATGCTCGTAAGCGTTCACCAAGAACATCATAAGTTTCATCAATAAGTTTATTTTGTTCTTCGGTCTGAACTTCAATTTTTGTTATTTCATTACTAAGTTCTGTAATACGATTTTGAAGAGATATAATCTGTACATTCAGTTCATTGACTTTAACCCTCAAAGGATATATTTCTTTCTCTTTTGCTGCAATTTTTGAACTGATAGCTGAATTTTGTTCGTCAAGGGCATCAAGAATTCCCTGAACGTTTTCTTCACCAGCTTCATTTTTTGAAATATAGTCTTCCCAGTAATCAATTCTATCCTGAAAATCTGATGCTGACTGTGCAGACACAGGGAATGAAAATGTCGAAACAAACAAAACAAATGCAAAGACAATTGACAAAAATTTTGTACTATTCTTCACTCACAACACTCCCCTGTTCTTTAAGATATTTACCCATTGAAATAATACTTCCAAATGAACCAGTGAAAATGCCGATAGCCATAAATACTAACAATATATAACCTGCATATCCACCAAATGGCACAGGCGTGAATATTGAAAGCATATCATCAAACACATAAACCATACCACGATAAAGGCCCGCTAATACGCCAAAAGATAATAGTCCTGAAATAACGCCTAAAAGCATACCTTCAATCATAAACGGCCAACGAATAAACCAGTTAGTAGCACCAACTGCTTTCATAATGCTGATTTCAAGTTTTCGTGAGAACATTGTAATACGAATTGTATTAGAAATAATAAACAATGAAACTATAAATAACAGTGAAACCATACCAATTATTACTGCCGAAACACCTTTTCTAATACCGATAAGTTTATCTGCAACATCACTGTTTTCGCGTACAGTATCAATAAACTCAAGTTTTTTGATGCCATCAACAGTAGCCTTGAACCGTGTTAAATCTTTTATAACAACTCTATATGCATCAGGCAGTGGATTTTCATTAAGACCCTCAAAAAGAACAGCATCTGCACCCATTGCTTCAATCTGCGCCTGAAGTGCATCTTCTTTTGGAACAAAAATACACTTCTCAATATTATTCATAGTCTTAAGTTGATTACCCAGTTGTGATGTTTGCTCATCAGTTGCACCTTTATCAACATAAACCATAACTACATTTTGGCTCTCAATCGTATCAAGCAGGGCATCAATATTAAAGAAAATCATTGCGCCAAGACCAATAATCACAAGGCACGCCATAAGAACTGAAACTGACGCCAATGACATAAGACGATTAACCCAGACATTACGGAAACCTTCTTTTGTAAGATACTTTAAACTTGCACCTTTCATTATTCGTCACCTCCGTCAGTCTTATCATTATCGAGATACACTGAATAATCAACGCTATCATCAGTTACATCATTATTTTCAATGCCATAATTTCTCATAAAATCTTCAAGTTCTTTATCAACATTAGGTTGTTCATAATAAGAAGAACTAGTGTTTTCTTCAATAATTTCAGGTGATTTCACTTCTTCACGAAGTTTTTGAACATTCTCTTGAATTTCTTGTTCAGCAGCAACCATCATTTCTTCTTTTGTTTCAGGCTTTGAGTCTGTTTCAGCAACAGGAGTATTTACAACTATTGACTTTTGTTTAACACCTGTATCAGACACAACTTGTCCCTGATTAATTGTAATTACACGATGATTAAAACGACGCACCAATTCGTGTTCATGAGTAACCATAACAACTGTTGTTCCGTTGTTGTTGATATGATTAAGCAAGTCGACAATTTCATATGACATTTCAGGGTCAATATTACCTGTAGGCTCGTCAGCAATAATAATACCTGCATTATTTACAAGCGCACGCGCCAAAGCAACTCTCTGCTGTTCACCACCAGAAAGTTGTGTAGGTAACTGACGTGCTTTTGATGTAAGACCAACAAGACTTAACACATAAGGAACTCTTTTTCTTATTTCCTTTTCTTTTGCACCAATAACGCGCATAGCAAATGCAACATTATCAAACACTGTCATATTAGGAATCAAACGGAAGTCCTGGAAAACAATACCCATTGTTCGACGGAATTTAGGAATTTCACGTTTTTTAAGTTTATTAAGATTATAATTGTTAATTATAACTGTTCCGCTATTAGGAACTTGCTCACGCATTATTATTTTAAGAAAAGTACTCTTACCTGCGCCTGAAGAGCCAACAATGAAAACAAATTCGCCATCATTGATTGTAATAGACACATCACGAAGGGCGTGAGTACCATTATCATATGTTTTCGAAACATTTTTGAATTCAATCACAATATGCACCTTAACCTTTATGTATTTTTACTTCTTTTTTTACTACTTATGCCCATAGTTACACATTATAACTAATAGTTGCATACATTATACCACAAAATATTGTGTTTGTGTGGATTTTTAAGAAAATTTAACATTTATCGTTGATTTGCATAAAAAACGTATTATTTTATATACAAGATTAACAAATACAATGAAAAGCAACACATAATTCGCCCTATTATTGACAACGATAAACTCAAAGTTAACAAAAAAAAGTGGCGGGGTCAATGCCCCGCCTTACATTATAATTAATATTTAATAGGATTTGCATCAAGGTATTTTTTAACCATTAATGCTACTTTAAATACAATTGCATCATCAAATTCTCTTAAATCAAGTCCTGTAAGTTTCTTGATTTTTTCAAGACGATAAACGAGTGTATTTCTGTGAACAAAAAGTTTTCTTGATGTTTCAGAAACATTCAAATTGTTTTCAAAAAACTTTTGAATTGTAAAAAGTGTTTCATGGTCAAGACTATCAATTGAACCACGTTTGAAAATCTCATGAAGAAACATTTCACAAAGTGTTGTAGGAAGCTGATAGATAAGTCTTGCAATACCAAGATTATCGTAAGTCACAATTGTTTTTTCAGTGTCAAACACCTTACCTACTTCAAGAGAAACCTGTGCTTCACGGAATGAACGTGCTAAACCTTTAATACCATCAATTGCAGAACCTATACCAACAAGTACATGTGTATAATATTCAGTGCCAAGAGAATCTGCAATAGAGCGTGCAAGCTTTTCAAGGTCTTTTGAATCAACATTGCTCTTAACTTCTTTAACAAGAACGATATCTGACTCATTAATATTAACTACAAAATCTTTTGTCTTATCTGGGAATAAATCCTGAATAACATCAAACACAGAAACATCGTTCTTTTCAGTAATTCTTATAAGAAGAACTACACGTGTTACATCGCTATTAAAATTAAGTTCACGAGCTTTAATGTAAATATCACCTGGTAAAATGTTATCAAGAATTACATTCTTAATAAAATTACTTCTGTCATATTTTTCGTCATAATATTGCTTAATTGTTGCAAGTGAAACTGCGATTACAGAAACATATCTGCTTGCAATATCATCATCACCTTCAACAAAAATTGCATATTCGGGATGCATATGTGCACCAAAAGCTTTGTATGTGCAACCATCTTCAACAATTACATCATCAGAAGAAAAAATCTCTGAAACCGCGTGAGTCTGAATCTCACCTATTCTACCAAGTTCACTACAAGAAATAACAGTACCAGTTTCATCAATAACGCCGAAAATTCTGTCAATAACCTCATCCATTTGATGAACTATACCTTGGAATACTCTGTTGGACATATTTTATACCCCCAAATGCATAACACAAAAAACTTATTATGCAATTTCACAATTAGAACACTATGTATTTTACACAATAAAACGCATTTTGGCAAGTAATTTTTTTATATTTTTTGATTTTTTCAAACATTTTTCACAAAAATTGACGTTGTTTTTTGTCAAATCAAACATTTTCTTCTGATTTTTGACCGTTTTTTATCTGTTTTTTTATTGTTGAAAATGACTAAAAATTTTTAACTTTTTGCAATTTTTGACAATTCTTCAGGTGTAATTTCACGACATTCACCAGGTTTTAGACTCAAATCAAGAGAAAGTTCACCCATTTTTGAACGGTGAAGTGCAATCACTTTATTGCCTGTTGCAGCAAACATTCTTTTGACCTGATGATATTTACCTTCGCAAATCATAATTTTTATAAGAGGACTTTCACCTTGTTCAACTATTTCTACTTTTGCTTCTTTAAGGATTGTCCCATCCTGAAGAGTTATACCATTTTCAAGTTTTTCGATATCACTTTTAGTTAAATTATGCTCAAGCCTTGCAAGATAAGTTTTAAAAATATGATTTTTAGGAGAAAGAATTTTATGAGCAAAATCTCCGTCATCAGTTATCAGCACAAAACCGGTTGTATCTTTATCAAGTCTTCCTGCAGGGAATAAACCTTTTCTAAATAAATTATCTGGCACTAAATCTACAACGGTTTCATCATTTTCACTGTCACTTGCAGAAATTACACCTTGAGGTTTATTCATCATAATGTAAATATGTTTTTTTAGTATAATTCTTTCACCATCTACAGCAACTTCATCAGTATTTGAATCAACTTTAACGGCACTGTCACGAACAACCTTACCATTAATTGACACTCTTCCTTTTTTTACAATTTCTTTAACATCACGACGTGAGAGTATGCCCTGTGATGCTAAAATTTTATCAAGTCTATCCATTATAAAAAATCCCTTTAAGAATCATTTTTTGGTGTTTGAAAACCGTGCATAAATCCGTCAAGTTCAACTGAACAGACGTCGCCGCCGATTACAAGCCCATCACAAACCAAAACATTAGTATGAATACAATCTTTATTTTCATACCCCATATAATTTTTAACAGTATAAGTCCAGCGCTTTACGCGTGTTCCAGCATAAACTGTCAAATCAAATCCTTGCGCTTTCTGTATTTCATTATACGCGTTATAAGTTTCATCAAACTCAGCAGGTATAATCACTTCTTGAACTTCAACAGGGTCTTCGTCAACCTCCCACCCAAATTGAGAAATAAACGCCATTCGTTCTTCATGAGTTGACGCTTTTATACTCATACCACTTTTACCAGTTTCTTTACTGTCTTGCGATAATATTGCTAGTGAAATTACTGTCATTATTATGAAAATCACAAGTAATGCAACTTTTATATGTTTTGACTTTATTGAATACACAAACATAGATAAACACCTCGAACACAATTTATATAAATAAATATGCGGCGAGGTGTTAAATTATAATATTTAATTATAAATGTATATTACTTAACAAATATACGTTTTTATTCGTCTACTCTTTTAGACTGAGATGCCGCACGAAGATGTTGACGTGCACGACGAATTTCATTAACTGAATTTGTGAGAGTTTCGTCTGCTACTGCTACAATGCTTTCAACATATTCGCTTGCACTTGTACGCATTTCTTTTGACCAGTTTCTTGCCTGCTCTGTAAGTTCAGCAGCTGACGCTCTTGCCTGTTCAACAATTTCATTAGCGTTTGCTCTTGCTTGTTGAAGAATTTCTGCTGCCTGTGCTTCTGCGCCACGAGTAATTTCGTCTTCAGAAATAATTTCTTTTGCACGAAGATGTGCTTTTTCAATGATTTTGTCAGCACTGTCTTGTGCACCTGCAAGAATTTCTTTTCTTTCAGAAGCAATCTTTCTTGCCTGCATAAGTTCATCTGGCATATTGAGTCTGATGTCTTCAATAGCTGTTTTGATAGCCTGTGCATCAACAAGAAGATTTGATGTAAACGGAACTGTTTTACCTTCTTCAAGTATTGTTTCAATTTCTTCAAGTAAGTTTTCTATTGTCATTTACTTACACCTCTTTTAATTCTTTTCACTATATCATCACGAATTTCATTAGGAACAAAATCACTTATATCCCCACCCAATTCGCAAATTTGCTTAACTGCACTTGAACTTAAATATAAATTCTCTACTCGTGTGTTAATAAACACTGTTTCAAGATTTTCATTAAGTTTTTTATTCATTTGTGCCTGTTGAAATTCATATTCAAAGTCAGACACAGCACGAAGACCTTTGACAACGGCTACAGCACCTTTTTCTCTGGCATATTCTGCAAGAAGCCCTTCATAAATATCAACCTCCACATTAGGGAAATCAACAATACAACGTTTAATAAGGTCTGCTCGCTCTTCATAAGAAAAACAGAAGTTTGTTTTTGAAGGATTTTTCATAACAACAACTATAACCTTATCAAACAATTTTGAACTTCTGCGAATAATATCAAGGTGGCCGTTTGTTACAGGGTCAAAACTACCCGGACAAATAACGGTTTTCATAGTTCTCACTTATTCTTTCTGTATACGGTAAGTTTAATTTTACCATATCTGTATTCACGGTGTATTGAGAATTCACCTGCACTCTGTGGTAAAACTTCATCAAGTGCAGATTCACAGATAATTACACCATAATCTGTCATTTTTTCAACTACTGATGGCAAAACTGCATCAATAATATTTTTGTTATATGGTGGGTCAATAATTGCAATATCAAATTTATCTTTACTAAGACCTATATACATTTTTGAATCGCCACAAAATACACTCGCGCGTTTTTCAAAGCCCACACTTTTTAAATTTTGTTTTACAACTTCTATTGAACGATTTGCACTGTCAATAAAAGTACAATGTTTAGCACCACGGCTCAAAGCTTCAATTCCCAACTGACCTGAACCTGCAAACAAATCAAGAACATTTGCACCTTCAACATCAAACTGGATTATATTGAACATACCTTCTTTTACTCTATCAGTTGTAGGACGAACATCTTCGCCCTCTAAAGTGACAAGTTTTCTACCCCTTGCTTCACCTGTTATTACTCTCATAAATTTGCTCCAACCTGTCAATAGATATTGTTATTATCTCATTTTTCTGTCTATTTGTCAAATTATTTATCGAAAAAACCATTAAAATCAGTTATTTTTTTAAAGAAATAAGCAAGTTTTCAAGGTCTTTTACTGTTTCTACTATGTATTCTGCCCCTTCATTCTCAATAATTTCACGGTCACGAAATCCCCATAACACGCCAATAGATGGAAGTCCTGCATTTTTTGCGGTGATAATATCAGTGTCTGCATCACCCACAAAAATGGTGTTTTCAAGTTTGCTACCAAGCACTTCAAGAGCATAATAAACGCCATCAGGTGCAGGTTTATTTGGTCGGTGGTCAACACTACCTACAACTAAATCAATTGTATTGCCAAACATTCTCTTACACAAATCCTGTGCTGCAAAATCTGCTTTGTTAGTAACAATTGCAGTCTTGAAACCTGCGTCTTTTACTGCTTTTAACATATCGTTAATATTTTCATAAGGTGCAGTTTTATCTTCCATATGGATTTTGTAATAATCACAAAAGTCCTTAAAACAAATTTCAAAGATTTCTGCATCTATATTTTCAGGCACTGCTCTTTCCATTAAAAGACGAATCCCATTACCAACAAAAGAACGAATTTCGCTAATGCTTCTTAATGGAAAATTTTGTTTTGCAAGTGCATAATTCACGCTATCTTGTAAATCTTCAAGAGTATTTAAAAGTGTACCATCCAAATCAAAAACTATTGTATTAATCATTGTTTTCTCCGTTATAATAATTATAAATTTTTTCTGCTAAATCTTTATTGATGCCCTTAACTTGCATTAAATCAAGCACTGTTGCATCTTTAATATTTTTAATTGTTTTGAATATTTTAAGAAGTTCTCGAGCTTTCTTTTCGCCTATTCCATCAATCTTTGTCAGTGACAACTCAAGACCGCGTTTTGTATGTTTCTTATGATGGAAACCAACTGAAAATCTGTGAACTTCCTCTTGGATTTCAGACACAAGCGTAAACACGCTACGAGTTGAATTTATAGTGATTTCTCCACCATCCCCTGTAATTGCACGGGTTTTGTGTTTTGAGTCTTTCACCATACCGAATAGTGGTACATTTATATTCATTTTATCAAGAACTTCTTTAACCGCACTGACTTGTCCTTTACCACCATCAAGTAAAATCAAGTCTGGCATTTTACTAAAGCCCTCTTCTGCATTTTCATCTTTATGAAGCAAATACTCATTAAATCTTCGTTCTAAAACTTCTCGCATTGAACCGTAGTCATCTTGCCCTACAAAAGATTTAATGTTAAATGTGCGGTATGCTCTTTTTAATGGTTTGCCATTTTTAAAGACTATCATACCCGCAACATTATCTTCACCACCTGTGTGTGAAATATCATAAGACTCAATGTATTCAGGTGTTTTTTCTAATCCTAAAAGAGTTTTTAACTCTTCAAGAGATTTTATTTCACCTGATGTTTTGCCTTTTTTCTGGGCAAGTTTTTCATAGGCATTTTCACGGCACATATTAACAAGCCGTAGTCCCTCACCTTTTTGTGGAACGGTAACAACGCATTTTTTACCACGTACATTTGTAAGATGCTGCTCAACAAGTTCTATATCTTCAAACAACTCATCAACAATGACTTTATGTGGCACTGCACGATTCATTCCATAATACTGAATAAGGAAGTTACAGCGGATATTTTCAACTATTTTGTCAGAGTCAAAGAAAAATTGTTCACTGTCACAAAGTCGGCCTTTATCGTATCGCAAAACCACAATACATATATCCTTTTCATTCATTGCTAGAGCAAAAACATCTTTTGAGTCACTAGTTTCAGTAACAACTTTCTGTTTTGTCTGCATATTTTCAATGGCACGGATTCTGTCACGATATTTACCTGCATTTTCAAAATCAAGATTTTCGGCACAAGTATTCATCTTGATTTTTAACTCTTTTACTATTTTTGTAATATCACCTTTAAGAAATTGGAGTGCATCATTTACTGCTTCGTCGTATTCTTGTTTTGAGATTTTACCTGTGCAAACGCCCATACATCTGTTTATATGAAAATTAAGACAAGGTCTGCCTTTTTTACAATCTCGCGGAAATGACTTAGTGCATTGTGGAAGTCTAAAGATTTTATTTGCCTCATCAACCGATTGCTTTACAGAATATGAGCTTGTAAAAGGTCCGATATAATCAGCAGTTTCGTCATCCTTCTGTAAAACTGCAGAAATTTTGCGATATGGCTCATTTGTAACTTTAATATAACTATAACCCTTATCATCTTTAAGAAGAATATTATATTTAGGTTGATTTTGCTTTATAAGACTTGCTTCAAGGACAAGCGCTTCAAACTCACTATCAGTAAGAATATAATCAAAGTCATCCACATTCTCAACCATTTTAATCACTTTAACGGAATGTTTATTCTGTGAGCCGAAATACTGACTGACACGGTTTTTAAGTTTTTTTGCTTTACCGATATATATAATTTTTCCTTGTTTGTTTTTCATTATATAAACGCCAGGCGTTTGTGGTAATTTCATCGATTTTTCACGCAAGATATTAAGTTTTTCGTTCACAGAATTCACCTACCTTTATTATAAAAAGCGGGGCGTCGAGGATGCCGACCCCTACAAAAGTTATTGTACCATAAAAATATAAAAAAATAAAGCACACTAAAAGTGTGCTTTTTGTTGCTTCCTAATTATTCAGCAAAACCTGACTCAACAAGTTTCACAAGTTCGTCAACAGCTGTTTCTTCATCAGGACCGCCTGCGAGAATACGGATTGTTGTACCACCCATAATACCGAGTGAAAGAACACCGAGAAGGCTTTTTGCATTTACTCTTCTATCTTCTTTTTCAACCCAGATTGATGATTTAAATTCATTTGCTTTCTGAATAAAAAAAGTTGCTGGACGAGCATGTAAGCCAACCTGATTTTTAACTTCAACATCTTTAGTATACATAATTCATTCTCCCAAATGATAAAATTTCAAAACAACAGATAAATACACCTTTGTTACTACTATATTATACCACAAATCTTGTACTCGTCAACGAAAAAAGCTTGACTTTCGACTTTAAAACAATATTTCAGTTATAAAAACAAAAACAATAATTCTAAAACAATTAAGTTTGTATATTTTGACAATATACTGTAACAATTTTTATTCAACATTCATATTTTTATCAGTAAGAAATTTTCTCTTTTGCCAAAAACTTCTTATCGGCCTCTGTAAGTTCAGCTGTTTTTAACATATCAGGACGATATTTATGTGTCATAAGAAGTGATTGTTCACGACGCCATTTATCAATATTCTCATGATGACCTGACATTAAAACGTCAGGCACTTTCATACCATTCCACTCATAAGGTCTTGTGTACTGTGGATACTCTAAAAGCCCATTATAATGACTTTCAAGTTCTTTTGCTTCATCATTAGGCAAAACGCCTTCTAACATTCTTGAAATTGAATCCGCAAGCACTAAAGCGGGCAACTCACCACCCGTTAACACATAATCGCCTATTGAAATCTGTTCATCAACGAGAGAGTCGATAATTCTTTGGTCAACACCCTCATAATGACCACAAAGAAGTGTGATTTCTGGCATTTTTGACAACTCTTTAACCTTATTTTGAGTGAGCACCTCACCACAAGGTGACATATATATTAGGTGATTTTTATTCTCACTTTTTTCGCAAATCGCTTTGTAACAATTTGCAATAGGTGTGGTTTGCATAAGCATACCCATACCGCCACCGTAAGGAGCATCATCAACTCGCCTGTGTTTATCTTCTGTATAATCTCTTATATTTATACAATTTATTTCTACTAATCCCTTTTCCCTTGCGCGACCTATAATACTTTCAGAAAGTACTGTTTCACACATTTCTGGAAAAAGTGTCATTATATTAATTTTCATCTTCAAAAAGTCCTTTTATAGGATTAATTTTTATTATTCCTTCTTCAACATCAACAGACACTATTACCTGTTTAATTGCAGGAATAAGCACTTCACCCTTTTCGGTTTTAATGTGCCACACATCATTTGCACCTGTTTCACTTACATCACAAATTGTGCCAAGATTTTTACCTGTATTATCATCAAACACAGTACAATCAAAAAGTTCTTGAATAAACCAAGTGCCTTTAGGAAGTTTCGCGTCACTACGTTTCATATAGAGAACTTTATTTTTTAATGCTTTTGCTTGTTCAATGTCGTCAATTCCGTCAAGTAACAAAATCGCAACATTTCCATGAGGTCGGGCTGAAACTACATCTATGCTTTTTTCACCCTTATTATCAAAATATAAGGTTTTAAATTTTTTCACAAAATCAGGAGTATCACACCAAGGATTAAAACGCACTTCACCTTTAATACCATGAGTTGATACAATCTGACCTAATTCTAAATAATCTTTAATCATATTTTTACACCTTTCGGATGGCGGAAATAAACCCCGCCTACATTGCAAAAAGGCAGACAATAAATCACTGTCTGCCTAAATTGCAATAATTAGTCGATATCGACCTGGACTTTTTCACCTGTGCGAGTAGCACCTGCTTTAACTACTGTTCTGATAGCTTTGGCAATTCTACCCTGTTTACCGATAACTCTGCCCATATCTTCTTCAGCAACATGAAGATGATATACAACGATACCACGTTCGTCAACTTCGTCAACTGTAACAGAAACAGCATCAGGATTTTCTACAAGTCCTTTAACGATTGTAATAAGAAGTTCCTGCATTTCTCCAAAAACCTTTCTTATTTAATAACGCCGCTCTTTTTAAGAATAACCTTAACTGTGTCAGTTGGCTGAGCACCGTTTTTGAGCCACTGCTCTGCTTTTTCTACGTCAATCTTAATTTCAGCAGGGTCTTTCATTGGGTTGTAAGTACCAATTTCTTCGATAAATCTGCCGTCACGTGGGTAACGAGAATCTGCAACTACTACTCTGTAGAAAGGAGCTCTTTTAGCACCCATTCTGCGAAGTCTCATTTTAACTGCCATTTTTGTTCCCTCCAAAATATATACAAATTTTTATTATAGACACTTTTGTGTTTTAACCATTACATTGGGAAGCCGCCAAAGCCACCCATTCCGCCCATACCACCCATACCGTTGCCGCCACCGGTGATACCCATACGTTTTAATTTACGCTTCATACTGCCTGAGTTCATTTGTTTGAACATCTTTTGCATCTGACGATATTGGTTAAGAAGTCTGTTTACATCTTCAACCTGCATACCGCAACCTGCTGCAATTCTGCGTTTGCGCGATGGATTTATTATATCAGGATTTTTACGTTCTTTTATTGTCATTGACTGAATAATTGCTCTCATTCTGTCTAACTGACGGTCATCAACGTCAACATCCTTGACTTTTTTGTTAATACCAGGAAGCATTGAAAGAATATCTTTCATACTACCCATTTTTTGGACCTGGTCAAATTGGTCAAGCAAATCTTCAAGGTCAAACTTATTTCTGCGAAGTTTTTCTTCAAGTTTTGCTGCTTTTTTCTCATCAAGTGCAGTTTCAGCCTTTTCAATAAGAGAAAGCACATCACCCATACCAAGAATACGAGAAGCCATACGGTCAGGGTAGAAATAATCAAGCTCGTCAAGTTTTTCACCCATACCAACAAATTTGATTGGTTTGCCTGTAACTGCTCTTGCTGAAAGTGCCGCACCACCACGGGTGTCACCATCCATTTTAGTAAGAACAAGACCATCAAGACCTAATTCATCATTGAATGTGCTTGCAACTGTAACAGCATCTTGACCAAGCATGGCATCAACAACAAGCAAAATTTCATGAGGATGAACTTCATTCTTGATGTTTTTAAGTTCGTTCATAAGTTCTGTATCAATATGCAAACGACCTGCAGTATCAATAAAAACATAATCGTAACCTTTATCTTTTGCAAGTTTAATTGCTTCTTTTGCAATTGTTACAGGATTAGTTTGACCCATTTCAAAAACAGGAACACCAACCTGCTCACCAACAACCTGCAACTGCTTGATAGCCGCTGGACGATAAATGTCACACGCTACAAGTAACGGTCTGTGATTTTCATTTTTAAGTTTTCTTGCAATCTTTGCACAATGAGTTGTTTTACCTGAACCTTGAAGACCACACATCATAACAACTGTAGGTGGATGGCTAGCATAAGCAAGTCTTGTTTGTGTACCACCCATAAGGTCTGTAAGTTCTTCATTTACTATTTTAATAACCATCTGTGCAGGTGTTAAACTTTCCATAACCTGTGCACCGATAGCGCGTTCAGTTACCTTAGCAGTGAAATCCTTGGCAACTTTATAGTTAACGTCAGCTTCTAAAAGTGCAAGACGCACTTCACGCATTGCTTCTTTAACATCACTTTCTGTAAGACTTCCCTTACTCTTCAATCGTTGAAAAGCAGATTCGAGTCTGTCAGATAAACCTTCAAATGCCATGATTTCTCCTATTCCGCCAAAGAAAGTGCTATTGACTTTATCTTGACTGTAATATCATTAATTTCACGGGAAAGACCGTGATTAAGATTGTATTCGTTTATATCTTCAGCACATTTCACGATGTTTTCTAGCCCTGTTTGCATTTTCTCAAGTTTATGTGAAAACTTAAGTTTTGATTCCATATCAAAAAGCACAGCTTCAGCCCTTTTAATAGCATCGCGGACGCCCTGACGGGTAATACCCTCATTTTCAGCGATTTCAGAAAGTGAAAGGTCATCGTTATAGTAAAAATTGAGATAATCGCGCTGTTTGATTGTAAGTGTTTCACCATACAAATCAAGAAGCATTGAAATTTCAATATTATTTGCCACAACAGACACCTGCCTTTCAAAAAAACAATCGCTCTGTAAAGCATCTCAACTTTACAGAGCGTTATTATACTAGAATATTATTGATTTGTCAAGACTTATTTGCTTTTTTTGCAGCATCTGCAATTTCTTGCCAGCTAATTGAATCTTCTGTTTCAACTTCACCACCAATTATTATAGGTTTTTTAGTTGTAGATTCACCTGATGCAGATGTAGTTGTATTGTCTTTATCTACTTTTGTTGTAGCGTTATCTTTGTCTGCTTTTGTTGTAGTTGTAGTATTGTTTTTATCTTCTTTTGTTGTTGTTTGTGTAATAAGTGCTGTAATATCATCATAAAATCCATCTTTATCAGTTGTTACAGGAATTTTATCACCATTAGCGTTAGTTACAAATTCATTACCGTTTTCGTCTTTATAAACTTCAATAACTTCGCCATTCTCACCAGGAATAGTGTAATTTACTTCATAATCATCTTTTTTACAAGCTGCAAAAACAACAACAATTGCAAGCATTAAGATTGCTACTGCAATAATTTTTTTACTCATTATATAAATCTCCTTCAAACTTTCTACGTTTTTATTTATATTACCATATCTTTATATTTTTTGCAATACGTTTTATTTTAATTCGGCTATGGTAACTCCTTCCTCACCTTCACCAAATGTACCTACACGAAAAGTGCGGATATTAGGATGTTTGCGAAGATACACATGAATACCTTTTCTAAGAGCACCTGTACCTTTGCCATGAATAATTGTAATCTGATTAAGACCTGTACGAAGTATACCATCAATAAATTTATCAAGGTCAAGCATAGCTTCTTCGACAGTTGTGCCACGAAGGTCAATGCTTGAATTTGATGACGCTGTTGCATTTGATGAGCCTGTGTGTACTGTGCGCATTCCACCAACTTGTCTTTTAGGCTCTTTTTTAGCACCAATCAGTCTTAAATCCGAAATACTTGCCTTCATTTTAATCATACCTGATTGTACTTGCACAGTATTTTTCTTTTCATCAATTGAAATAACCTCTGCCTCACTACCTAATGTTTTAACAAATACTCTGTCACCTATCTTCAATGGTCTTGGGAGTATATAGTCACCATCATCACTTTGGAGCAAGTCTTGAGATATTTCATCCATTTTATCAAGTTGACGCCCCATAGCAGCTTTAGCTTTGCGAGCAATTTCCTGATGATTTTTCTGCTTTGCAAGTTCTTTTTTCAATTGTTCAATTTCTAGTAAAAGAGAATTACCAGCTCTGCGAGCATTTTCAACTATTCTTTCAGCATCACGCTTTGCTTTTTCAATTTCTTTTTCACTTTGTTCTTTTGCCTTTTGAAGTGTTTTTTCTGCTTTTTCTTTTTGACGAAGAATGCTCATTTTTTCTTCTTCAAGTTTTTCTTTATCATCTTCTAAAGCTTTTCGTGCAGTTTCAAGAGTATCAACCGCATCTTCAAAACGGGTATTTTCTTCTGAAATAAGTGCTTTTGCAAAATCTGTAATTTCTTCACTTATACCAAGACGCCCTGCAATTGCCAAAGCATTTGAACGACCAGGCATACCGATTAAAAGTCTATAAGTAGGACGAAGTGTTGCAACATCAAACTCGCAACAACCATTTTCAACTCGTTCTGTTTTAAGTGCATATTCTTTAAGTTCTGAATAGTGAGTTGTCGATGCGATTTTTGCACCTTTTTGTCTTAAGTTTTCAAGAATTGAAACTGCAAGGGCAGCACCTTCAACCGGGTCTGTTCCTGCACCTAATTCATCTATTAACACAAGACTATTTTCGTCAGCAATTTTAAGAATTTCAACAATTGTTGTCATATGTGACGAGAATGTTGAAAGAGATTGCTCAATACTTTGTTCATCACCAATATCGGCGAGTACATTTTTAAAAACTGAAACTCGGCT
Source organism: Candidatus Fimenecus sp. (assembly GCA_045613585.1). Classification (GTDB taxonomy): domain Bacteria; phylum Bacillota; class Clostridia; order Oscillospirales; family Acutalibacteraceae; genus Fimenecus. Next base: position 30,231 of record JAZLBG010000023.1, on the reverse strand, counting down.
ATTATCAGTTACAGGAAGCATAAGTCCGCACTCCGCCATAAGCGTTAAAAGACCAACAGTTTTAATTGAAACTGTTTTACCACCTGTATTAGCACCTGTGATTACAAGGGAATCAAAATCTAACCCCAATGAAATATCAACGGGCACAACTTTTTTAGGGTCAATTAAAGGGTGTCTTGCTTTTTTAAGTAAGATTTCACCATCATTGTTAAGAATTGGTCGGCTTGCTTTCATTTTATATGCAAGATGTGCTTTTGCAAAATGCAAATCAAGAAGAGTGGCACTATCAAAACTGATTTTAATAGTATCTTCAAACTCCCCTGCCATCTGGGACAATTCTGCTAAAATTCTTTCAATTTCATCTTGCTCGCGACTTTCTAATACTTTAATTTCGTTATTTGCTTCAACTACTGTAGCAGGCTCTATAAAAACTGTTGCACCACTACCAGATGTATCATGTACCATACCCGCAACTTCACCACGATTTTCGGCTTTAACAGGCACAACAAATCTACCATTTCGTTGAGTTATAATTCCGTCACGAAGTATTTTTGAGTAGTGACTTGAGTGAATCATATGGTCAAGTTGTTCACGGATTTTATTTTCAAAATGACGCTTTTTACGTCTTATTTCTTTAAGTTCAGGTGAAGCATTATCACTAATTTCTGTTTCACTTATAATGGCATTTGTAATTTTTTCTTCAAGATATTTGTTAGGATAAAGAGAATTGAACAAATCGTCAAGTGCAGTTTCAAGCCCTGCACATTTCTCGTGCCACGTGCAGATTCCACGAATAATTTTAAGTGTTGTTGCAATTTTAAGAAGCTCGCCTGCTGAAAGTGAGCCACCTGCACTTGCACGACTTAAAGCGTTGTTTACATTTTGCAAGCCACCGAATGATGGTGCACCAAATTTAGCAATAAGAACATAAGCTGCTTCGGTTTTGTCAAGCAACTCTAATACCTCAAAATAATCAGTTTTAGGCTTGATTTCAAGTGCTATTTCTTTAGCGTCCGCACTGCTTGCTGTGTCACTGAGCATTTTAAGAATTTTATCAAGTTCAAGTGATATATAATGTTTAGTCAAATTCATTTTGTTATTTCCTTATAAAAATCGAGTGTCTTAAAGTTTTTTTGCAATTTAGATAATAAATATTTTTCTGTAATGTATGTTAAATCTTCAAGCGCATAATCTTCCATTCTAAAAGAGTAAATCTTTTCGAAATCTGAAAATGCAATATGGCGAAGACCTTTAATAAGACCAATTTCAAGGGGAAAAAGCATATCGTTAGTTACACAATTTTCACAATATAAAAGTCCGTCTTCTACATCAAAATACATTGTGTTTGTTTCGTATTCACCACAACGGTCACAAGCAATAAGATTCGGCATAAAGCCTGCAATACACATTAGTCTTAATTCTGTTATTGCCTTAATCTGGTCAATTGGTAACTTGTCTTTTGCAAGAAAATGCAAGGAATTAAGCATTAATCTTAAATATTCTTCTGACGTTTCTTCCTCTTGTACAAGAGTTATTATAAGCTCCCCAAAATACTGTGCAAGAGAAATTTTTGCAAGGTCGTCACGAAGTGGAAAAAACAATTCTATTGGCTCAGCTTCATCAATTATGTAACTATCTTTAGTTTTATATAAAGATAGTTTAGAATAACAAAACATTCCCGTTGCACTATTTTTGCGATTTTTAAAAGATTTTGCTCCACGGACAAATGCTCGTACAAGCCCATTATGGCGTGTGAGCACCGTAACGAGCTTGTCTTTTTCACCAATATTCTGTTCCTTGAGTATTATTCCGTCCGTATTCGTCCTCATAGTACAGTTCTCCGTCATATAGAGGTTTCTTTTTATTGGTTAACGATTTTTTATACATTAAATAATCTTCAACACTACCTGTTTCAGTAAATCGACTCCAGATTGACATACTGTCCATTCAAATCACCTGCCACTATTAATTTGGCTTAAGTGACTTGAAATATTAATGGTAAAATTTTTATTTTAATCTAAACCAAAATTGTGAATAAGTCCTTCACGATTACGCCAACCTTCTTTGACTTTTACCCAACATTGAAGGTTGATTTTACAATCAAAAAAGCTTTCCATATCCTGACGGGCATATGTTGAAATCTTTTTAAGCATTGCTCCGCCCTTACCAATGATAATACCTTTATGGCTATCACGCTCGCAGAAAATAGTTGCTTCAACATCCATAATACCATCACTGCGTTCTCGCATTTTTTCAATGCTTACTGCAGTACCATGTGGAATTTCTTTATCAAGAAGTCGCAACATTTTTTCACGGATAATCTCACCAGCCAAAACTCGTTCAGGCTGGTCTGTAAGAGTATCATCAGGGAAAAAGTGTTCTGACTCAAAACTTAAGTTTTTAAGTTCGTCTAAAAGTGAGTCTATGCCTTTACCTGTTTGTGCAGAAACAGGAACAATAGCGTCAAAATTATAATACTCTGTCATTTCTGCTATTCTTAAAGCAAGTTTTTCTCTATCTTTAATTGTATCAATTTTATTGATTGCAAGAATTGCAGGATTTTTACCTTTTTTAATTTTTTCAATAAGTTCAAGTTCTGCTTCTTTAAGTTCACCTTCAGGCTCAACAACTAAAAGACAAGCATCAACTCCATCAATACTGTCACTTACTGCTTTAACCATTTTTTCACCAAGCTTTGTTTTTGGCTTGTGAAAACCAGGTGTATCAGTAAACACTAACTGAATGTTATCATCAGTTGTAAGCACGCCCATAATACGAGTACGTGTTGTTTGTGGTTTTGATGATACAATTGCGATTTTTGTTCCTAAAAGTTTATTAAGAATTGAGGATTTACCTACATTGGCTTTACCTACAATTGCTATAAAGGCTGTTTTTGGTGTATTCATTAGTTACCCTTTCTTTTTTGGAAGTCCCTTAAAAATAAATATACTGAAAATTACTACTGAAATCAAAAATAAAACTATTGCTATAGGATTTTGTGCAAAATATGTGAAAAGAAGTTCAAAAGCTTTTGGTTGATACATTATTGCTACACCGCAAAATACTGAGAATATTGTAATCACAAGTACCGCACCTGCAGCACAGTCTTTTGCAATTTTACCAAGTTTTGTATATTCTTCTCCTTGTAAATCAACTGCCGCTTCGATTGCAGTATTAATAAGTTCTGCACCGATTACTAATCCACAAGCCAAAAACAAAATTGCAAGTTGAGTTTTTGTAATCTCAAAAAAATCAAATCGGAATAAGAAAAAGTACATATAAATCATACATACTATATGTATTCGCATATTTCGTTCTTTTTTTATTGCTGTAAAGATTCCTTGAAAAGCATAGCCAAAACTCTTAACTAATTCTTTCATAAAATCATTCCTTATCGAAATAGTAACTTCCGTTTCGTTTAAGTCCGATACGAGTTAAAACTGTTTCTTCTTTTTCACGCATTTTAACCATTTCAAGTCCACCATCTTCATGGTCATAACCTAAAAGGTGGAGAAGTGAGTGTACTGTTAAAAAGCCGATTTCACGCTGTAAAGTATGGCCATATTTTTCTGCTTGGTCATAAGCATGTTCAATAGAAATGATAATATCACCAAGCACTTTAGCACCTGTGTCGTGATTTACAGGGAAATCACCATTTTCATCCATTGGGAATGAAAGCACATCAGTACTTTTGTCGATATTTCTATGCTTTTTATTAAGGTCGTGAATTGTTTTATCATCAACAAAAGTTACGCTGATTTCTGCTGATTCTGCAAATCCTTCATTAACAAGAACTGCTTTACAACAACGTCGCACAAGCATTCTAACGCCAGTTGGAATTTTCATTACATTCTGTTGATTATCAATAATTACTCGCATTTTCTCGTTCATTTCTTTTGCCTCATTTCCTGCTTTTCATAAGCTTTGATAATATCCTGAACAAGACGGTGTCTTACCACATCTTTTTCTGTAAATACATTTATTGCAATATCGTCAATACCTTTTAAGATTTTCATTGCTTCAACAAGTCCTGATTTTTTACCGTCAGGCAAGTCAATTTGAGTAACGTCACCTGTTACAACAATTTTTGAGTTAAATCCAAGACGAGTTAAAAACATTTTCATTTGTTCGCGTGTTGTGTTTTGTGCTTCATCAAGAATAATAAAACTGTCATCAAGAGTACGACCACGCATATATGCAAGAGGTGCTACTTCAATACTGCCACGTTCTTGATAACGCTGAAAACTTTCTGCACCGAGCATATCAAATAAAGCGTCATATAAAGGTCTAAGATAAGGGTCAACTTTCTGTTGTAAATCACCCGGTAAAAAGCCAAGTTTTTCACCAGCTTCAACTGCGGGACGAGTTAAGATAATACGATTAACTTCTTTTGCACGAAAAGCATTAACTGCCATTGCAACTGCAAGGTAAGTTTTACCTGTACCCGCAGGCCCTGCCCCCAGTGTTATTGTATTATTTTTTATACATTCAAGGTATTTTTTCTGACCAAGTGTTTTAGGTTTTATAGGTTTGCCTTTTGCAGTAATACAGACACAATCCCCAGTCATTTCACAAAGCTTGTCCTCATTCCCCTCGTTTACGAGAGAAAGTACATAACGCACATTTTGTTCTGACAATGCTTCACCACGATTTATGAGAGTTAATAGCCCATTAATAGCTCTCACTGCTTTTGAAACATTTTCAGCATCACCATTGACTTTTATTTCAGAGCCACGGCTTATTACTTTAACATTATAATTGGACTCAATTAGTCTTATGTTTTCATCAAAACTGCCAAACAAACTAACTGTTTGTTCCATTCTATCAACATTAATTACTTGTTCAAACAACCATTTTCACCTCACAACGATATATTTTAACACATTTTTTATTGGATGTCACCAATTTTTTCAACATAAATTTCCTGTAAAGTACCAATTTCTTGTTCACATTGTGCAGAAAATTCATATTGCGTATTTTTTTCTGTTTCACTCTTTACTGTTTTTGAGTTTTGGATTTCACTGTATTCCAAAAGTTCTCGTACATACACAGCATTACTGAATAAAGTTATTTTTTCTTCTGTTAATGTATTAATAGTTTCTTTTTCTTTTTCAAACTCTGCACCATACTGTGTTATTATTCCCACAGGTAATAGATTTTTATCATTTTCTATAAAAGAATTATGCTCTGTAAAATATTCACCATTCAACATTGTACCTAACGGAATTTTAAGACCAAAGAAAAATATAAGATTTCGAGTTTTTTCATTTTTAATTTTATACAGTGAAAAATCATTGTTTGTAACTGTGTTTTTATTATTTACAAGAGCTTTTACATAACCATCTGCATGAATTGCTTTTTCTGTACCATCTTTATGAGTAACAACTCCGCTAATTAGCAAATCGCCTTTTGTTACTGCAGAGCCAGGTTTGACTTCTTCGTTACCATAAAGCACATCAATGCTTAATATTACTCCATCTTCACTTGCAATTACGTTGGTAGGTTTTGAATCATCATAAATTTCAGGTGCATTTGTTTTTTCACGGACTTCAATCACCACAACCGAGCCTTTGATATTAACACTTACCCATGAAAGATTTTCAATTTCACCCATTACAAGAGAGGCTACTTCATCATTATCGATTGAAGAAATAGGCGCACCAACACTTACTCCATAACTTTCAAATGCAGATAGTATAGCATCTTCCTCTATCGTTTTGTTACCAACAACAGACACACTCCATATAAACTGAGTAAGTGTAAAAATAACTACAACTGTTGCAATACCACCCAACAAAATGCCAATACGTTTTTTGTGTTTTCTTAAAAAGTATCTCATACCTACTTTTTCAACTGAAATTACTCTCATTCCTGATTTTCTTGCAGGTGAACGAATTACCAGATAGCCATCAACAGTAGTATTTGCAGTGATATTTCCGTTAATGTTTCTCACATTCCATAAAGGAATCCCCTCTTTAGTACAAAGGTTTATAAATCTATCAGCAAATCCGCCAAATGCCCTGAATTTTATGTAACCAATCAAATATCTTAAAAACTGAATAATCAATGCTTTGCTCCTTATGAAAAGAAATTTATGTCTGTAAACTTACCACGAATTATTGCAACTCCACCATCAAAAGATTCAATAACTAAACCTAGCCCTATAACATCTAAAGTAAGCTCACCAATATTAAGTTTTATAAAGTTTTCACCATATTCCACAACGCCTTTGCAACCATCAACTATTATTTCACGATTTGAAAGCATTTCAATTTTTGCTTCATTAAGATATAAATCAGGAACAACAGTTTTGCGCTCTTTTTTCTTTCGTGCCATAAAAACACCTCACTCATAATTATTTATATGAATTAAATTCATTATAAAGTCATAAATTTTATTGGTGAGATTATGGTTGTGATGAAATTCAGAAAAAACATTTTTCAGATTATTGGGGTATTGCTATGCCTTGTTTTTATGTTTAAGTATCCATATGCCGTAACAAGCGGTGTTACTGAAGGGCTTAAAATGTGTTTTTATATAATTTTGCCATCACTTTTTCCTTTTATGGCGCTTTCAACATATATAATAAAATCTGATATTTTTAAGTTTACATATAGGTTTTTGTCACCTGTTTCAAAGTTTTTATTCAGTCAACCAGCCTGTACTGTACCTGCAATTTTAATGTCAATGATTGGCGGGTTTCCTATTGGAATTAAAATGACTAGTAATTTATTAAAAGAGAATTCTGTTACTCAAAATCAAGCACAAAGATTATGCTTTTTTTGTATGAATGGTGGCCCTGCTTTTATAGTTACCGCTGTTGGAGTTAATATGCTAGGAAGTTCAAAAGCAGGAGTAATTATGTTCGTTTCGCTTTGCACCTCTTCTTTAATTATTGGAATTTTCACAAGATTTTTAGATGACAAAAAAGATTTGAACGAATACACAAAAAAGCAATTTGTTCTTGCATCATTATCATCAACTGTATCTGATGCATTACAATCAGTACTCGGGATTTGTGCATGGGTGGTAATCTTTGCTGCAATTACAAATTGTCTTAAAATCTGTATTGAAAATGAGAGTATATATACTGTTGTTTCTTCATTTCTTGAAGTGACAAATGGTTGTGTTATGCTGACGGGTAAAATGCCAATACCTGTTATTACTGCAATAATCGGTTTTGGTGGCATTTGTGTGCATTGTCAGGTGCTTTCGAACTTAAAAGAATGCGGAGTTAAATATTCACATTTTTTTGTATGTCGAGTACTTAATGGGGCTATTGCATCTTTTATATCTTATTTATTATTGCTTGTTTTTCCTGTAGAAATTGATGTTTTTGCATCTACACAAAATATGACGGTTACAACCTTTTCGGTTTCACTACCTGCATTTTTCGCATTTTTACTTATGTGCATAATTATGATTTTTGATATTGATAGACGGCAGAAAGTATGATAGAATATTTCTGGTGATTAAAATGAAAAAGTTATTAAATAAAAAAGAAATCTCCCCTTCTTGCTCATATTGTACACACGGAAAGCTTTCCCCTGACGGTGAAACTGTGCTTTGCAAGAAAAAGGGAGTTGTTGAAAAGGATTTTGCTTGTAGAAAATTTGATTATGATGTACTGAAAAGGCAACCAAAAAGACCGATTGAGTTAGAAAGCTATAACCCTGAAGATTTTAAGTTGTAGATAATAAAATGCCCCGTAGAGTTAATCTACGGGGTTGATTTTTTATTAGATTCTTCGCTACGCTCAGAATGACATTAATTCATTTATACTTAAATTATTTCTCTTTTTTTGATGGGATGAAAACCATGCCGAAGCCTGATGCAAGGGCAATAACTACTGTTGCTACTACTGACACGCCACCATCTGTATTTGGAATTACAGGATTTTTGTTTTCATCTACTTTATCATCTGTATTTTCTTGTTTCTCTTCGTCAGTAACAGGTTTTGTTGTAGTCTCACTTTTATTATCTTCATTGTCTTCTTTTTCATCAGCCTCTGGCTCTGTTGTGGTTTCTTCCTCTTCATCTTCTGTAATGTTTTCTTCTTCATTTGATACAACATTTACAACGAATTCAGCCTGAGTGCCAAGCACATCAACAACAAACACATTTTCGCCTTCAGTAACTGTTGGCTCAAGTTGTTCAATGTAAACTAGATATTCTTCACCATTATAAGTAATATAATCATCGTCACTTGTTATTGTTGTGGTTGAACCGTCACTAAAGGTTACAAGAATCTCAATACCTTCTGTGTCAATAAGTAAAATTTGCTCATAATCCGCAAAAACCATTTCTACTACAAAATCATAATACTCAGGATTCTCTTCATAAAATTCTTTCAGTTCGTCAAATGACATCTCCATATAACCGAGCATTTCGTCCATCATTTCAGGGTCTGAATTATAAAGGTAATCAAGAGAAAAGTTTTCTCTTGTCATAACATCTTTATTAATATCATATTCAGTTTTTGTTGGCATTTTTGTAATTTCAACAGACACTACAGGTGATTCTTCAACTGTTACAATGTAAGTTGTTTCAAGGTAAACATCATAATCATCTGTACCATAAAATCCCACAATCGCTTCATTTTCACCTATTACGTAGTCAGAAACATACATATCTACATAAGAATTTTCATCAACTGTAATAACCTCTGTTGAGCCATCATCAAATGTAACCTCAAGCACCATTCCAGTAGGGTCGCACCAAACTTCATTTTCATAACTGTCAACGCCCTCATAGTAAACAGTTTTAACAGGTGGTGTAATAACTGCAATTGATGTAGCCTCTGCTGCAAATACTGAAACAGTTGCCATTGCAATAATAAGTGATACTACAAGTAATGTGCTAATTGCCTTTGTGAATTTTTTCATAATAATCCTCCTATAATTAAAACAAAAATATTTGTTTTATTAATTAAAATATATAGTACATTATTGGCTAATAAAAACAAGTCAAAATGCAAAAATATCGAAAAATACTGTAAAATTGCAATAAAAATTCAGAAAATTTGGCTTTGTGTGGTTTTTCTTTCTCGATTAACTATATTATATGTCTTTATTTTACTTATGTCAAGTAAAATATATCTTTATAATATCTGAAATGATTTGTTTATGAATTATAATGTTGATAGATACAGATAACAAATAGTTTTGGAGGTGTGAGCCAATGTATTATGAAAGTTTTTCAAAAAGACTTGCTCAGCTTCGTCAGGAAAAAGGCGTTTCTGCAAGAGATATGAGCTTATCTTTAGGACAAAGTGAAAGTTATATTAACAAGATTGAAAACAATTATGCAATGCCATCTATGCAAGGTTTCTTTTATATTTGTGAATTTTTAGGTGTTACTCCATCTGAGTTTTTTAATGAAGAAGAAAAGCACCCTATAATTATGAAAGAACTTGTAAATAATGCAAAAACACTTAACGACAAGCAATTGCAATTACTTTCAGATTTTATTAAGTCGTTATAAAAACATCATAAACGACAAAAAACTCTCGACTTTCGTCGAGAGTTAATTTTTTATTCAATTACAATTGGAATATTAAATGAACCGCTTATTTTTTCACCATCTTCACCTATTATAAAATCATAAAATGCATTTACAGTATAAGTGCCTTTTTCATATCCACCTATAAGTTTATACTCTGTGTCACCTGTCCATTCAAAAGCAAGTGTCTGACCAGGTGCAAGTTGGGTATTAGTTAATATATCTTGCTGTGCTGCTGTTGTTATATCAGCACCACTTTTGTCTTTCAAATCAACCATACCGATTACAAAGACAGGATTGCCGTGGTAAATTGTAACATTTTCTGTTCCCGAATACTTGATTTCGCCTACAATTTTGAAGAGATTATCTTGCGAAAGCTCTGACTTTTTATAAATGGTATCGTCTGCTTTTAAAGTAATTTCAAAATCCCCGTTTACCTGACGGGCAGTAAAGGGAACTGTTTTATCAGCAGTACAACCTGCAAAAGCAACAACAAAGAAAACTACAGTCAAAAAAATTTCTATGTATTTTTTCATATGAAAATCCCCTTTTTCTTTAATATATCATAAAAAAACGGGCAAGACAAGTCTTACCCGTTTAATTTGTGATTGTTTAATTATTTTCTGCTTTTGAAAAGGTCAAGAATGTCGCCCATATCATCGTCAGCACCGAAGTTGCCACCGTTTGAGCTAATATCTTCCATAGCACCATTATAGAAAGGTTTCTTTGAAACGCCGTTTGAATCAAGACCAAAACCTGTTGCAATAACAGTGATTACCATTTCGTCGTCAAGCTTTTCGTCAAATGCAACACCGAAAATGATGTTTGCATCTTCATCAGCCTGTGCACGAACAATACCAGCTGCTGTATCAACATCTTCAAGAGTGATGTCAGGAGATGCTGTGATGCTGATGATAACACCCTTAGCGCCTGTAATTGTTGTTTCAAGAAGTGGGCTAGAAATAGCTGCATTTGCTGCTTGTTCTGCCTTATCTTTACCGCTTGCACGACCAATACCCATATGAGCATGACCAGCGTCTTTCATAACTGATGTAACGTCAGCAAAGTCAAGGTTGATGAATGCTGGCATTGAAATAAGTTCTGTAACGCTTGTTACACCCTGACGAAGAACATCGTCAGCAATTGCGAATGCGTTAGCAAATGTAATTCTCTGCTCAGAAACATATTTAAGTCTTTCGTTAGGAATAACAATAAGTGAGTCAACATGCTGTGCAAGTTCAGCGATACCTGCTTCAGCCTGTTTCATTCTGTGGCTACCTTCAAATGCGAATGGCTTTGTAACGATACCAACTGTAAGAATGCCTTTTTCTTTTGCGATTTCAGCAATAATTGGAGCAGCACCTGTACCTGTGCCACCGCCCATACCAGCAGTAACGAATACCATCTGTGTACCTGCAAGAGCTTCAATGATAGCGTCACGGCTTTCTTCAGCTGATTTCTGACCGATTTCAGGTTTTGCACCTGCGCCACGACCTGCAGTTACTTTTTCACCAATTTGAATTTTTGATTCAGCGAGTGAACGAATGATAGCCTGTTTGTCTGTGTTAACAGCAATAAGTTCAACACCGCCAACACCAACTTTTGCCATACGGTCGATTGCATTACCGCCGCCACCGCCGACACCAATTACTTTAATGTTTGTAATGTCCTGATACTGATTATCAATTTCGAATGCCATGTTTAAACATCCTCCTATGTATAGAAAATTTCACACCTATTGATTTTATAGTTATAGGTTATTTTAACATTATTAAAAAATAATTGCAATATATAATGTATATATTTTTTGCGATTTTTTAATTTTTTTGTGGTTTTTTTGCACTTTTTACGCGTTTTTATGCCGCAGAGGCAGTTGTAGACTCTTCACTTTCACCTTTTGTGGTGCTTTCACCATTTGCATTTTCAGTTGTTGACTCAACTTCTTCAGTTTGTGGTTCAGTAGAAGATGTTTCTTCAGCCCAATAGCCTTTGCCATCAACTGACAAGTTAATAGTACCTCTATAAAACTCATTTTCTTCATTTTGAGTATCAATTGCAGCTTTGCCAAGTGCTAATTTTTTATAAATATTTTCTTCGTCTGTTTCGCCAAGTTCAAGAATTATTCTGCCCTGATAAGTTAGTTTTATGTCATAAATATCTGACAAATCTATTGCAGTAATTCCATCTATTCCACATTCTTTATAAGCAGTGCGAATACTCATAAGTTTTTCTAGATACATATCATTAGTACCACAGATTTTTCTACCAATTTCTGCTGATGTAACTTCACCAATATTGAGTAAAATTATGTTCTCACCAACATATTCCAAATCTTTTTCAAGTACTTTACCAGTTTCATCAACTAGCGTATAATAGCCATTTTCAACGACTGCATAAACAGCGTCTGTTTTTGTAACTATAAGTTCAAGTCTTGTTGGTAAATGTCTTTTAACTTTTACTGAACCTACATATGGAAGTTCTGTTGTTATGCGCTCATTAATTTTCTTTTTTGAAATAAAAATTAAATTATCGCCTACGTTAACGCCACTTTTTTCTGTTACATCATTTGCAGAATAAACCTTATCGCCTGTTACTGCAATTTCGTTTATATTAAAAAACATAGTAAGCGCAAAAATTATACCCGCAAGAAGAAAAATTGCACACAAGCTTATGCGAAATATAAGTTTTTTTCTTTTATTCTTTTTTCTTCTTTGATTAGCACGGTTAATAATCCGTTCATTACCCGAAAGTTGATTATTTCTAGAGGTATTTGGATTGTTAGGTTTTTTCATCGTCCTTCACCCTTTTAATATCTGCACCTAATTCCGAGAGCACTTTTTCAGGTTGTTCATAGCCTCGGTCTATGTGATGAATTTCTGTTATTTCTGTTATTCCATAAGCGTTAAGCCCTGCAAGAAACATTGCTGAACCACCACGCAAATCTGTCGACCGTACATTAGCGCCATTAAGATGCTTCACACCTTCAATAACAGCCATTCTACCTTCAACATTAATTTTTGCACCAAAACGAAGTAGCTCACCTATATGCTTAAAACGACTTTCAAATATATTTTCAACAATTACACTTGTACCTTCACAAATAGTGGTAAGTGCCATCATTTGTGCCTGAACATCTGTTGGAAATCCAGGATAAGGCATTGTTCTAATCATTCTTATTCTTTTAAGTTTTGGCGGTGCACTTAAACACACCCATCTGCCACTTACAGTAACATCACACCCCGCCTCGCGCAGGGGTTGAATTGTTGGTCCTATATGGGCGGGAATTATATCTCGCAAACAGATTTTGCCATTTGTCATAGCACACGCAATCATATAAGTTGACGCCACTATTCTGTCGGGAATAATTGTATGTTCAGTAGAGTATAATTTGCTTACACCTTCAATAGTTACTGTACTATCGCCCGCACCGTGTATTCTTGCACCACAACGATTCAAGAAATCTGCCAAGTCACTGATTTCAGGCTCACGGGCTGCATTGGTAATAATTGTTGTACCTTTTGCAAGCACTGCGGCAAGAATAATATTTTCAGTAGCACCTACGCTAGGGAATGACAGAGTAATACGAGTACCTTTTAATCCTTTTTCTTCAGCAGAACAAATTAAAAATCCATTTTCAGTTGTAATTGTTGCGCCAAATTGTTCCATGGATGAAAGATGCAAATCGATTGGTCGAAGTCCTATTTCACATCCGCCCGGAGTTGATAAGACTGCCTTGCCCATTCTGCCAAGTATTCCACCTAAAAAAACAATCGATGAACGCATTTCGCGCATCAGGTTATCAGGCACATCATTACGATTAACCCCAGTTGAGTCAACTGTCACCGTATGACCTTCACGAGCAACTTTGCACCCTAAATATTTAAGAATTTTTATTGTTGCTTCAACATCAGAAAGAATTGGGCAATTATGTATTACTGAAACGCCATTTACAAGTAGCGTTGCCACAAGTATTGGCAACACGCTATTTTTTGCCCCTTGTACAGTAATCTCGCCATTTAATCTACGATTACCATTAATTATTATTTTATCCAATTTTCACACGCCCTTCATAGTATGACCTTCGTCACATACTATGCAGTTTATGTGGTTTAAGTGATTATAAATTCATTATAATTCTGCAAATTTCACTTAACGCGTTTGATTTTGCATTTTTAATTGCATTTTGTGAAATTTCGCTTAATTTATTACGATTATTTTTAAGGTCTTGTATGGTTTTTGCAAGAATTTCACCATCAAGATTTTTTTCTTCAATAAGTATTGCACCGTCATTTTCTGCTAAAGTCATAGCATTATGATATTGGTGATTTTCTGCCACATTGGGTGACGGAATAAGTATTGAAGGCTTACCTAAAATTGCAATTTCTGAAATAGAACTTGCCCCTGCACGACTAATTACAACATCACAAGCAGGAAGACAAATATTCATATTATCTATGTACTCACGAATTTCAATGTTTGTACCCTTTCCGTAAGCAACACTATTTTCCGTAAGTTTTTCCCCTACCCATTTGCCAAATTTACCTGTTGAGTGTAAAAAGCAAATGTCTTTTTCTTCTTTAAGTGTTGTAAGCATGGTTACAATTGCATTATTAATTGCATCTGCACCCAATGAACCACCCATTGAAAGTACAAGCATTTCATTATTTTTAAGACCTAATGTTGCACGGGCAAAATCACGGTCAGTTTTAATGATTTCGCGTCTTACAGGAAGTCCTGTTACGACTGGAGGATTTTTACATTTCATATATTTCTCAGCTGCAGCTGAAGTAAGCATTACTTTGTCAACTGACTTTGCAAGTGCTTTATTTGCTACACCTGGAAATGCATTTTGTTCGTGAATTGCTGTTTTTATGCCCATTTTAACTGCTGTACGAAGCACGGGGCCTGTAACATACCCACCAAATCCCACTACAACATCAGGATTAAATTCACTTATAATTTTTTTAGCATCACTTGATGCTTTTAACGTAAGAAATGCTGTTTCAAAATTTTGTTTTATGCCCTCAAATGACATTTTTCTTGAAAAGCCATTCATTTTTAAAGTTTTAATCGGAAATCCTGCTTTGGGAACAATTTGCGTTTCCATTCTACCTTCTGTGCCAACAAAAAGGATTTCTGTATTAGGCTCTAAACGTTTAACTTCATTTGCTACTGCAATTGCAGGATTAATATGGCCACCTGTGCCACCGGCTACAAACATAATTTTCATACGTTTAATCCTTCTTTCTTGCACTTCGTGAAACTGAAAGAACCATACCCATTTCACAAAGCAAAATAACAAGGGATGTACCGCCATAAGAGAAGAATGGAAGTGAGATACCTGTATTTGGAATAAAGTCACTGACAACCGCAATATTGAGTGCTACCTGAACACCTACTTGAAACACAATACCCATAGCAAGTAATGCGCCAAAGCGGTCTTTTGCACGAAGTCCTATTTTAATACCACGATATACTAAAAGTGCAAAAAGAATAATAATTGCAGTTGCACCTACAAAGCCTAATTCTTCACAAACGATTGAGAAAATAAAGTCATTCTGCGGTTCAGAAACATAAAGGTGTTTCTGTTTTGACTGGCCTAGACCTGTTCCTAAAAATCCGCCTGAGCCAATAGCATAAAGAGAATTGTTTGTCTGCCAACGAGCACCTAATGGCTCATAATCTTTATCAAGCCAAGCAACAATACGTTCACCTGCATATTCTTTAAGAATATCAGGATTTAAAACAAATAAAATTACGCCAAACACTGCTATAATAACTGCTAATACAAACCATTTGTTATTAACTTCACCCAAAAATAACATTATTACGCCAATAGCGAGCATAAGAACTGCACCTGAAACGTGGTTTTCAATAAGAACGAGTACAGCAAACAAAAGAATTACCAAGCCATATGCAATTGTTGTTGTAAATGACTTTTTAAGAATTAGTCCTGTTTTTTCTTCAATGCTTATGCACACGCCCAAATCACTTGGACTTTTACCAACAACACTTTTGTGATGTTGTTCAAGGCAAAATGCTAAAAACATAATAAGTCCTATTTTTGCTATTTCTGATGGTTGGAATGTAATAAATCCTAAGTCAATCCATCTATAAAATCCTGGTTGCACGCTATCAGGAAGCATACGTACCAATATAAGCAAAGCTACAGAAACACCTGCTGCAATAAAAGAGATAGCTTTAAAGTATTCATATCGAATACGCGAAACTAAAAACATTCCCACAATACCTATTGCTGCGAAAATTAACTGTCTTATAAAAAGTTCACTACTGCTTGTTCTGAAATAGTAACTGTAAGTATAGCTGGCAGAAAACAGCATAATAAGTCCTATTGTTACAATTGTCATAAGTATACAGAAAAATGGAATATCCATTGCACCTTTATTAAACAATATACTTGTAATTGGTTTTTTCTTTTTTGTTGCCATTTTCTCACCGCCTTAATGAATTAATATTTTAATTATTTGTTGATAATTCCGTAATAATAGAGTGCTAAGCCAATTGCACAACCTAAAATATTTACAAGTGAAAAGATTGTTACAATTTTACGCTCTTTCCAACCACACATCTCAAAGTGATGGTGAATTGGTGCCATTTTGAAAATACGCTTACCATGTGTAAGTTTGAAGTAACCAATCTGTAAAACGTCTGAAAGTGCTTCAATTACATAGATAATACCGAAGAACACAAGAATAATTGGGCAATCAATTGCATATGCAAGTGCTACAACCATACCACCTAAGAACATTGAGCCTGTATCACCCATCATAACCTTTGATGGATAGTAGTTCCAGATTAAATATCCAAGACATCCACCTGCAAGAGCTGCAGCTAAAACGCTGATACCCATAAACTTTGTCATAAGTGCTGCAATACAGAATGCAATTGCTGCTGTTGAAGTAACGCTTGCGCAAAGTCCATCAACGCCGTCAGTAAAGTTTACTGCATTAACTGCACCATAGATTACCGCAATACCGAAAAGCCAGAAAAACCATTTAAGGTCAACTGCACCAACAAATGGTATGTTCATATAAGTCAAGCCATTCATTGAAAGTGTTGCAAGGTAACCGATAATAAGAATTACCTGCGGAATAGTTTTTTGAATTTCTGTAAGACCTAAGTTTCTCTTTTTAACAACTTTTATATAGTCATCAGCAAATCCTACAAGGCCAAGACCAATTGCAAGAATTACACCTGAAACAAGTTTAACCTTTAATGTGTCAGGTAAAATGTGTTCACTTCCGAAAAGATTTCCGCCTAAAAAGTGGTCTGTTACAAGAACGCAAATAACAGAAAGAATTGTGCTGACAATAAACATAATACCGCCCATAACAGGTGTACCCTGTTTTGACTTATGCCATGCAGGACCTATATCAAGAATAGTCTGGCCAAATTTTAATTTTCTAAGCCAAGGAATAAGCACAAATCCTAAAGCAAATGCAATTAAAAAACTTAAAACTGCCGCTACAACTAATGCTACATAAATATTCATAACCACAACTCCTTATTCAACATCCCATTGTTTATAAATACTTTCAAAAATTTCTTCTAATTTCATTCCGCGACTTGCTTTGAAAAGAATTGTATCACCTTCACAAAGTTCGTCTAAAAGAATCTTTGCAAGTTCTGCTTTATCAGTATAATTCTGAACTTTAGCAACGCCTGATTTTAAGGCACTGTCTGCCATATATTTTGACTCTTGACCTACTGTATAAAGAATATCAACGCCACACTGAGCTGCGTATTCCCCTACCATTCGGTGAGCCTGTTCACTGAAACTGCCCATTTCAAGCATATCGCCTAACACTGCAATTTTTCTACCTTTTGCTATTTTGCAAAGACAGTTAAGACCTGCTTTTTGTGAGTCAGGACTTGCATTATAGCAATCTTCAATAAATGTTATACCCTTGACATCTTTAATTCTTTGTCGCATTCCTGACGGTGCATAGTTCTTAAGCCCATCTGCAATTTTTTCAGGTGATATTCCATATTCAAGACCTACTGCAAAAGAAACAAGTGCATTATAAACATTATGAATACCAACTGTTGGGATTGTTATTTTTTGTTTTATATCCCCTTTTATTGCAACAAATTCTGTTGCAAGACCGATTTCTTCAATATCTTCAGCTACAACATCGCAACTTTTATTGTTAATGCCAAAGAATATAACTTTGTAATTATCAAGTTTTGATGACCATAACTTGTCGTCATCACCATTCAAGAATACTGGTGAGCCTTTTTTGAGTCCTTCAAGAATTTCAAGTTTCGCTTGTAAAATGCCATCTCGTGACCCTAAAATTTCAATATGAGAAACACCGATATTAGTGATAATTGCACAGTCAGGTTTTGCACAGTTTGTAAGTGCTGAAATCTGCCCGAAACCATCCATACCCATTTCAATTACTGCATTTTTTGTTGTTTCTTCTAATCTGAAAAGAGTTCTTGGCATTCCAATTTCGTTATTAAAATTACCCTCTGTTTTAAGAGTTTCACCTTTTTGCGCCATTACACAAGCTACCATTTCTTTAGTAGTTGTTTTGCCAACGCTACCTGTTAATGCAATAAGTAATAAATCAGAAAATGTGCTTTTATAATATGATGCAAAGTCAAGAAGTGCATCTTTTGTATCATTAACGTAGATTACTGGCGCATCACATTCCACTTTTTTGTGGCAAACTATTGCACCAACACCTTTTTCTGCAACATCTTTTACAAAGTCGTGGCCATCAAAGCGTTCACCTTTGATTGCAAAGAAAAGTGTGTTTTCGTCAATATCACGACTGTCAATTGACACACGATTTATTATATTTTGAGAATCTACAATTGTTCCTAATGCTTTTGCAATTTCACTGGCTTTTAAGTTCATTGTTTTCTCCTATATTTTATTGAAATATTCCTTTACGATTTGTTTTTCGTCAAAGGGATTTTTTTCATTGCCTATAATTTGGTAGTTTTCGTGTCCCTTGCCGGCAAGTAACACCAAATCGCCTACCCGCGCCTTTGACAAAGCAAACTCAATTGCCTGACGACGATTTTCAATTACCGCAATACGGGATTTTGCTTTTTCCATTCCATAGAGAATGTCATTAATAATAAGAATTGGATTTTCAGTTCTTGGGTTATCACTTGTAACAACCGCCAAATCTGATAAATCACCTGCTATTCTGCCCATTTCTGACCGTTTGGATTTATCGCGGTCACCACCGCAACCAAATACTGTTATTACCTTACCTCTTGTAATTTCACGAACACTTTCGAGAATACTTTTTAATCCGTCAGGTGTATGGGCATAATCTATCATAACAGTAAAATTTCTTGGTGTTTTTACAATTTCAGTTCTGCCTTTTATATAGTCAAGATTTTTACAAGACCTTGCAATATCATCAATTGAAAAGCCCATTTTAAGCAATACAGCAACTGCGCACAACGAGTTATAAACTGTAAATCTGCCTGGAATTTTCATTTCTATTCTGCCAATACAATCCATTCCTACAAATTCATATCGTACACCTTTTTCGTTGCAAACGACATTTTTTGCAGTGTAATCAGCATCATTACTTATTTCTGATATGGTTTTATATGGGCATTTTATTCTCTTCAATATCGATTTTACATTATCATCATCTATATTTATACAAGCAAATTCTGACATATTAAATAGTTGCAGTTTTGCATCTATATAATTTTGCATACTGCCGTGATAATCAAGATGCTCTGGAGTAATATTTGTCAGCACTGCACCTTGAAAACGAAGTCCAAATACCCGTTCTTGGTGGAGCCCTTGTGAAGAAACCTCCATTACACAGTATTCACATCCGTTATCAACCATTTGCCTTAAAAATCCATGCAACTTCATGGGTTCTGGGGTAGTTAATGTTGCTTCACACTCGCCATTTCCCATATCATTTTTAACGGTACCAATTATTCCACATTTTTTACTAAGATTTTCAAGAATCCCTTTTATAAAAAATGCAGTTGAGGTTTTACCATTTGTACCAGTTATACCTATTAGTTTTAATTTCTCGGCAGGATTTCCATAAAAATTTGCCGATATTTTTGCATATGCACATCTTGTATTTTTAACAATAATCTGATTTGCAATTCCTAAATCGCAAGAAGTGAGAACCGCTACAGCGCCACTTTCAATTGAAGATTTTGCCAGTGAGTGACCGTCAACACGATTACCATCAATACACACATACAAGGCATTTTCTAAATTTTCTTTATTATTATCCGTTACTCTTTCAACTTCCACATCTTCATACACGTTAAGTGTTTCAACATCCTTAAGAAGAGTAGAAAGTTTCATTAAATTGTTACCTCACTAATCCGTTACATTTTCACTTGAACGGAAATATACTGTAATTATTGCACCTGTTTCTTCAGTGGTTTCAGCAGGAATACTTTGATTATAAGAAAGTACTTGACCTGCTCCTTGAGTTGTACCTGCAATTTTTATGTTAAATCCTGCATTTACAGCAACTCGATTAGCCTCAGCAACTGTTAAGCCTGTTAGATTAGGTACTGTTGCAGTGTTTTTAGGGCTATTTTCTTCTGTATATACAACTATCATACCATTTTTAGGCATTGATTGATTTGCAGAAGGCATTTGAGAAATTACAGTTTCACCTTCACCTATTACCTTAACAGTAAACCCACTTGCTTTTGACCTTACAGTAGCGGTTTCAGCGCCTACAAGGTTAGGTGCTGTAACAGTTGTATTAGTTAATTCTTCATCACTATATTGTGGGTCAATATTAAGATAAGCAAGAATATTTTCAAATATTCTACCAGCTACAGGTGCTGCACCTGAACCACCAGTTGCATAATATAAAGGTTCATCAACAGCAATAAGAATTGCAATTTGAGGGTCATTTGCTGGAGCAAAACCAGCAAATGAAGCAATACACATATCGTCTGTATTAAGTTTTTCACTTGTACCTGTTTTGCCTGCTACATGATAGCCTGCTACATAAGCATTTTTTGCAGTACCCCATACAACAACTTCTTCCATGAGTTCGCACATAAGGTCGGCAGTTTTTTCAGAAACAACCTGTCTTCTCATAGTTGGTTCTGTTTCTTCAATGATGTTGCCATCTGCATCAAGCACTTTATCTACAATATATGGTGTCATAAGTTTGCCACCATTACCCAAAGATGCAACAGCTGTTATCATTTGAATTGGGGTTGCTTGGAAAGTCTGGCCGAATGATGCAGATGAAAGTTCTGCAATACCCATTCTGTCAACTGTGTAATATGTTTTATTCGCTACAGGTGTTGCTTCTGATGGTAAGTCAACGCCTGTTTTTTCTGTAAATCCAAATGCTTCAAAATACTTTGAAAATGTTTCTTTACCTAATTTTTGACCTAATGTAATAAAGTATGTATTACATGAATTAGGAAGTGCTTCAGCAACTGTTTGTGTGCCGTGAACTTTGTGGTTATAACAATGCTGATAATAGTTTGCAACCTTAATTGAACTTGTACAGTTATATGTACTTGTTCTTGTGATTGCGCCTTCTTCAAGACCAGCAGCCGCCACAAAAAGTTTAAATACAGAGCCCGGTTCATAGGAGTCACTGACTACTCTGTTTCGCCACTGTGAGAACAACGCATTATTTTCAGCTTTTGATTTTTCTGTTATATCTTCAATTTTTTCAAGTTCTTCAAGAACTTTATTTGAATGGATTTCATAAGGTGAATTCAAATTATAATCAGGCATTGTTGACATACCAAGAATTGCGCCTGTTTTAACATCCATAACAATTCCATAAGCATATTTTGCTTGAGTCTCGTCTATCGCTTGTGAAAGTTGTTGTTCAAGATAATACTGAATTACTTCATCAATAGTAAGCACAAGGCTTTTGCCCTGTTCAGCATCATATGTAGTTTCGTAATCATTTGGCATTTCACCAGACAAAGCGTTTTTTGCAGTAATAATTCGTCCTGCTTCACCCGTTAACTCTTCGTTATATTTAAGCTCAAGACCAGAACGACCTTTGTCTTCAGAGCCCGTAAAGCCTAAAACTGTTGATGCAAATGAACCAAGAGGATAATAACGTTTTGTATCAGGGTCAATACCAACAATTGTGCCAAGTTTTTGGTCTTTATGGTCTGATAAATACTTTTTAAGAGCATCCTTTTGACCGTTATCAATCT
Source organism: Candidatus Fimenecus sp. (assembly GCA_045613585.1). Classification (GTDB taxonomy): domain Bacteria; phylum Bacillota; class Clostridia; order Oscillospirales; family Acutalibacteraceae; genus Fimenecus. The sequence continues at coordinate 8,550 of JAZLBG010000023.1, read as the reverse complement.
GTCCTATAATTTTTTCATAACCACTTTCGCTGCGGTTTACTTTTTTCTCAACAGTTTCTCTGTTAAGTTCAAAAAGTTCCACAAAGCCATCAACAAGAAGTCTTTTTTGTTCTTCTGTTGAAATTCTTGATGGGTTAATATAAACAAGCCATGCAGAAGCACTTTGAGCCAAAACTTTCATATTTGAGTCATAAATTGTTCCACGATTTGCATTCACAACAGTATCACTCAATTGATTTTTTTCTGCTTTAAGGCGATAAGTTTCTCCGTTGATAATTTGAATCCAAAAAAGGTTACCTATAAGACACAAAAGGAATGCGCAAAACAAACCGAATGCAATCAGAGAACGTAATTCCATTCTTTTTGTAGGCTTTCTGTTCATTTTTACTACTCCTTTCAATTACCTCATACAATAAAACAACGAGAGTCAAGATTTCTCAACTCTCTTTGCCTTCAATTCAATATATTACTTGTTGTTTGCTTTTATTACATCAGACTGATCGGTCTGTTTACCATTCGCAACTACTACACTATCACTTGACGATAAATCAACATACACTACTTGATAATCCTGAACTTTTACCATACCAAGAACATTAGCAGCGTATTCTTCAACATTATTAATAGAAATCATAGAACTTAAAGCGTTGTTAAGTTTTATAGAATCACTTTGTGCAAGTTCTATTGCATTTTCTTTATTGCTTATATCTCGATTAATTTCATCAAGCTGTACTCGGCTATAAATAACCATCGCCATAAACATAAGAATAGTCATTGCTATTACAAATATTTTTTTAGCTTGTCTTGCAGCTAATTGTGTTTCACCGCGAACTTGAGTAGCGTTCGGTCTAGGCTTTTTAACAAGTTCAAGTTGTGGTCTTCTTTGTGGTGCAGGTTTCATTTTAGGCGCAGCGTTACTAGTCGATACCACTTTTGGCTCGAACTGTTCAATGTTATATGACTTGTAACCATTATACTGTGCCATATTCGTTCTTCCTTTCACTTTAACTTCCACAACTTTAATTTATTTATCTTAGTCTTTCGATTGTGCGAAGTTTTGCACTTCGACTTCTGTTATTCATATCTAATTCTGATTGTTTTGCCGAAACACCTTTATTAATCAATTTACCTTCAGGTGTTTTTCCACACACACAAACCGGAAATTCTTTAGGGCAAGTGCAACCTATTGTAAATTCACGAAACTTTTCTTTAACCGTTCTGTCTTCAAGAGAATGGAATGTGATTATTGAAAGTCTGCCACCCACTTTAAGACTATGAAACATATCATCCACGGCTTGTGCAAGAGTTGAGAGTTCATCATTAACCTCAATTCTTATTGCCTGAAAAGTTTTTCTTGCAGGATGTCCATCACGGCGATATTTTGCAGGAACTGAATCTTTAATGATTTCAGCAAGCTCAAGAGTTGTTTCTATATTTTTCTGACTTCTTGCCTTAACGATGTTTCTGGCAATATTTCTTGCAAACTTTTCTTCACCATATCGATTAATTATATTTGCAAGTTCATATTCGGTATATCCATTCACCACATCATAAGCACTTTTTCCTGATTTGCTCATTCGCATATCAAGTGGTGCATCATGATGGAACGAAAAACCACGTTCAGCAGTATCAAGCTGAAATGAACTAACACCTAAATCTGCAAGAATTCCATCTGCTTGTCTGCCATTCAATATACCTTTTATATTATTAAAATTATCGTTGACTATTTCTACCTGAGGTGCAGAGCCTATACGCTCTGTTATAACCTGAATGGCGTCGGGGTCACGGTCAATTGCAACAAGAACACCGTCCGGGATGCGTTCAAGGATTGCCTTGGAATGCCCCGCTCCGCCACAGGTACAGTCAACATACAAACCTTCTGATTTGATACCCAAAGATTCTATTGTTTCTTCAAACAAAACTGAAATATGTGAAAATTCCATATTCTATTACCAATCAATATCTGTTGAGTAGTCGATTGCAGAAGCTGAATTTGTTTCAGAAATCTTGAATTTTTCAAGTGGCATAATCACAATTCTGCGACCACTACCGATTATTGCAACTTCTTTCTTAAGTTCAGCATGTTGCACGTGGCGAGCATCAATAGTTGCTCTACCCTGATTATCAATAGTTGTATCACTAACACTGCTGAAAAATGCCATTTGCTTTTCAAGGTCACGATTTTTTTGTCTGTATTGTTCTGCAATCACATTAAAATCTTCTTCAGGATAAATAAACAAAGATGCGCCCGGACCTGGCATAATGTAAAGTCTTTCACCAAGTTGGTCACGGAAACGGGCAGGAATAAACAAACGGTTTTTTGAGTCAAGATTATGATAATAATTGCTTACAAACACGATTTTGTTCACTCCTTTTCTTTAGTTAATTTTTGTCTAATTAGCCTTTTTAATGTAATTTCGGTGCATTTCTCCCCCACCGATGCATTTATTATACAATAATACTTCAAAAAATGCAAGAAAAACGCAAAAAATCTTTTGTGCATTTTTCTACAAATTTTTCAAGATTTTTTTGTATGTTTTGCACAATACAAAAAAGCACAAAAAAACACCCTATTCCACAGGGAATAAGGTGTTTAAAGCGGTTTTATTTAGTTTTTAATCATCCAAATTTCTTTTTATAACCCTCAATTGCATCTTCAATAATTTCAATAGCAGTAATCGCACCTTTTGCTTCGTCAATTACTGTGTCTTTATTTTCAAGCATTTTATATACCTTGAAGAAATGTGTCATTTCATTAAATACATGTTTTGGAAGCTGACTGATATCTTTATATTCATTGTAAGTAGGGTCGCCAAATGGAATTGCAATAATCTTATCGTCAGCATGACCACCATCCATCATAGAAATAACACCGATTGGGTAACAACGGACAAGTGCCATTGGCTCGATTCGTTCTGAGCAAAGCACAAGTACATCAAGCGGGTCATTATCATCAGCAAAAGTTTTTGGAATAAAGCCGTAGTTTGCAGGATAGTGAGTTGATGTATGAAGAACACGGTCAAGTTTTAACATACCCGTTTCTTTATCAAGCTCATATTTCATTTTACTGCCCTTTGAAATTTCAATAACTGCTTCAAAGTCTTTTCTTGTAATTCTGCTGCTGTCAATATCATGCCAAATATTCATTATTTCTTTACTCCTTTATGCTCTTCTATTAAATCTTTACGAATTCTCCACAACTCTTCTGAAAGGTCAACATAATAAGTGTGTGGATTTTCAAAACGTTTAACTTCTTCCCAAAGATTATCAATTTGCTCTGAACAATAATCTCTGATTTCGTCAACTGATGGCTCAGTATATACACACTTACCTGCTTTGAATACAGGAACAAGCAATTTTCTTGCAACAAAATTCTCAACTTCTTTGCGTTTCCATGTGAAATCAGGGTCAAAAAGTGTATATGGTTTGCTTTCGTCAATTTTTTCATTTTCGAGAGTAAGCACATCAGCAATTGCCTTACCTGTGTCACAATCAAACAATCTGTATAACATTTTAGAATGAGGTGTTGTGATTTTGCTAACATTTTCAGACAAGTTAATTTTAGGAATTATCTCGCCATTTTTCTCAACTGCCGAAAGTTTATAAACGCCACTGAAAATCGGTGAAGATGCAGAATTAATGAGTCTTTCCCCTACTACAAAGCAATCAACTTTTGCGCCTTGTAAAATCATATCATTGATAATATGCTCATCAAGTGAGTTTGATGCAGTAATACTACAATCAGGGTAGCCAGCCTCGTCAAGCATTTTTCTTGCCTTTTTAGAAAGGTATGTTATATCGCCCGAGTCAATACGAATGCTTACAGGACGTTTGCCCATAGGTTTTAACACATCATCAAAAGCTTTGATTGCATTAGGCACGCCACTACGGATTGTGTCGTAAGTATCAACCACAAGTGAACAATTATCAGGGTATTGTTTTGCATATTCGCAAAAAGCATCATATTCGTTATCAAACATCTGCACCCAGCTATGAATCATAGCATTCATTGTAGGAATTCCAAATTCTTTGCCCTGAACAACACCTGACGTGCCAACACAACCACCAATATATGCTGCACGAGAGCCATAGAAAGCAGAATCGTAACCAATCGAACGACGAGTGCCAAACTCAGCAACTGCTGTACCTTTAGCAGCGCGAACAAGACGATTTGCCTTTGTTGCAATAAGACTTTGGTGATTCATACAAATAAGCAACAAAGTTTCAATAAGTTGTGCCTGAATAATAGGGCCACGAACTTTGATTACCGGCTCGTTTGGAAATATTGGAGTACCTTCTGGAACTGCCCAGATATCACATTCAAACTTAAAGTTGCGCAGATAATCAACAAATCCGTCACAAAGTCCTATTGATGAAAGATATTCCAAATCAGAATCAGAAAACTTAATGTTTTTAATGAGTTCAACAATTCGTGAAAGACCTGAAAAAATTGCAAAGCCGCCTTTATCAGGAACTTTTCTAAAAAACAAATCGAAATATGCAATTTCGTCTGCTTTACCGCTCATATAGAGTCCGTTTGCCATTGTAAGCTCATAAAGTTCAGTCATTAAAAAACAATTTTTATCAAGAGAAAGATGTGCCATATAATCACTCCTATATCACTATTCTTTATTTTATCAAAGATTTTTGTAAAAGTCCATAATAAATTGTTGATTGAAAATATATTTTAATGTATAATTATTGCAACTTAATTTCAGGAGATATTATTATGTTTAGTGAACTTATTTTGAAAAGAGAAAGTTGTAGAAATTATAATGGTGAGTCAGTAAATACTGATTTGCTCCTTAAATGTGTTGATGCAGCAAGACTTAGCCCATCTGCTTGCAACTCACAGCCTTGGAAATATTATATTATCAATGGTGGTGAAAATGCAGAGAAAATAAGAGAATGCATTCAGCCAAATGGTGCAAACAAATTCGTACAGAATTGTCCTGCATTTACTATTGTTACAGAAAGACCTGCAACACTTAAATCATTTGTTATTGAAACAGTTAAAAACAGCCAAAAATGGGCAGAAAATGATATTGGTCTTTCGGTTGCTCATTACTGTTTGCAGGCGGCTGATTTAGGACTTGGCACTTGCATTATCGGTATGGTTGAAGAAGAAAAAGTGCGCGAATATTTTGACATTGAAGATAAAATAAGACTTGTAATTGCAACTGGATATTCAGCGGACGAAGCACCAAGGAATAAAGTTAGAAAAGCATTGGAAGATGTTTGCGAAGTGATTGAATAAGTGAAAAATGCAAAATTAACGGCGAGGTTAAAAACCTCGCCGTTTTTATATTATATTAAACTTTTACGCCATTTTTAACTTTGTATTTTTTGCCGTTGTAAGTTACTGTTCCTGTGTACGATGTTTTAACACCTTTCTTTACATAATACCACTTGCCATCTGTATGTTTTACGAGTCCTGTGTAGCTTGTGTTCACTACACCTGATTTCACGTAGTACCATTTATCACTATACTTGCAAAGTCCAGTAAAAGTCTTATCTAACTTACCATCTTCCATGTAGTACCACTTTGCACCATATTTACTTAAACCTGTATAATCAAAATCGACAATACCCTTGCTAATGTGATACCATTTGCCATTACGCTTTGCAAGACCAGTATATGATTTGTCAACAACGCCATTTTTTACATAATACCATTTACCTGAATATTTATAGAGTCCAGTGAACGATGAGTCTTTAACACCATCTTCAATACAATACCAGTTACCATTATATTTTGCTAGACTGTTAAATTCATAATCTACCTTACCATCTTCTACATAGCACCAAGTATCACCAAGTTTATATAGTCCTGTTTTTGATGTTGGAATACTGCCGAGAGAAACAAATTCTATTCCATCATAATTTGCATAAGTTTCTGCATATGTTCCTTTATAACCTTTGATTTTGATATTTACTGTAGGCATACCACTGTTTTCATCAAACACATAAAAAACACGTGCACCTATATATCTTACATTTGCAGGGATTGTAATGCTTGTTAATGATTCGCAACCACCAAATGCATCGTCATCAATTTCAGTTACACCATTACCGATTGTAATTTTTGATAACTTTGCACAACCGCCAAAAGCACTATAGCCTATAGTTTTTACGCTATTTGGAATTGTAACACTTGTTAATGCATTACAGCCAGAAAAAGCATCTGGACCAATTGAAGTTACGCCACTACCGATTGTAATTTTTGATAACTTTGTACAGCCGCCAAAAGCTCCATAATCTACAGTTATTACACTATTTGGAATTGTGTATGATGTTGAAGTTTTACCTGCAGCATACTGAATAAGCGCAGTTTTATTTTTGTTAAAAAGTACGTTATCTTTAGATGAGAAATATTTATTATTTGATGGTACTTCTATTGTTTTTAAAGAATTACAACCATAAAAAGCACCTTTGCCCATAGTTTTTACATTACTTGGAATTGTTATACTTGTTAATGCAGTACAGTTAGAAAACGCAAATTCACCAATTTCAGTTATGCTACTACCAAGCGTTAATTTTGATAAGTTATAGCAACGTCCAAAAGCATGGTCGCCTATAGTTTTTACGCTGTTGGGAATTATTATATTTTTTAATGCTTTGCAATCAACAAAAGCCCCTACACCTATAGCTTTTACGCTATTAGGTATTGTAACACTTGTTAATGCATCGCAGTAACCGAAAGCACTTTCCGCAATAGCCAATGTACCTGATTTTATTGTATATGCACCATTAAGCTCGTCTTTTGCTTCAATTAAATACTTGCCAATGTACAATACATTATTTTCCCAATTATCTTCATTATCATAATATGCTGTATATGAGAACGCACCATTACCGATTTCGGTTACACCACTACCGATTGTAATTTTTGATAAGTTATCGCAAGACTGAAAAGCACCATAACATATGGTTTTTACACTATTGGGAATTGTAATATTTGTCAGTGAACCACAACCATGAAATGCATATGCACCAATCTCCGACACACTGTTGCCGATTGTTAAATTTGACAAACTACTACAATTACTAAAAGATTGATTACCTATAATAGTTTTTGCACTATTTGAAATTATTACACTTGTTAACGCGTCACAACCAAAGAACGCGAATTCACCAATCTCAGTTACACCACTACCGATTGTAATTTTTGATAGGTTATTACAATTTTCAAAAGCACCATAACCTACAGTTTTTACGCTATTTGGAATTGTATATGATGTTGTAGCTTTACCTCTTGGATACTGAATAAGTATTGTTTTATCTTTATTAAACAATACACCATCTGTTGATGAGTAATGCTTATTGCTTGATGATACATTAATTGTTGTTAAATTATTACAATAAGAAAAAACACTATCACCTATAGTTTTTACATTAGCAGGAATTGTAACACTTGTTAATGCACGACATCCAAAAAAAGCTTCTAAACCAATTTTAGTTACACCACTACCGATTGTAATTTTTGATAAGTTATCGCAATACTGAAAAGCCCTACAACCTATAGTTTTTACACTATTTGGAATTGTAACACTTGTCATCTCACAGTCATAAAGTGCACTATCTGCAATAACTAATGTTCCTGATTTTATTGCACATTCACCTGCAAAGTCGAATCTATTAACTTCAATTAAATAACTACCAATATATAATGTATTATTTTCCCAATTATTTTCATTGTCATAATATGCTGTATATGTGAATGCATCTTTGCCAATTTCAGTTACACCATTACCAATTGTTATTTTTGATAAGTTACCACACCAACCAAAAGCACACTCGCTTATGATTTTTACGCTGTTTGGTATTGTTATACTTGTTAATGCATCACAGTGATAAAAAGCAAATTCACCAATTTCAGTTACGCTACTACCAAGCGTTACTTTTGATAAGTTCTTACAATACTCAAAAGCACTAGCACCTATAGTTTTCACGCTGTTTGGTATGGTTACGCTTGTTAATGCATCACACTCATAAAATGCATATGAACCAATTTCCGTTACATTGTAACCGTCAATTTTCGATGGAATTGTAACGCCTGTTGCAGTTCCTATATAATCTGTAATTGAAACTGTACCATCGTCTAAAACTGCGTATACAAAATTACCACTTGTTTTTGCAAATGATGTTACTGCCATAGCAGTAAGAAATGTTATGACTATCAACAAGACAGTCAAAAGTTTACTTGTTTTTTTCATTAAATCAACTCCCATATTTTCATAATATCATAGTAACACTTTTTTGCAATATTTTCAATGTTACAACATACAAATTTTGCTATTGAGATTTGGTTATTTTGACTATATTTGAATTTGATTTGAGATTATTGTTCACATTTGAAGAGATTCTTCGTCGCGATGCTCCTCAGAATGACATTTTGAATTGGTTTGGTAAATTTGAGTTTGTCGGGCTCTTTCAAATTCTTGTCTCCCCTGAAAGGGGAGATGTCACGAAGTGACAGAGGGGTTATACTCCCAACAAAACAAACCCCTCAGTCTCGCATTCGCTCGACAGCTCCCCTTTTAGGGGAGC